>JBEKEJ010000221.1:0-4873 GCA_050013895.1 Verrucomicrobiota bacterium | reverse complement strand
TAGCAGATTTTTGGCGGCGTCAAATCGGGATTCATTTCCAGCATCGCGCTGTTTCATGCTCAACGAAGTGTCCAAGCCAATCAAGGTGACGCGATCTTTCGTGGGCGGCGGTAGAATTTCGCGCCGCGATGGTTGGAGCAGCACCAGCATGACCAGCGCAATACCCGCGACGCGGAAATGCAACAGCGTTAAATTGCGCCATGTCCCGATGGACGTCCCCACGTGCCAGTAAATGCGAATGGTAAGGAACAACAACAGCGCGCCAAGTATCGCAATGACCGGCGCCGGCAGGATCGGGTCGAAAACCAGACCGCTGGTCGAGGTGCCGTTCATGAAGCCGTCCTCCGGATTAAAAGCTGAAACCCGCTTTCCAGCAGGAGAAACGCGAGCGCACCCAATACAAACCAGTGAAAAATCGGCCGGCCTTTTGCCAGTTCATCAAAATCTTCACTGCCGGCAACAAAATGCGCTTCGTGATTGTCCGAAAATTCCGTGGGAAGAAGATTTTTATCAATGGGGCGTAAATCGGATTCATCCGCGACCGGGTTGATGCCGAAGGCATACAGCGGACGCGGCGACCCCAGCGTATAAAATCCAAGTTGATTCGGCGTGAATGTAACACTGCAACGCTCCCCGGTCAGTTCACGTTGCGTCGTGACCGGCGCGCCAGCGGGGCTGATGACCTCATTGTGCATTTCGCTGCGCCAGATTTCGGTGTGAAGCGTTTCGCCCACGGTATGGGACGACGGCGGCGGTTCGTCCGTGGAAATGGCTTTCGCCAAACTCTGCACCCACGCCGGAAAAATCCGTTGCCGGGCAAGGTTGCTTGAAAATTCGCTGGCAGAAAAATTCAAAAGCAACATGGTGCCGAGGCCGTAATGCAACGACGCCATGGCCGGTGATTTGTCGCCATATTCCAGCAAAACACCGCCCGCGCTGGTCGCGCCAGCCTGGTAATAATCGTAAAAATCCAACAGCGCGAGGTCCTGGCGTGCATCGCCTTGAAACAGCTTCAGGTAGGGCGATTGGAAATCACCACGCGCAATCTGCTGTGCACCTGCGGTCACATTGGTGGCTACAATCTGCCGGGACAGACGCATGGGCATGGTATGCGGACCAAAGACTTTTTCCAAAGAAGTCAGGTTTTCCGCATCGGCCGGGCCATCGAGGAAATAAATCAAGCCGCCGCCTTGAAACAGGAATTTTGACACGACATCGCACGCTGGCGGGCTTAACCGATTGAGCCGTGTGAAGAACATTTTTTGCACGCCTGCAAGGCGAGAAGGCGAAAGTTCGCTGGATGAAATGATTCGCGGCAACAACGAACCGGCTTCGTTTTCAAACGGATTGAGTGCCGTTTTGAGATAATACGCGCCACTTCTCCGGTCCTCCGCCCCATCAGTGACAATCAGTACCTCCTCCTTTTCCTGGGCGGCCAGCGTCAGGAAGAAATGGTTGTCGTATTCGAGGGCGTCCGGTGGCAGGCGCACCTCGCACAGATGCACACCCGGTCCGCCAATCGAAACCGGCACAGTGACTTTCTCCTCCGACCACGGAGCAATGGAGACTTCCTGATCAAAACTAAATTGTTTGTCGAGCGTGACCGTAACGCGGTCGTTGAACGGTTCCTGGCTGAAATTGCCAATGGTGATTTCGAGCGGGACGGTGTCGCCGGCCAGCATTTCGCTTTGAGAAGGCCGGGCGTCGAGAATGGCGCGGTTATCGCGGTGCTTCGGCCCGACGTCCACGAAAAATAATTCCACCGCCGGTGGCAGCATGGTGAAATTGGCGTTGGCCCACTTCTTACGTTCGAAATCCGAAACATAATAAATTTCCGGTCGTGCTCCGGCTTGGGGAAAAAGCCGGGCTGCCACCGAGTTGGCAAGGTTGACATCCGCGCGGCCAAATCCGGGCTTGAGCTGGTTCAAAAACCGCCTGGCCGTGGTTGCGTCCTTCGAAAACGAAACGAAGCAAGTAGTGGGATTTGGTTCCATGAGCAGAATATTTATCGTGTCATCCGGGCGGAGTGAATCCATCAGCTTGGTGGCTTCGTAGATGGCGCGCTCGCGCGACGTCGGTCCGTCGCCCTTGTGTTCCATGCTGATGGAATGATCGAACACGATTAGAACCTGGCGTCCCTTCCGGTTGGCGGGATTGGCGCCGAAACGTTTCAACACCGGCTGAAGAAAAGACAAGAGCAGCAACAACAGAAACACCGTGCGCAGAAGCAGGAGAATCCAATGCCGCCAACGATGCAATTTTGAGCGGCGCGCCATGGTTTCCTTGATCAGTTCGATGGATGGAAATTTGAAACGGCGTGGGAATCCCTTGTTCAACAAATGCAGCACCACAGGCAGTCCCACCAGCGGAATCAAGACGGCGAACAGAGTTGGACTCAAAAATGACATGGAATCAGCGCGTGGACAGAGTATTTCTTCCGCGGAAGCCTATGTAAGCTTCGATGGCATCGAGATACGGCCGGTTCGTATGAACCAATGCGTGGCTGATGTGGCGGTTGTGAGCTTCGCGAGCCAGCGTGTTTGCCCGTTGGCGCGCCGATTCACGATACGCGGCGCGGATTTCCTCCGGCTCCACTTCAACTTCTTCGTGTGTCTCCATATCATGGAAACGCGCTGCATGGACGCCGGGTAAATCCAGTTCGTGAGGATGGACGATGTGCAGCAAAAGAACTTCAAATTTTCGATGCAGGAACCGGCTCAATGCCTCAAACGTCTTGTCGGTGTCATCCCAGAAATCAGACAACACTATCAGACGTCCCCGTTTCTTAAAAAGCGAATTGCATTCAACCAGTGCGTTGGCAATGCCGGTGGTGGACGCAGGCACGACCGATTCAAGTTCGGCGACAAGGTTGTGCAGATGACTGCGTGTTCCGCCGGGTGGCAGAAAGCGTTTCATCGTTTCCGCGAACAAAACGAGCGCAACTTTGTCGCCCTGATGAATCATCAGATAGGAAAGCGCGGCGGCGATTTTGGCGGCGAGAACATATTTTGATTCCCGACCCATGCCGGAGTAGCTCATCGAGGCGCTGATGTCCAAAAGCAGATAAATCACCATGTCGGTTTCCGCTTCGTATTGGCGGACAAACAGTCGGCGCGTGCGGCCGTAAGCGCGCCAGTCAATGCGTTTTATGTCGTCGCCCGGCACGTATTCCTTGTAGTCTGTAAACTCGACCGACGAACCGCGATAGGGCGATTTGTGTTTGCCGACGAAATAGCCTTCGACCGTCGAGCGGGCGAACACCAACAAATTTCCAAATCGTTCCAGTTCCGCCAGCGAGAGAAGCGATCCTCTGGGAATCATTGATTCAGGCGGTTTGAAAAAATTCGCCAGCGATGGCGGAACTCTCGACGCCGGCGGCAATGGCGGCGGAACCGCAATTCGCGGTGGCGCGATCACCGGTGGCACACTGCCGATGATGGGCGGTTTACGAAATTTATCGTTCATGATTGGCAAGGCGGCTGAACGACGTCGCGCGTTGTCAGTATGACTTTTCCTGCACCTTCGCCAGAATGCTTTGCACAATATCGCGCGATTTTTTGCCCGCGCCCGTCGCGCGATAATTCGTGATGACGCGGTGTTGCAAAACAGGCAACGCCACTTCGCGCACGTCTGCGGTTTCGGGGCTGATTTTCCCCTTCAGCAGCGCCAATGCCTTGGCACCGAGAATGAGATACTGGGAGGCACGCGGCCCGGCGCCCCATTCGACAAAATCACGAGCCGGTTGCGGCGAATCCGCGTTGCCAGGACGCGTGGCCGCCGCCAGCGAAACCGCGTAATCAATGACGTGGTCCGAAACCGGTGCCGCAAGCACGAGTTGTTGAACCCGCAGCAAATCTTGCGCGCCGATGGTTGGTGCCAGGGCGGACTTTTCTTGAAAGGTGGTGCGCTTTACGATTTCTATTTCTTCGGCTTTCGCCGGATAATCGAGATAGAGCGAGAACATGAATCGATCAAGCTGCGCCTCGGGCAAGGGATAAGTGCCTTCCTGTTCGATGGGATTTTGCGTTGCCACGACCAGGAACGGATCGGGCAGCACGCGCGACTGGCCGGCGACAGTGACCTTGCGTTCTTGCATGGCTTCGAGCAAGGCGGCCTGTGTCTTCGGCGGGGTGCGGTTGATTTCATCGGCAAGGATGAGGTTCGCAAAAACCGGCCCGGGCTGGTATTCAAATTCCAGCCGTCGTTCGCGCTCTTGAAGAATTTCCGAGCCGATGATGTCAGCCGGCATCAAGTCCGGGGTGAACTGGATGCGCTTGAAACTCAATCGAAGGATTTCGGACAGCGTGCGGACGATAAGAGTTTTGGCCAAGCCCGGCACGCCGACAAGCAGACAATGACCGCGGGCGAACAAACTCACCAGTAGCAGCCGAACGATTTGTTCCTGGCCGACGATGACTTTGTTGAGTTCCTGGGTAATACGGTCATGCAGCTCACTGACCTCTTTGGGCGAGATTTCGTTCATTATGGGCTCCTGGTTTCGTTGTTTACCCCGATTCGCCAAAACGTTCAACAGACATTAGCCGGAAGTGATTTGTTTTTTTTGGCATGTACAAATTGATTTTCCCGAGCCGGATGAAATGACGTTAGCACCAAGACGGCATCGGCGACAAGTATGGGAATTTTTGTTTGCCATGCGCGGGAAAATCACCTTGCGCGTAATGCTTCAGTCTCGGTTATTGCGGCATGCCTCTGCTCCCGGAGCTCTAACGCTATCGTACCCAACGCCAGCGGCGAGGCAACCGGCCGGAAATCAAATGTCGCGCAAGAATTCGTGAATGGGCGTTTTTACAGCTTTGGCGATTCGCAGCAAAGCTTCGATGGAAATGATTTTTTCGCCGCGTTCGACCTCCCC
>JBEKEJ010000220.1:0-4892 GCA_050013895.1 Verrucomicrobiota bacterium | reverse complement strand
TGCCGCGCGTTGGCGAGCTCGGTGTCGAGCGCCCAGAAGCAGCGGATGAACCGGCGGGTGTGCTGCGTGACCGGCTCGGAAAAATCTCCGCCCGGCGGGCTGACGGCGCCGACGATGCTCACCGAACCGCGATCACCGGCGAGCGTCGTGACCGCGCCGCCGCGTTCGTAAAATTGCGCCAGCCGGGTCGGCAGCGTGGCGGGGAAACCTTCCTCGGCGGGCATTTCTTCCAGGCGCGCGGCGAGTTCGCGGAGCGCCTCGGCCCACCGGCTCGTCGAGTCGGCGAACACGGCGACGCTCTTGCCCATGTCGCGGTAATACTCGGCGAGCGTGATGCCGGTATAGATGGAAACCTCGCGCGCGGCCACCGGCATGTTCGACGTGTTGGCGATGAGGATCGTGCGTTCCATCAACGGCCGGCCGGAGCGCGGGTCTTTCAATTCGGGAAATTCGCGCAGCACCTCGGTCATTTCGTTGCCGCGCTCGCCGCAGCCGATAAACACGATGATCTCGGCATCCGACCATTTTGCGAGCTGATGCTGCGTGATCGTTTTTCCCGTGCCGAAGCCGCCGGGAATCGCCGCCGCGCCGCCCTTGCCGATGGGGAAAAATGTGTCAATGATGCGCTGGCCGGTGATGAGCGGCTCGACGATGCGCAACCGCTCGCGGATCGGACGCGGCACGCGCACCGGCCATTGCTGGAGCATCGTGATTTCGCGCGGGCCGGCAGAAGTTTCGATGACGGCCAACGTTTCGCGCAAGTTGTAATCGCCCTGGCTGACCATGGACGTCACTTTGCCGGCCGCGTCGGGCGGAAGCATGATTTGATGCTGGACGAGCGGCGTTTCGGCAACGCGGCCGATGGCTTGTCCGGCGATCACCGTTTCGCCAGGCTGAACACACGGTTCAAACGTCCAACGCTTATCCAGGTCCAGCGCGGGCATTTTTTCGCCGCGCCGGATCCATGCACCGCTGTGCGCTTGAATTCCCGGCAACGGCCGCTGAACTCCGTCGTAAATGTTGCCGACCAGCCCCGGTCCCAGCCACACGGACAACGGCTGCCCGGTGCGGCGGATGGGTGCGCCGGGCTTCAACATCGTCGTGTCTTCATAAACTTGAATCGTCGCGTGGTCGCCAAGGAGCCGCACGACTTCGCCGACCAGTCCGAGTTCGCCGACTTGCACGACTTCATACATCTGCGCGCCGGCCATGCCACCGGCCGTCACGGTTGGGCCGTTCACTCGCGTCACGACCGGGGCGGATGGGTTTGCGCCGTTCATGCGGCACCTCCGGTCGGCACGCTTTTGTCGACGAGCGCAGTGCGAACGGCAATCTGCCGGCGCAGCTCCGGCCAGAGCCGTTCGAATCGTGACGGCAGCCGGTTGTCCCAAATCCGAAGGCCATTGGCATCCTGCACGATCACCCCGCCGCTGGCCACGGTCGGGTCGGCGGCAATGGCAAGCTTCAATGGCGAACGTCCGGCACGCTGGCAAATCTCCCCGGCCAATTTGTCGCCAAAGGCAGCGTGATCCGCAGCGGAAAGTTTCAAAACGAAATCCGTTCCCGGCATCCGGCGGATGGCTTCGGCGGCGAGCGCAACCACCGATTCGGGACCATCAGAATGGCGTGAACGCAGTTGGCGGCGCGCCGCCTCGCGAATGTTTTCGAGGATGGCCTCGAGGCGCGCTGCTCGCAGCCGTCCGGCTTCCACTGGAACGGTCGCCAGCAGCAATTCACTTCGCCGCGCGGCTTCGGCGCGGGCGACATTGAGCATTTCCAGGCGGATCTTGTCCGCCTCCGCCTTTGCGGCGGCGAGGAGCGATTCCGCTGCCCGTTGCGCGCGGCGGAGTATTTCATCGCATTCGCGCCCGGCCTCGGCGAGAATTTCCCCGCTCAGAACTTCCGGCGAATTTGAATTCGGCGTCGCCATTTAGTTTCCTTTTTCTTCGAAGTGAATGCCCACGGCTTCCTGCGCCAGTTGCCGCAAGCTCTTGCGACCCGGCACTGGTCCGTCCGGTCCTGGTATCTCGACAATCAGCGGCTGTGGCGATTCAAAACACATCCGCTCCACTTGCGCACGGATGCCTTCCGCCACGTTTTCCGTGAGGATAATGACGGCGCAATCGCGCCGCGCCGCGGCCGTTGCCAACGCCACGGCGGCTTCCGGCGCGGTATTCACCGCCTGCCCGGAGACGCCGGCCAGACGAAATCCGCGCACCGTGTTCTCATCGGCGATGCAGTAGAATTTCACACGCCGCTCCTACATTTTTTGCAGCAGTAGCATGGCAAAGGCGAAGCCGAGTATCGCCAGCCCTTCGCCCAGCGCCACAAACAGGATGGCCTTGGGCAGCATCTCCGGTTTCTCGGCAATCATGCCCACAGCCGCCGACCCGATTCGCCCCACGGCATGGCCTGCGCCAAGCACGCTGAGGCCCACGGAAATCGCCGCGGCAATGCTCAACCCAATTATCTTGTAAACCGACGATTGATCGGTCGCCGCGGCCGCCGGCTGGGATTCTGCGGCCATGACCGTGGTGCCCCACAAAGCGGCGCCTGCCAGGACCGCTCCAATTATCCAACAAGTCAATCTCATCATCGTTATCTTTTTCATAGAACCCTCCGGTGGCCGGGGCCGCGGGATTGCCGCTCCGGCATGGTTAACACTGCCATTGCACAAACATTTTGTGACATACGCTGGCTTTCGTTTCACTCACATCATTCTATTTCCATCTCCAATCCCTGCCGTGATCAACCGGTCGCCGCCTCGCTTTCGCCAAACAGCCGGAACGGCTTGAACGGTTGTCCGCCCCCGAAAAAAAACTTGCCGAAGAATTCATAGTATTCGAGACGCAAGGCCTGGACGGAGCAAATGATTCCCTCCAGGACCAGCGCGAAAAGATTGCCCACAATGATCACCCCGATGGCCAACGGGCCGCCGCCGGGGGAAAAATGTTTGACGTCGGCGGCAACCATGAACGTCGCCGCCAGCAACGCCGCATGGCTCATGGAGTAGGCGGCGAGACGCACAAAACTGATGGTGTTGGAGAAATAACTAAGCACCCCCTCGAACACTTCGACCAGCGATTCAATGAGGACGACCGCAAGACCGTGGCCGGGCGCCGGCGGCTGACGGGCATGACGGCGCCGGAAATACTGAACGGGTTCCTTAAGCGCCCAACACAACACGGGCACCGCGACAAACAGAATGAAGGCGGCTTTGACCAGACCGTGGGACTGAAAGGCCGCATAGTTCACAACCAGCGCCAACATTCCCCAAAAAAACAACATGCCCGCCAGGCCGAACTTATCGAGGCAACCACCGATGCCATCGCCGCGCCGGAACCGGTTGACGACATTCAAAATCAGGCCGAGACTGATCATCACGATGCCGATTTCAATCGCGGTGGTCAGGAAACCCATCGCGTCGCCCTCGAGCGGGTCGTGCCACAACGCGTATTTTTTCAGCGCCGGGATGCCGAAATAACTGCCGTAAATCACCCCGAAGGTCATGCTGGCCAGTCCGCCGAACAACAGCAGCAGTCCCGCATCGCGCAACATTTTCTTGCGGCCCAGACCCAAGGCGGACAAGCCGCCGGCCGCCAGGATGAAACCGTCGCCCACGTCGCCAAACATCATTCCGAACATCAGCAGGTAGCTGACCGCCACAATCAGCGTCGGTTCCAGTTCCCGATAACCCGGCAAGGCGTAAGTGGACACCAGCATTTCAAACGGACGCAGCCAACGCGGGTGCTGCAACAGAACCGGGATTTGTTCCGCGTCCGTCTTTTCCGGAGCAACGGTGGCGATGGCACATCGGTTCCGGGTGATTTCCCGCAACCGTTGATCCCAAGCTGGGGTGACATGGCTGGGTATCCAGCCGGTAAGCAGAATAGCCGTCTCCGTGCGCGGAAAATTCTGTTCGGCTTCGAGCAGCCGCCGCTCAACGTTGACGAGCTGCTCAATCCGATCCAGCGACGGCCCGAATTCTTCGGCGAATTTTTTCAACGCGGTGTTCACCTGTTGCAATTCGGCCGCGAACTGTTCGAGTTCGCGTTGGTTTTGTTCCGTCATGGTTTCCGTGGTCGCGCCAGCGGCGACGGGGAGGATTTCAGGTTGAAAGCCGGCTTGTTGCAGCGCGCGCTCCAGGGTTGCCCGGTTTTGACGGGTGGTCATGGCCACCAGCAACTGCCGGCCATTTCGTTCCGGCATCGGCAGCAACGCCACGTTGTCGCCGACCGCCAATTTCCCGAAATGTTCCGCCGGCAAAGTTCCGGTGACAAAATGCAGGAACGAAGATTCGTCGGGCCGGTCCAGCGGAATGGCCAACTCGCGATAGCCCGACACCCGTTCGCCGACCGCCGCCAGTTCACCGGAGCGTTCCATCAATTGCTGGCGGCGCTTGAGCGCGGGGCTGGACTGTTCTTCCATCCGGCGCAGATTCTTTTCCGCCTCGTCCAGGGATATTTCAGGCAGCTCGACTTGATCCGCCGGTCGAGCGGACAGTTCCAGGGCCTGCCGCAAACTGCCGAGGCGGAGGGAAAGACATTCCAATCGAGCCAGGTCGGCGCCGCCATTGCGTGGAGCCAGTGGCGCGGTCTCGGGGCCGGCGACCGCGCGCGTCAATTGCATCACCCCCGCCCGTCCGAGATGTCGCAATACCGTGCGTTCATCCCTTTCCAAAACAACGACGGTCAAGCGCGTCATGGCGACCGGCTTAAACATGCGCCGCCTCCAATTCTTTGCGGGGAACCAGCCGCGCGCGTATCGCCCCGGCCGTCATGCCGGTCCGAATGCCCTCGGAAAGGGTGATGAGGTTGGCCGTTTCCACCCGGCGGAGTCCGGCGTAACCGATGACCGCTCCGAGTCCCATGTGGTCGCGGCGAAAGGCCCCG
>JBEKEJ010000219.1:0-4915 GCA_050013895.1 Verrucomicrobiota bacterium | reverse complement strand
TTTCGACATACCGAGCATACGCCCAAAGGGTCAGCATGAAGAACACGCCGCTGAGCACATCCTTGCGTTCCGCCACCCACGCCACCGATTCCACCCGCAACGGATGGATCGCAAACACCGCCGCCACAAACGCGCTGCGCCACAGGAACCCCGTCATCCGCCGCAGCACCAGGAACAGCAGGATCGCCGTCGCCGTGTGGAGCAGGAGGCTGGTGAGATGATGGCCGCCGGGGTTCAATCCGTAAAACTGACAGTCGAGCATGTGGGACATCCAGGTCAGCGGGTGCCAATTGAAGGCATAGACATGGGTGAAGGCCCAGACGATCCCTTGAAGCGTCAGACCCCGGGCGACTTCCGGGTTTTCATACACATAATCGTTATCGTCGTAATTGACGAACTCGTGGTGAACCGTTTGCCCGAAAACGACAAACGTGATCGCCGCCAGAAAGAGGCAGACGCCGGGAACCGCCCAGCGGTCATGCCAGACAGCCGGACGGCCTGCAGATTCCGGCGGGCGGGGGTCGTCCGCTCCCGATATTCCGCCGGCCGGCGAAACGCTCCCGCTCGAACGCGCGACAGGAGCTTTTTTCTGCGATCTCCGACTCATGAAGTTGAACCCATGATTAAGGAAACCCGTGCGACGTGACAAACAGAAAAGGGGTCCTCGTCGGAGGGACGAGTTGCACGAGCCCCCATTTTCAGAAACATTCGACAGTCAGGAACTCGTATAACCCGAAAACTGAAATTGGTAGGGACGGCGCGCTGCGCCGTCACCGCGCCGTTCACGCGCGGAACTAGTCCGTGGCGCTCGTCCGCCCTTGCACAATTTGTTCCGCCCGCTGAACGCGGGCGCGGACGGCGCGGCAGAGACTGTCTCAAAACCCCATTTTATCGTAGCAGCCGATGTGAGTCGGCTCTCTATTCTTTAAACTTCGTTTTATATTGGAGCGGACTCACGTCCGCTGCTACAAGTTTTGAGACAATCTCGGCGCGCCGTCCCTGCCTTTACGGAATGGTGGTAGTACCAAGTTGCGCCCGATGATGGCAGAGACCCGACAAACGACTTGTCACCTGTTCAGCAGAAAGGCAGGATGGCAAAACGCATGCAACCATTTCACCTTCAAAGCCGCATCATCATTGCTTCGATGCTTGCGGTGTTATTGACGGTAGCAGGCGGACTCTGGTGGATGTGCGCCCGCAGCGATGGGATTGCTTTCCTGCCCGCAAGATCCGGTGCTGCATGGATTGTTGATCCCCAACCGCAGGATGCCATGCCGCAGCATGCAGTCCCAATCAAGGCGGTTTTTTGGCACACATTCACACTGGACACGCCGCCAGCCGGCGCCACTCTGGCGGTTTGCGCATTCAAAAGCGCCGGCGTCATCATCAACGGCCAAACATCGGGCCAGCTTATGCTTGCTGGCGGAAAGTGGAAGTTGCCCACAACCGCGGATGTAACCGGACTGCTCCGGGCCGGAACGAATGAGATCTCGGTTTGTGTCACCAACAGCCTTGGACCACCCGCCTTGTGGCTGCGGCTCCAGATTGACGGGACGGTTCGAGGCACGGATGAGCGTTGGCAGGTGTCGCTCGCGGGCGATGAATGGCAAAACGCGCGCCGCGCCACGCAGTCTCCGACTCTCCAACCGGGTAATTTGCTCTATGGAAGTGAACAGACCATGGATTCGGCAAAGCGCGTGTGGCCGGTGATGGCCATGCTTTGCGCGGCATCCTTGGTTCTGGTCCTGGGCGTAAGCCGCTGGATTCGACAGCGAGGCGAGCCAGCGCCTGCTCCGGCCAGCGCCCCGTCGGCAAAGCTGATTTATGGTTTGTTTATTATCGTGGTTATTGCACGGACTGCGCTCTTCATTAATAATCTGCCGCAACTGCCCCGGTTCATGGGTTTCGACGCGAAGGCGCATGAACAGTACATCCAATTCATCCAGGAGAAACATGCTTTGCCGCTGCCGAAGGATGGCTGGGAAATGCATCAGCCGCCCCTTTATTATCTGTTTTCGGCCGCCTTGCTGGACGTGTGCGGGTATTCGGTGCCCGACGACGATGCCGCCTTTGTGCTGCGGGGTGTGAACGGCGCCGTTGGACTGATCCACTGCTGGCTGGCTTTGCTGTGTTTCCGGTTGCTCTTTCCGAAGAGGCTGTCTGCGCAGGCGGTTGGATTATTGGTCGCCGCCTTCCTGCCACCGCACTTGTATCTTTCGCAATACGTGACCAATGAACCGCTGGCAGGCCTGTTGGTCACTGTCTCTTTCTACTTTTGCCTTCGCGCTCTGCGGGCAGAAAGGGCAAGCGTGTGGCTGCACGCAGGCATTGGGGTGGCGCTCGGCGCGGCGATGCTGACCAAGTCCTCGGCGTTGCTGGCGGTGCCACTCTTGACCGCTGCGTTGGGTTTGCGGCTGCTTGCGCGGAGAAATCACTCTCCGCGTGACTGGCTTGAGAGCGTGGGCGTCGTTGTTCTTTCGCTACTGTTCGTTTGCGGCTGGCACTATGGACACATTTGGGCGCACTTTGGCAGGCCAATCGTGGGAAACTGGGATAAAGACGTTGGATTTTCCTTTTGGCAGGATCCCGGTTTTCGAACGAGCGCCTATTATTTCCGTTTTGGACAGGTTCTGGTCTCCCCGCTGTTCAGTGCGTTCCACAGTTTTGGCGATGGAATCTGTTCCACGCTCTGGGGAGATGGCCTCGCCAGTGGCGTGGGAAACCTGATATTTCGACCGCCGTGGAATTATGACTTGATGAACGCAGGATACCTGCTCGGTTTCGCGGTTTCTCTCCTTGCCATTGCCGGGCTTGTGGTTTCGCTGGCAAAATTCATTCGCAAACCCAAGCTGGAATGGTTCATGGTGCTGGGGTTGCCTTTTGCATTTTTCCTCGGGATTCTTTACATGTCCTTGCGCGTCCCTTTCATGTCTGAGGCCAAGGCTTTTTATGCTTTCCCGGCACTGGTGCCATTCAGCGCGTTGGTCGCGGTCGGATGGAACCGGCTTGGCCAGAAATACCGTGCCGTGCGAACTGCTTTGTGGGTCGTCCTGCTGGTTTGGGCCATGACCGTTTACGCGGCGTTTTGGATCCGCGGCAGCAATTCGGAAACCTGGCGGCTGCGCGGCATCTGCCAGGAGGAGCGACAAAGCCATGCTGAAGCCTTCGAGAGTTTATCGCAAGCGCTGCGACTCAACCCTGAGGACGCTGACGCTCACTGGCTTCTGGCCGATTTCCTCCGTGGTCAAAAAAAGGAAGGTGAAGCGGTCCGGCACTACCACGAAGCGTTGCGGCTCAGACCTGATTTTCCCACAGCGCTGAACAACCTGGCGTGGGTGCTGGCCACCAGTCCCGATGACGCGCTTCGCAATGGGGCCGAGGCGGTCCGTTTGGCTGAACGCGCTTGTGAGCTGACTCATTATGGCGAACCCTCGTTTATTGGAACGCTGGCCGCCGCTTACGCCGAGGCCGGACGGTTTCCCGAAGCGGTGGCAACCGCCCAGCGCGCCCTACGAGTGGCCGAGACGCAGTCCAACACCGCGCGGGCCGATGCCATCCAATCACAACTGAAGTTTTATCAAGCAGGCATCCCGTTTCATTCACACTGAATCAACAACTTAAAGACGTCTCCCGACCATTGACATGCAGTTGCCAGCCTGACCGGTTCATCGTCATCACGCGGCTCCAGAAAAACCGACTGACACAGGGCATTGCTTTCCCGGTACGCATCGAGATACCTCACCTCCACGACCGCGCCGACTTTGGGAATGTCCTGGTTGGCCGGGATGGTGACGTTGCCGCAGGATTGCCAGCCGTCGTTGCCGAGCAATCGCAGTTCGACACTGCGTCGCCGGTTTACTTGGGCGACGGCCGCCGACAACGTGGCGCAGAACTTGAATTTCAACTGCGGTCCGCCACCGTTGGTTCGGCTAGGTGTGTAAGGCGCACCCAATCGTTTGAACGCGATCAGGGTTTTGATGTCTTCCGCCCTGTGCTTGAGCTTTTCCCCGCTTCCGGTCCAACGTCGACGATTTGATCCCGTTTCTGAAGAATCCATGCCAGCGTGGTTTCAGAATCTGGTCCAGGCAACGAGATGTGGCCGTTCAGACGCATACTGTTGTCGGGAAATCTTCAAGGTGTTTGTTCAGTGTGAATGAAACGGCATGCCTGCTTGATAATACTTCAGTTGTGATCGCAGGGCATCGGCCAGCGCGGGGTTGGTCTGCGTCCCGGCCAGTTGCAGGGCGCGCTGCGCGGTTGCCACCGCATCGGGAAACCGTCCGGCCTCGGCGTAGGCGGCGGCCAGGGTGCCAAGCACAACCGGATTACCACCACCCGTAAGCTGATTCGCCCGTTGCGCCAGGGCCACCGCCTGGTTTCCGTTGCGCAGCGAAGCTTGCGGACAGGTTGCCAGCACCCATGCCAGGTCATTCCGGGCCTCCGCGTAGTCGGGATTGATTTGCAACGCCTTTTGGAACTGCGCGATCGCCTCGTCCATATTGCCCTTTTTGAGCAGCGCGCTGCCGAGGTTGAAGTGGACTAAGCCGTAGTCGGGTTTGATTTGCAACGCCTTTTGGTAATGAGCAATCGCTTCGTCCACATTGCCTTTCTTGAGCAGCGCCAAGCCGAGGTTGTTGTGGGCGTCCGCGTCATCGGGATTGATTTGCAGCGCCTCTTGGTATTGAATAATCGCTTCGTCCACATTGCCCTTTTGGGCCAGCGCGTTGCCGAGGTTGTAGTGCGCTAACGCGAAGTCGGGTTTGATTTCCAGCGCCTTTTGGAACTGCGCGATCGCTTCGTCCACATTGCCCTTTTGGCGCAGTGCGGTGCCGAGGTTGTTGTGGCCCATCCAGTTGTCAGTCGTGCAGGCGAGCGTGTGAGTCCACAGCGACTTACTGTCCCGCCAACAAGTTGT
>JBEKEJ010000218.1:0-4943 GCA_050013895.1 Verrucomicrobiota bacterium | reverse complement strand
CGCGGCGACGGAGGCGTTGAAAACGGCGGGTATCGCCACGGATGAAGTGAACGCCGAACTGGCGATCACGGAATACGGGGAGCGGATGGCATTTTGCGTCTATCTGCCGAAAAAGTATTCGTTTGATCCGGGCGACGGGCATCCGATGGCGATGCGGTTGGAATGCATCAATTCCGTGGACGGCAGCACGCGATTCCGGGCGATGGTGGGTTGGTTTCGATTGGTATGCAGGAACGGGCTGGTGGTGGGTGTGACGCAATCGGATATCCGGCGGCGGCATGTGGGCGATTTGAGTTCGAGCTACGTCGGGCAGGTGCTGGCGGCCGGGTTGGAGAATACGGAAACCGAGCGGGACAATTTTCGCAAATGGCGCGAACGATCCATCAAGCCGGAGAAAATGGCGGCGTGGGTGGAAAAGGACTTGAAGGACAAGTGGGGTTTCAAAGCCGCGACGCGGTTTTATCACATAGCCCGCCAGGGCAGCGATGTGGAAATTGTGGGTAAATACGAGGGTGCGAGTCCGACGACTATTCTGACGCGACAAACCCGCTACGTGCCTGGCTGCCCGCTCATCAGCGAGAACCTATTTGATGTGAGCCAGGTGCTGGCGTGGCTGGCGAAAGAGCGGCGGGATGTGCAGGAACAACTGGAATGGCGGGAGGAAATCCCCGCGCTTCTGGAACCGTTGATGAAGAATTAAATCATTCGTTTAGCTGTGTGGAGCAAAGCGGGCGGCACGAGCCAGAAAATCAGCTTTGCAGGCGGTCGTGGCTGGGCTGAGATTTTCGGGGAGGGAGAACTTTTTTCTATCTTTTTCTATCATCCGAAAAGGATTTGGTTGCATTTTGCCGCATCTTAACGAAAACGCGAAATTGAATAAAACCATTGATTCTGTTGATTGTTCTGTGTTTTCAAGGGTTCGTAAAAACCGCCGTTCCGGGTTCAACTCCCGCCGCCTCCACCATACTGAATTTCGTTCGGATTCCGATGTTGCGCGTGGCAAGCCACGTTTACTGCGGGAGAAAAAGCCGCGGGTGAGGGCATCCGCCGGGATTTGGCGAATGCGTGCCCTGCGGAGTTGAGCGGAACGAAACGGGGCATGGGCCATGTTTTACGTCTGTATCATCCGAAGTGTAACTCAGCCGGATCAGACCTATATCGGATTTACTCGTGATCTCAAACAGCGACTCCTCACCCATAACCAGGACCGCAGCCCGCATACGGCCAAATCCAGCCCATGGCGGATCGAGTTCTACTGCGCCTTCATGCAGCAAAACAAGGCGCTTGCCTTCGAGCGCTATCTGAAATCGCATTCAGGCGAAGCCTTTGCCAGTAAACGACCGCTCTGAACGCATTTTTGCCCG
Organism: Verrucomicrobiota bacterium; assembly: GCA_050013895.1. Taxonomy (GTDB): domain Bacteria; phylum Verrucomicrobiota; class Verrucomicrobiia; order Limisphaerales; family UBA11358; genus UBA11358. Next base: position 3,579 of record JBEKEJ010000218.1, on the reverse strand, counting down.
GAGCAGTGCCAACGGTTACCCCCAGACGACTGGATTTTCATCGAAGAAAGATCGGGTTTTGTTCAAAGGCCTCCCTATGGCAAACCCACCACCGAACTCGCGAGCAAAATGGCTTGAGCATTGGCCGGATTGAAGCATGATGATTAGCATCATTCGACTTTATGAAGATGAGATTCTCGTTGTTGGCTCGAGCACTGGTTCTGGCTGCCGTTGCACTGGCGGGGTTGCCCGCGCGCGCCGACACCAACCAGTATGCCGGGAGTAATTGGGCCTTGGTGGATGTAAAAAGGGTGATGGCGGCGGCGGCGGAAATCACCCCGGCGAAATACCCGGATTGCGACGAGGCAACCGTTGAACAAAAGTCGGTCCGGGTCTATCGCGCGGATGGCACGGGGGAGTGCCAGGATGAAACATTCGTCAAGGTGCTCACGGAAAAGGGCAGGCGCAACAACCGCACACTGACGATGGGTTTCATGCTGCCCTACACGACCGTCGAAGTGCCCAGGCTGGAGGTGATCAAACCCGACGGGGAAACGGTTTCGGTGGACGTGGCGGCGAATTCGAAGGAGTCCATAGATGACAGCCAGATGGCCATGAACATTTACGACCCGAACCGGCGGGTGTTGCAGGTGAATATCCCGGGCCTGAACATCGGCGACGTGGTCCATTCGGTGGAGCGCCAGACCATCGAGCGCCCGTTCATTGCCGGTGAATATGCCGAGGAAAACGTTTTTGAAGGCGGAGGTTTCATCCGGCACATCACCTACGAGGTCCATGCGCCGGCCGATCGGCCGCTGAAGCGCATGGCGTTGCGGGACGAGGTGCCGGGCACGGTCACCGCTTCAACGCAACCCGGCGCCAACAACACGATCGTGTATCGCTGGGAGGTGAACAACGTGTCGCGCATGTTTGACGAGCCGTCCATGCCGCCTTACGAGGAGGTGTTGCAGCGGCTTTTTGTGAGTACCCTGCCGGATTGGGCGGCGGTCTCGAAATGGTACTGGAACCTCAGCCAACCACATCTGGACGCGACGACGACCGAGATGAAGCAGACGGTGACGGAACTGACCGCCGGGGCGAAGACCGACATGGACAAGATCAAGGCGCTGTTTTATTTCGTGTCGAACAAGATCCGTTACATGGGCATTACGCCGGAAAAAGACCGGCCGGGCTTCGAACCGCATGACGTGTGCATCACCTTCGACAAAAAATACGGCGTTTGCCGGGACAAGGCGGCCCTGCTGGTTTCGATGTTACGATTGGCCGGCTTGAACGCGTATCCGGTGCTCGTCAGCGTCGGGACGCACAAGGACGCCGGGGTTCCCGACCCGTATTTCAATCACGCCATCGCGGGCGTTGAACTTGAGCAGGGCCGGATCGTGTTGATGGATCCGACCGACGAAAACACGCGCGAGCTGCTGCCGGCTTCCGATTGCAACCAGAGCTATCTGGTGGCCCGGCCCGACGGCGACACCATCCGGCTCAGCCCGATTCAACCGCCGGAGGAAAACTTGATGCGAATAAAGACAGCGGGGGTCTTGAATGCGGACGGCGTCATTGATGCGAAGTCGGAACTATCATTTCAGGGCGTCAACGACGACGCATATCGGAACGCCTTTTCCCACATGAAACCGGACGACGAGCGGCGGTTCTTCGAGCAGCGCCTCCAGCAGGCGGTGCCGGGCCTGCGGCTCAAGTCGCTTAATCTCGTGCCGGCGGACATGCGCGACGTGTCCACGGGTCTGCGGGCGGAACTGGAGTTTTCGGTGGGCGGCATGACGGTGAACGGCGGCGGCGAGTCAGTCGTGAGCGTGCCATGGATTGGCAAGCGGCTGGGCGTGGTCAACTTCATCCTCGACGGCACCGGCCTGGAAAAAAGGAAGTACCCGCTTGAGACCGGGGTGACCTGCGGTGTGCAGGAAAACATATCGCTCAAACTCGAGGGCGGCTTCACCGGGGCGGCGGCGCTGCCGTCAACTTCATCAGTGGCGGACGATTGCGTGAGTTATCAGCAGCATTTTGACGCCACGGAAGGTTCGCTTGCGTGCTCCCGGACGTTGAAATTGAAGGCGGTCGAGTTCTCACCGGCACAATATCTGGCCCTCAAACAGACTTTGAAGATGTTGGACAATGACGGGCGCAAGGCGCCGATCCTCGCCCTTGCCGGCAAACCCGCCGCGAACGACCGGGCGATAACAGGCCATCCGCCCGCGCCGGCGGTGGAATCCAACGCGCGGATTCTGGAGAGCCGGAAAACACTCGAGGTGACCGGTCCGCACACGGCGGTTTACCGGGTGAAATATTCAAAGCGCATCCTGACTTACAGCGGCAAAATTCGGGAGGCCGAGGTGAAGATTCCCTACAATCCCGCCTGCGAAGAGGCCCGGCTCGTTCACGCGGTCGTGACTTCCCCGACCGGCGAGCGTCAGGAAATTTCCAAGGACGAAATCAACGTGATGGACGAGGGCTGGAATGCGTCGGCGAAGCGCTACACGGGCGGCAAGATACTCGTGGCGAGCCTGCCGGGCGTGGAAGTCGGGTCCATCATCGAGGTTGAATTCGAGGTCATCTACACCCACGCGCCGTTCCTGGCTGGGTTTGAGTCGTTTCAATTGCTGGATGATCTGGAGCAAAAATCATTTGAGTTGACCGCGCCGGCTGACGTCAAAGTTCAGCGGCTGGTCAGCGGCGCGCCGGGCGTCATTCACGAACAGGACAAAAAGGATGCCAGCCGGCAGGAGTTTCAATGGCAATCGGAAAAAGTCGCGGCTTTGCCGGCCGAAACCCAGCTTCCGCCGGAATGGGTTTACAGCGCCGGGGTGGGCTACTTTATCGGCAATGTGACGAACTACCTGAATGAACTGAACGAGACGATGCTGGAACGGTCGCACCAGTCCAACCGGGCGGCGGAATTGGCCCGGCAACTGGCCGCGAAAGCGGAGGACAAAATTCAAACGGTGAAGGCCATCCGCGATTTTGTCGCCAAATCCATCCGCCTGGCCGGGCCGTCCTTCAACGACCTGCCGTTGAGCGAACTTTCCGGCGCCGACACGACGCTGGCGGATGGATACGGCCATGCGGCGGACCGGGCGATTCTGCTTCATGCAATGCTGAGCGCGGTGGGTTTTCAACCGGAGATTGTGCTGGCCTCGCGTTTGCCGGCGATTGCCGGTATTACGAACGTGGCGATGGCATTTCCGCTGCCCCAGTCCTTCCAAACGCCGCTCGTCCGGGTCACGCTGGGCGGCACGAACTATTATTTGAACGACACGGATCAATACGCGCAACTGGGTTCGACGGGTGACGATGGCCGGATGGGCATCGCGCTCTCAAACCGGGCGTGGGAAATCATTCACGCCGCCAGAGAGTGCGAGGACGGGATGCAGACGGATTACACGCTTATGCTGGATCGGAGCGGCAGGACGTTGCTCGGGGTTTCGCGGTGGTATTACGGCGGGTATTACAACGAAAAACGCCGGTTCTTCTCCGAGCTGCCGCCTGAGGAACGGAAGCGGTATTTTCAGGAAACTGTTTCCGAGGCGGCCCAGGGCGCGCGGGCGGTGGGCGATTTGACAACGA
>JBEKEJ010000217.1:0-4958 GCA_050013895.1 Verrucomicrobiota bacterium | reverse complement strand
ATGTCCCCGTCCGCGTCCAGCGGACGGAACGAATTGTGCGAGGGTGGACGCGCGCCCAGGATCGGTTCCGCGCCTGAACGGCGCGGTGACGGCGCAGCGCGCCATCCCTACCGCCCAAGGTAGGGACATCGCGCTGCGATGTCCCCGTCCGCGTCCAGCGGACGGAACGAATTGTGCGAGGGTGGACGCGCGCCCCGGGTCGGTTCCGCGCCTGAACGGCGCGGTGACGGCGCAGCGCGCCATCCCTACCAATTTCGGTTTTCGGGTTTATTGGAAGGATCGCCGATGAAAATCGGCGTCATCTCGGACACGCACGGTTTTCTTGATCCGGAGGTCCTCAAGCTCTTCGCCGGGGTGGAGCACATTTTGCACGCGGGCGACATCGGGTCGGAGGGCATCATTGCCGGACTGGAAGCGGCGGCGCCGGTGACGGCGGTACTGGGCAACACGGACAGTTCGCCCGCCTTCCGGCTGACGGAGGCCGTGACGGTGGCCGGCCGGAAATTTCTGGTGCAGCACATTGTGAATCCGCGCGCGTTGACCGGGGAGCTCCGGTTGCGCATCGCGCGCGAGCGGCCGGACGCGGTGGTGTTCGGCCACACGCACAAGGCGATGTGCGAGACGATTGACGGCGTGCTGTATTTGAATCCCGGTTACGCGGGCAAGCCAAAGTTCGGGGCGGCGCGCAGCGTGGCTATTTTGCACTGCGACAAAAAAGAAATCCGCGCGGAGTTTCTGCCATTATAGCCGCAGGGGCGCGGACCCGGCCGATTACGGGGAGGGCCTGGCTTCTTGATGATACGGCCGGCCGGATTTATACAGTTCGAGCAACTGTTCATGCCTGGCCGCAATTTCCGTTTGTCCCTGCGCCAGCGCCGCAGCGCGCGCCTGCCCGGCGGCGGCGACGGCGTCGGCGTAGCGTCCAGCTTCGGCGTAAGCCGCCGCGAGGGTTCCGATCAAAAGCGCCTCTTTGTGTCCGGTCAATTGGCAGGCGCGTTCCGCCAGACGCACCGCCTCGTTGCCATCGCGCAAAGCGGCCTCGGGCGCCGTGGCCAACTGCCACGCCAGATTATTCAGGGCGGTGACTGAATCCGGGTCCAACGCGAGGACCTGGTAGAAATGATTGATGGCGTCTGAAGCCTGTCCGCTGTCCGACAGGGTTTCTGCCAACGCCAATTCGGCGCCGGCATCGCCGGGTTGCAGGCGGAAGGCGTTTTGAAACTGGATGATGGCTTGTTCCGGCTGGTGGTTCCGGGCGAAAGCGCAGCCGAGGTCCTGATAAATTTCCGGCTGGCCAGGCATCAATTCGAGAGCCTTTTGAAAATTGGTGATGGCGTCTGCGAAACGCCCCCTACCGAGGAACAAATTGCCAAGATTGCAATAAATCGTGCCCTGGCTAAGGGAATGGTTTGGGGCACACTGCAAGGCCATTTGATAAGCATTTAACGCCTCGTTGAATTCCCCTTTGTCATGAAGGGCACGGCCGAGGTCATTCCAAGCCATATCGTATTTTGCATCCAGCGTCGTTGCCCGGCGGAAACAACTGATGGCTTGGTCCGCATTTCCTCCGCGCACAAATTCCATGCCCAGAACACACCACGCAACAGCGTTGTCTTCATCCAAAGCCACAGCCCGCGCAAACAAAGTCCGGGTATCTCCCCAAACACGAACCTGGGCCAACGTGAGGCTGAAACAAGCCACGGCGGCAAACAATGCGCCGGCGGACAGGAGGGCTTTGCCATAACGCCATTTTCCCAGGAGCGCCGGGAAGCCCCAGGCGAGCATGATAAACAGGCCGATGTAGGGCAGATAAGTATAGCGGTCCGCGCAGGCCTGGTTGCCCACCTGTATCAGACCGCAGACCGGGAGGAGCATGACGAGAAACCAAAACCAGCCGACCAGCAGACAGGGCTGGTTACAGCGCAACCGGAAGGCCAGCCACGTCAGTATGACTATCAAGATCAAAGCACCAACCACCTGGGAAGGCTGGGAAAGGCGCAACGGATAGAAAACGGAGAGGTTGTCCGGCCAAAACAACTTGAGAACATACCAAACGTAAGCCACGGGCGTGTGGGCCAGCCGCGTCACCACGGGAACCTCGGTTATAGTTTTAACGGCTTGAGATTGGGACTGAGCCATGAAGGTAATCCCGCAAGAAATGGCGGTCAGGACAAAGAACGGAATTTTTTCGAGCGCCAAGCACCGCAAAATCGAAATGGATTGGCCGCGGAGGGGGAACTGAAATCTTCCCAGGGGCCAGCAGTCCAAAAGACAAAGCACGCACGGCAGCGTGACCAACATGGGTTTGGCCATCAGCCCAAGCGCGAACAGCAGCAGCGCCAGCCAGAAAAAACGTGACCTGTGACACGTGAAACGTGACACGATCGGCGAACGCCCGGCTTCTGTTCTTGTCACTTGCCGCTTGTCACCCGTCACCGCATTTGCGTAGCAAAGGAGGGTCAGCAGAAAGAAAAACCCGCTCAGCACGTCCTTGCGTTCCGCAACCCAAGCCACTGATTCCACGTGCATGGGGTGAATGCCAAAAAGCAAGGCGACAAACAGGCTGGGCCACAATCGGGCCGTCAGATTCTGAAGCAGGAGAAAAAGCAGCAGGGTGTTGGCGATGTGAAAGACAAGGCTGGTGAAATGATGTCCGGCGGGGTCCAAACCATAAAGCTGGCAATCCAGCATGTGGGAAAGCCAAGTCACTGGATGCCAGTTGCACGCATGGAAGCCAAAGGCCCATTTCACGGCGTTCCACGAGAATCCCTGCTGCACGAATGGATTCTGCGTCACATAATCCTGGTCATCAAAATAGATAAAATCGTTTCTGAGAACTGGAACGAAGGCCGCGAAAGTGACGACCGCCAGGGCCAGACAGATAAAGCCCTTCGTCGCGCGCTCCTCAAAAACTTTATCCGCGTACATAACGTGGCGGTTAGTGATAACAGCAGTGTGCGGGCGGAAAAAGCCCAAAGAACTGCGGGTCGGGGCAGATCGTTCAACAAAACTCTTCTTGAGCAGCAACCGATCACAAGCGGTTCAGAACGCAGCGAGGCGATTTTGCATTGTGAAGGGAAGCGGGTGCGTCCGGAGTATTTTCGGCTCTGATTTTGACCACGGATGGACACGGATTAACACGGATGTTTTTATACGAATGTGGCTTCCCTGATCTACCAAGAGCTGCAGGCTCCCAATCCAGTCTGCTTGCCCGCGCGAACCGTGGTCGTGGATTAACGCGAATCAAAGCAAGTCAACGACGGTCCGCGTTAAGATCTTCATCCGTGTTTATCCGTGTTTATCCGTGGTTGAGTCCTTTAACAACGTTTCCACTGAGGCGCGCACCAGGGCCGCCGTGGCGGTGGGCGGCAGGGGACGGCCGAAATTCACCGTCACCGGGCGGCGGAGCCGGCGCGGCCATTTCCAGAAAAATTTCCCGCCGTCAAAACTGAAGAGGCTGCCCCACACGCCGTCGAGTGCCACCGGCACAATCGGCGCGTCCACGCCGCGCATGATATTCTCGAAGCCGCGCTGGAACGGCTGCAACGCGCCCGTGCGCGTGATGCCGCCCTCGGCAAAAACGCACACGACGTCGCCGCCCCGGATGGCGTCGCCGCAGCGCCGCAGCGCTTGCATCACTTCGTGCGGCCGAAGCCGGGACGGGAGGGGGATGACCCGGGCGACGCGGACGAAGGGCTTGAGCCAGGGCGACACGTAATATTCCCGGCTGATGAAAAAGCGCACCGGGCGGGCCGCCGCCGCCGTCAACAGCAGCCAGTCCACGAAGGAAACGTGGTTGCTGACAAGCAAGACGCCGCCCCGGCGCGGGAGATTCTCCAGCCCGCGCACGCGCAGGGGATAGAACAGACACGTGACCAGCCCGGCAAAGGCGCGCACCAGCCATTGCGACAGGAACAGGGACGGGCTGGGTGGACTGGGCGGGTCTTCGCCGCGCCGAAGTAGTCCCTGTCGCCGTCGGGCGCTGCGGATCAAGTTCGCTTGGGACCAAATTCTCATGCAGGCTACGGCCACGCAGGCGGGCCGGACATGGGCCGATGTCTAGCAGAATTCCCCACGCGGACAAGGAGGAAGCGGGACAGAAAACCGGCCGGGAGATTTTGAAACCGTAAATGAACCACGAATGAACACGGATGGACACGAATGAAAAAAGAACATTCGCGGGGGTGGGCGCGTCACTCCCTCTGCCGGAAATGGACAAAACCAGAACCACAAACCTACACGAACCCAGTCCCCGGACTAACCCATGGAGTGGTGCAGAAAAGTGAACCAGGTCAGAATCAGAACGCCGCATTGGCGCGGTAGATGCATCAATTCCCATATTCCTGCCGCCTCAAGGCGGCGTTCCGGGGGAACATTCAAGATGCTCACGTTATGGTTTACGACACCGCTTTCAGATTGAAAGGTTCGGGGTGTTGATTTAGTATGAACGGCTTCATGAGACAAAGTATTCTTTCACTGACCTTTTGTGCAATTGTGGCAGCCTTTCCCCCGTCTGAAGCACTTCACGCCCAAACCACGGCGTTCAGCTTTCAAGGCCGGTTAAATGATCATGGCAGTCCGGCCAACGGAATTTACGATTTGCAGTTCACGGTCTGCGATGCGCTGACCAACGGCAACGCGGTCGGCGGGCCGTTGACCAACAGCGCCACGGCCGTCAGCAACGGCCTGTTTTTCGTCACCTTGGATTTCGGCAGCGGGGTGTTCACCGGCCCGAACCGCTGGCTGAGCATTGCCACGCGCACCAATGGTGCGACTGCGTTCACCACGATGGCGCCGCGCCAGGCGCTCACGCCCGCGCCTTACGCGTTGTATGCGCCCAGCGCCGGCAGTGCGGCTGGAGTTTCCGGCAGCGTTTCCGCCAGCCAAATCAGCGGCGCGCTGGCCCTGGCCCAACTGCCGAGCGCAGTCCTGACCAACAACGAACAAGGCGTGAGCCT
>JBEKEJ010000216.1:0-9839 GCA_050013895.1 Verrucomicrobiota bacterium | reverse complement strand
CACGGTGGCCACCAATCACAATTGAACGGCGAATGAGCGCACTTGTCAGGAACGCCGCGTTCACGCGGCAGCCGGGTCCGGCGAACATCCGCTGTTCGCATCCGCCCGAAGGCGGCGTTCCGGCCATGCTGGGAACGCCGCGTTCACGCGGCAGGATGATTTCGAAAGGCTGCCGTGAGTTGGAGGTTTCTGCCGCCTGAAGGCGGCGCTCCTATTCACAATGTTTTCGCCGTCTGAATGTGATCTTCCGAAGGGCGGTCGGGACGCCGCGTTCACGCGGCAGAAGCGACCAACCGCAGCGCTGCCGCCTGAAGCCGGCCATCCTCACCGGAACGTCGCCTGCGTGTTTCGGGTTTTCCGGCCGCTTGCTTTCCAGTAGATTTTCCCCGTGCATCCGATTGCGTTTCAACTCGGCTCCTTCACCATCCACTGGTATGGCGTGATGATTGCACTGGCGTTTCTCGTCGGGCTTTGGACGGCCACGCTCCGCGCCCGCCGCGATAACCTCTCCGGCGAAAAAATCGCCGACGTCGTCCTGTGGTTGATGGTCGGCTCAATCATCGGCGCGCGTTTTGTTTATGTGACGACCTACTGGAAGGACGAATTCGCCGACCAGCCGCTCCCGGAAATTTTCATGATCCAACACGGCGGCCTCGTCTATTACGGCGGCCTCATCGGCGCGAGCCTCGCCGGTCTCGTTTGCCTGCGCCGGAAAAGAATGCCGCTGTGGAAGACCGCCGACGTGCTCGCGCCGAGCATCGCGCTGGGAAACGTCTTTGGCCGCATCGGCTGCCTGCTCAACGGCTGCTGCTATGGCCGCGCGTGCAGCCTGCCCTGGGCAATTCATTTTCCATCCGACCATGTTACGCATGGCGCGCCGGTGCATCCGGCGGAAATTTACGACGCGCTGGATAATTTCATTCTTTACCTCCTGCTGGCCTGGCTGTTTCGCCACAAGAAATTCGACGGCCAGGTGTTCGCCTCCTATCTCATCGGTTATGCCATCACCCGGACCATCATGGAATGCTTCCGCGGTGATTATCCGCCTGACCATATCCACTATGGCCTCACGCCGGGCGAACTGGTCAGTATCCCCATTCTCATCGCCGGTCTCGCGCTCGCCGCGGTGCTGCCGCGCCGGGAACCGAAACGAGGCTAGGGAATGGAAGATTGAAAATGGCAAAACCCAATCTCCCATCGCCGATTTCCCGTCTCCCAATCCTGCTCGCCGGCCCGACCGCCGTCGGCAAATCCCAAATTGCGCTGCAACTCGCCGGACACCTCGACGGCGAAATCATTTCCACCGATTCCATGCAGGTGTATCGCGGACTCGACATCGGCACCGCCAAACCGTCGCCCGCCGAACGCGTCCGCGTGCCGCATCACTTGATTGACATCCGCGACCTGACCGAATCATTTGACGCCGCGCAATTCGCCAGGCTCGCGCATCGCGCCGTCGCGGAAATCCAGTCGCGCGGGCGTGTGCCGATTCTTTGCGGCGGCACCGGGCTTTATTTCAAGGCCTTTCTCGAAGGACTCGGCGAAGCTCCCTCCGCTGATGCAAGACTTCGCGCCGAACTCGAAGCCGTGCCATTGGAAAAGCTGCTGGCCGAATTGCGCGAGCGCGACCCGGTCACGTTTGAAAAAATTGACAAAAAAAACCCGCGCCGGGTGATTCGCGCTGTGGAAGTGATCCGGCTGACGGGAAAACCGTTCTCCAGGGTCCATGGTCAACAGTCCACAGTCCACAGTCCAAAGCCGGAATGTTTCTGTCTGACACGCGCAACCGGCGATTTACGCCAACGGATTGATGCGCGCGTGGACGCCATGTTCGCACGCGGTTTGGTGGACGAAACGCGCGAGCTGCTTAAGCGCGGCCTCGCCGACAACAAAACCGCAATGCAGGCCATCGGCTACCGGCAGGTGGTGGAACATCTGCGTGGCGGGCGCTCGCTCGCGGAAACCATCGAGCTGGTGAAAATTCGCACGCGGCAGTTTGCCAAGCGGCAACTGACATGGTTTCGCTGTCAGCTTGAACCGGAATGGATTGAACTGAAGCCGGAGGAATCGCCGGAAGATGTTTGGCAAAGGATTCGCGCCGCGTTTTCACGCTGACCCCGGGCCGGGCGGAAAGACCGGTCACTTCGCCGGCGCCACGTCATGCGGGAAAAACGCGAGCACATAATAGGTCGCGCGGTTCGTACCGGCGTTGCGCAGGCTGTGCATTTCATTCGACGCCTGGAAGATGATGCCGCCCGCCCCGACGAGGTTCGTCCGTCCGTTCTGCACGGCTTCGAGCGTCCCCTCCCTGATGATCATCAATTCCTCATTTGGATGCCGGTGCGCCGGATGCGGCGACTGGCCGGGATTGAGCGTCGTGATGTGGCACTCGAACTCCGCGAGCGTTGGCGTGGGCGCGTCGAAGACCGTGCGCCGCTCGCCGATCTGCGTCGGTGTCGCCGTGAGGTCGGCCCAGTTGAAGACGCACGAATGCATCACTGGCTTGCCGTTGGACTCCGCGAGGGCGACGCCCACCGCGGCGACGAGCACGGAAACGGCAGCCACGAATATATCCCTGCGGGTAATCATGCGGCCATTCCGTCGGGAAAAGGAAATGAAGTCAAGTGGAGAAATGTTCCGGGACAAACGGCAACTGACTCGGTTCCGCGCCCGGAAAACCCGGAGTGAATTGAATTGAAACCGGATGAATCGCTGCAAGAGACTGTGCAGAAAAATCGCAAACAATTTAACGCAGAGGCGCAGAGATGAATTTGCAGGAGACGATGTAACGCGTCTCCATTTTTAAATCAGAGCTTTGTCACCTCGGCTCCTGCGAACTTTCTCCCGGTCACTTGGCCAAAACCAGCAGTGTTTTATGCTTGACCAAGCATACAAATCTCTTATATAAAGTTGGAGCAACCCCTAATCAGCTTTATGAAAAATTTGCTTCTGTGTCTGATGCCAACCTTTGTCGCCGGCCTTGTCTGTTTCTTACCTGCCATGCCGGTCCAGGCCGACACCGTTTAACGTAGCCACTTGGAATGACAACTCGGTCTGGCAGTTTGCCGCCAGCGGCACCCAAATCAAAGCAATACGAACCCTTTTATGAACATCAACACCATCCGCTCGCTCACACTGGCCTTGGTAACGCTGACGGTTAGCCTGTCCCTCACTCAATTGGCGCACGCCCAAGTCTGGGTCACCAACGGCCCCATGAACTTTGCCCGCGAGGGTCACACGGCGACGCTGCTGCCCAATGGCAAGGTCCTGGTCGCCGGCGGAGGTGATCACGCCATTACCTGGTATTTGGTCTGTCCAACCAACACCGAGATCTATGACCCCGCCAGCGGGACCTGGTCCACCAACGGCGTTGGCGCGCTGAACACCCCGCGCGAACAGCACACGGCGACATTGCTGCCCAATGGCAAAGTGCTGGTTGTGGGCGGAGAATACTTCCAATACGGCAGCGGTTGGTCCGATGTTTCCAACGCAGAACTGTTCGATCCGGCCAGTCTCACCTGGACCCTGACCGGCTCCCTGAACACCACGCTTCGCTCACACACGGCGACGCTGCTGCCCAATGGCAAAGTCCTCGTCGCGGGGGGCTGGAACGGCCCCAACAACGATGCGACAAACGGCGCCGAGATCTACGACCCGACCAGCGGCACCTGGTCCACCACCGGAACTCTTAACGTCGCACGCTATTGCCACACGGCGACGTTGCTGGCCAATGGCAAGGTCCTGATCGCCGGGGGCATCGGGGACATGGACACCGGCTATAGTCCTTTGAGCAACGCTGAGCTTTACGATCCGGCCAACGGCACCTGGACTACGACCAGCTCGCTGAATACCAATCGCCAGTATCACACCGCAACTTTGCTGCCCAGTGGCAAGGTCTTGGTCGTGGGTGGAATGGACGCCGACGGCGACATCCTGGCAAGCGCCGAGTTGTATAATCCGACGAACGGAACTTGGACGGCCACCGGCTCGCTCAACACTGAACGCCAGCAACACACCGCGACCTTGCTGCCCAATGGCACGGTTCTGGTCGTGGGGGGCGTAGATAACAGCGGTTATCCCTCGGGCAACGCCGAGCTTTACGATCCGGTCAGTGGCACTTGGACTCCGACCTACTCGCTCCCCAACATCGGTCTTGTTTCTCACACGGCGACGTTGCTGGCCAATGGCAAGCTTCTGGTCGCTGGAGGCGCCAGCGGCGTAAATGAAGATCAACCGGGCACCTGGCTTTACGATTGGCCCGATGGGTCATGGGCCGCGACGGGCTCCCTGACAACCGCGCGCGATCAGCATACGGCGACTTTGCTGCCCGGTGGCAAGGTTCTGGCTGCGGGAGGCGCCAGCGGTCCGCTGTCCAGCGCGGAGTTGTACAATACGACCAACGGGACCTGGGGCACGACTGGCGCACTGAACGCTGCGCGCCAGTGGCACACGGCAACATTGCTGACCAGCGGCAATGTCGTTGTCGCGGGGGGCTGCAACAGCACCGGCTGCCTGTCCAGCACCGAGTTGTATGATCCGGCCAGCGGAACCTGGACTGCCACCGGCTCGCTGAACACGGCACGCCGTTCTCACACGGCGACGTTGTTGGCCAACGGCATGGTCCTCGTCACGGGAGGTACCAATACGAGCGGATATCTGGCCAGCGCCGAGTTGTATAATCCGAGCAACGGAACCTGGACGACCACCGGCCCGCTGAAAACTGCCCGTGAATATCACACAGCGACGTTGCTGCCCAACTCCAAGATTCTGGTCGCCGGGGGCTGGAATGGCGGCGCTGTGGCCAGCGCCGAGCTGTATGATCCGGCCAGCGGAACCTGGACAACCACCGGCTCACTGAACGCCGCCCGCGAGTATCACACGGCGACGTTGCTGCCCAACGGCCAGGTCCTGATCGCCGGTGGATACAACGACAGTTATCTGGCCAGACAATCCGGCCAGTGGGACGTGGACCACGACCGGCGCCCTGAACATCACGCGCGAGTTTCACACGGCGACACTGCTGGCCAATGGCAAAGTTTTGGTTGCCGGAGGCTATAACGGTGCTTATCTGGCCAGCGTGGAGCTGTACGATCCGGCCACTGGGACTTGGGATATAATCGGCTCACTCCATTCCCTGCGCGATTTGCACACCGCAACATTTCTGCCGAATGGCAAGGTCCTGGTCGCGGGGGGCTATAACGGCAGCTACCTGCCCAGCGCGGAGCTGTACGATGTCGGGCTGGGGTTCACCAGCACGTGGCAGCCGCAGATTGCCACATTCACATCGCCGCTCGCCGCCAACGGTTGCCTGACGCTCACCGGCTCACGGTTCCGGGGAGTGTCCGAAGGCTCCGCCGGCAACGGCGCCCAGGATTCGCCGGCAGATTATCCGGTGGTGCAATTGCGTCGCCTGGACAACGAGCAGACCGTGTTCCTGCTCTCGACAAATTGGCAAACCAATTCGTTCACGTCCGCGCCGGTCAACGGGTTGGCCGCCGGCTGGACCATGGTGACGATGTTTGTCAATGGCATCCCCAGTCCGTCCAGTCTGCTGCTGATCGATGCGGCGGGCGCGTCGCCGGGCCAGATCGTCCTGACCAACACGGTCAAGCTGCCCGGCGGTGCCTGCCGGTTCGGCTTTACCAACACGCCGGGCTTGGGCTTCACGGCCTTGGCGACAACAAATTTGGCATTGCCCCTGAACAACTGGATGGTGCTGGGGAGCGTGACAGAGGTTTCGCCCGGCCAGTTCCAATTCACCGATTTGCAGGCCACCAACATCCCGCGCCGCTTCTACCGCGTGCGCTCGCCGTAGAAGCAGAGGCAACGCGCCATGCCGTGTCCGGCAGACCCGACACCAACAACGGCAATTACATACTCACCAATGGCATCACCGGTTCAGCCCGGTTTTTCCGGTTAAAGGGAAATTGAATCTGTAAATTGAACTGCGGATTTGGTTTGGGAGCGAATTGAAGCCGGACGAATCGCCGGAAAAATGTGTGCAAAAATTTAACGCAGAGGCGCAAAGACGCTGAGATGAATTCGTAGGACACGACGTAAGGAGCCGCCAATTTCAAATCAGAGCTTCGTCACCTCGGCTCCTACGAATTTTCTCTCGGCCGTTTGACCACGACTTCGATTCCCGCCTTGTTCTTGGCAATCATGTTCGCGGGCAGGATGCCGCGCCAGAAGACGTTCGGGTAAATCACCGCGCCGCGCCCGATGATGCTGCCGGGGTTCAACACGGCGTTGCAGCCGATTTCCACGCCGTCGCCGAGCAGGGCGCCGAACTTCCGCAGGCCGGTGTCAAACAGCTGCCCGTCCACTTCCACCTCGATGTTGCCGGGGAACAATTTGTAGTTGGAAATTTTCACGCCCGCGCCCAGGTGCGCCTTGTGGCCGAGGATCGAGTCGCCGACGTAATTGTAGTGCGGCGCGACGGCATAATTAAAGAGCAGCGAATTTTTGATTTCAGTCGAGTTGCCCACGACGCAATCGTCGCCGATGATGACGTTTTCGCGGATGTAGGCGTTGTGGCGGATCCGGCAGTTTTTGCCGATGATGGCCGGGCCCTTGATCATCACGCCGTCCTCGAGGAGCGTGCCTTCGCCGATGAAAACCTGTTCACCGATGAACGCCCGGCCTTCGCACTGGTTGCGCAATTCTGGTTTCAGGTTCGCGGCGATGTGGCTTTCGATTCTCTTGAGCGCATCCCAGGCGAATTTGCCATTGGCAAAAATCGCGGCATGTCCGGTCTGGCTGAGGTCAAACAAGTCGGCTGGTTTGAACATGGCGGCAAGTTAGGCGAAAGGGCGCCGGCGGAAAAGTGAAATGACGCGCCGTTGCAGGTCAGGGGCGCAACTTCGCGCCGGCGTCAAGGAACGCCGGCTTCGGCCGGCAGAGCCTCCCTTTCCGCCAGGCTGCCGCGTGAACGCGGCGTTCCTTTTTGAAGCCTTTGTCGGGGCTGGCGGTGATGCGAAGTTGCGCTCGCCGGGCGCGTTTGCCCGGCACATTTGTCCGGATTTGGATTGGCACGCGCGAAGAATCCGGCAAATTTTGACGGACGCGTTTTATGTCCCTGCTCGAAGTCAAGAATATGAAGGTGCATTTCCCGGTGAAGCACGGGCTGTTCAGCGGTGTCCACGAATTTGTGAAGGCGGTGGACGACGTGAGCTTCAGCCTCGAGCCGGGGGAAACGGTGGGGCTGGTCGGCGAGAGCGGCTGCGGCAAGACGACGCTTGGCCGCGCCATCGTGCGGCTGGTCGAGCCGACCGCGGGCAGCGTTCGGCTCGGTGGCGAGGACATCACCCGGATGAGCGGTTCGGAGTTGCGCGCGCGGCGGCGCAAGTTCCAGATGATTTTCCAGGACCCTTACGGCTCGCTTAATCCGCGCATGACGGTCGAGCAAATTGTCGGCGAGGCGCTCGACATTCACAAACTGGCCGGCAGCAAACCGGCGCGGCGGAAACGCATCGCCGGATTGCTGGAAGCGGTCGGACTCGACCCGGTTCACGCGCAGCGGTATCCGCATGAATTCAGCGGCGGGCAGCGCCAGCGCATCGGCATCGCGCGCGCGCTGGCGGTCGAGCCGGAGCTGATCATTTGCGACGAACCGGTGAGCGCGCTGGACGTTTCCGTGCAGGCGCAGATCATCAATTTGCTCCGCGATTTGCAGTCGCAGCGCGGCATCGCCTATCTCTTCATCGCGCACGACCTGGCGGTGGTCGAGCACATCAGCCACCGGGTCATGGTGATGTATCTCGGCAAAATCGTGGAAACCGCGGACGCCAAGACGCTCATCCGCGAACCGCAGCATCCTTACACGCAGGCGCTGATTTCCGCCGTGCCGGAAGTGGACCCGGACACGAAGCGGCGCCGGATTGTCCTGCCGGGCGACGTGCCGTCACCGATTCATCCGCCGCCAGGATGCCCATTTCATCCGCGTTGTCCGGTGGCGCGGTTTCCCAGGTGCAAGACTGAGTTCCCGGAATCACGGGAAGTTCAAAAGGACCATTGGGCATCCTGCCATTTTGCGGGAACAAAGATTGACGCGCCGTGTAACCTGCGTTGAGCCCAAGGCGTCTAACCGAACGATTATTGGTGGGCAGGCAGGTTGGTTGGCGTCTCGCCGATTTTGAAGTCGTGCTGGCCTTTGATGTTGACGGCGGTGACGAACAGGCGGTAGGCGACGTTGGTTTCGAGCGGTTGCGCTTGCTCGCCGGGAACGGCGGGTTTCATGCCGCGAATGCGCTGGCCATAGGTAAAAAAGGTTACCGGCGCGGAATTCGAGTCCGAAACCATATGCCAGACGGGCGGCACGCCATGATTGGATTGCCATTCGGCGAGCGAAACGACTTTGATTTCGGTGAGTTTGTAGGGGACCCTCAGGCCGAAGATCAACGGGTGGGACCCCTCGGTCCGGCCGGGGCGGCTGGTGTGTGAGATTTGAATTGTCTGTGACCTGAACCAACTGGTAAAATAAACGGCATAAACACCGGCGAGCACGAGCGCGACGGCGACAAGCATGAAAGTCTTTTTATTCATAAACCAAGTGAACGCTGCGGGCGGTTCATCCGTCAAATCAATTCTACAGACGCGCGAAGGAGGCGATTGGTTATGAAAATCACAAAACCGCGGCGGTGGGCCGGTGCGGCCTCGGCCTTCACGTTGATTGAATTGCTGGTGGTCATCGCCATCATCGCGATACTGGCCGCCATGCTGCTGCCGGCTTTGTCCAGCGCGAAGGAATCCGGCCGCCGGATTTCGTGCCTGAACAATCTCCATCAGTTGGGCACCGCCTGCCTGATATACGTGAACGACTATCGAGGCAACTTCCCGCCGCGCAATGACAGCAGCCGGTGGACCGACCGCCTTTACAACAACTACGGCAATAACGTGCACATTCTGCTTTGTCCCACCGACATCGCCGTTCTGTCCAGCCCGCCGGCGAATGTCGGCTTGTCTCCATCGAACAACGTGGCTGATGCTTCGCCGCGCAGTTATTTGATCAATGGCTGGAACGATTTTTTTGCGGACCGGTTTGGAACAACCGCTTGGGGGACGCTTGAACCCAAAATGTTCAGCTTTGGCTCGGGCATAAATGAAAGCGTCTTCGTCTATCCATCAGACACGATTGCTCTGGGGGAGAAACGACATGACGCTGGTGATTTCTACATGGATTCATTGGAAAATAATAACGGCAACGATGTCACCGGGATTGCCGAGCAAGGACGTCACAGCAACAACGGCCAGACGAGCGCTCAACTCAATGGAGCGGGCAGCACGGGCGGCTCAAATTATGCCATGGCCGACGGCAGCGCGCGCTATATAAAATTTCCACAAGCAGTGGATCCTCTGAATTTCTGGTCAACCACAGATGACAACCGAGCGAAGTACGCCATCATTTACTGAAAACTTCAAAACTGGAGCGGGCGATGGGAATCGAACCCACGTGTGAAGCTTGGAAGGCTTCCGTTCTACCATTGAACTACGCCCGCCCGCGCTGTGGACATCATATCCGCCCCGCTGACCTTGTCAATTTGCCATCATCCTCGTCCTCGTTCTCTTAATCTTAGTTCCGAACACCGAAGTTGATGGGGAGCGCACCCGCCCCGGGTGCCGTTTTCCGCGCCCTTCCGCGGCGCGCCAAAGCGCGCCAGCGCGACGGCGGCGCGGAAAACATCGGACGCAGCAAGATTTCTCGAACTCCGGTGTCCCTCACGCGCGCAAGAGGCTGGACGCGAGGCGCGTCCAGCAACACCCGATCCGTCTGCGCTTCGCTTCGACGCGACCGCGCCGAAGCCGGAGGCGAAGGCGGGGGCGGGTGTGCTCCCCAACTT
>JBEKEJ010000215.1:0-5023 GCA_050013895.1 Verrucomicrobiota bacterium | reverse complement strand
TGGACACGGTGGAAAGCGCCTTGGCACACCGCCTCTGTCAACTGGAATCCTCCCCTGCCCAAATCCAATCCCTCACCGGCTTTGACTGGATCGTTAATGTTACATTGAATGCAAAATAGTATCATTTTCTTAAAACCGTGTCCCGCTGCGCCCAGCCGGGGTTTGCGTCGGGGTAATCCAGGTTGTAATGCAGCCCGCGGCTTTCCGGGCGCATTTGCGCGCAACGCACAATCAATTCCGCCGTCGTGGCAATGTTGCGCAGCTCCAGCAGGTCGCTCGTCACAATGAAATTCCAGTAATATTCGTGAATTTCCTGCTGCAGGTTGGCAAGTCGTTTCTGGGCGCGCGCCAACCGCTTGTTCGTCCGCACGATGCCCACATAGTCCCACAGGCAACGCCGGATTTCGTCCCAGTTGTGCGAGACCACGACCATTTCGTCCGGATTGTGCGCGTCACCGGACTGCCAGAGCGGAATTTTCGCTTCCACCGGGGGGTGTGAATCGGCGACGACTTTTTCCGCCGCGCGATGCGAGCAAACCAGCGCTTCCAGCAATGAGTTGCTTGCCAGCCGGTTGGCGCCGTGCAAGCCCGTGCAGGCCACTTCACCGACCGCGTAAAGCCCGGCGATGTCCGTCTCGCCGTTTACGTTCGTCACCACACCGCCGCACTGGTAATGCGCCGCCGGCACAACCGGGATCGGCTCCTTGGTGATGTCAATGCCATAGCGCAGGCACGTCTGGTAAATGTTGGGAAAGCGTTCAATGATGAATCGCGCCGGTTTGTGCGTGATGTCCAGCCACACGTGCTCCGCGCCGCTCTTCTTCATCTCGCTGTCAATCGCGCGGGCCACCACGTCGCGCGGCGCCAGCGATTTCAACGGATGCCAGGCCTCCATGAATTCGACGCCGGCGAGTGACTTGAGCACGCCGCCTTCGCCGCGCACCGCTTCGCTGATGAGAAACGATTTTGCCTGCGGATGATAAAGGCACGTCGGGTGAAACTGGACGAACTCCAGGTTGGCAATCGTCGCGCCGGCGCGGAACGCCATCGCCACGCCGTCGCCGGTGGCGATGTCGGGATTCGTCGTGTAGAGATAAACCTTGCCGCAACCGCCCGTGGCCAGCAGCGTTACCGGCGCGGTAAACGCCCAGACGCGGCCGGACTTTTTGTCGAACACATATGCGCCGAGGCAGCGGTTGCCGTCCTTCAAACCGAACTTCCGGCTCGTGATCAAATCAACCGCGATGTGGTCCTCGAAGATCTCAATGTTCGGCTGCTGTGACGCCGCGTCCAACAGCGCGCGTTCGATTTCGCGCCCCGTCACGTCCTTCGCGTGCAGAATGCGCCGTTTCGAATGGCCGCCTTCGCGTCCGAGATCGAATTCCCGGCCGCCGTCTTCAGCCGGCGCGTCCCGCCGGGAAAACTTCATGCCCAGCTCGATCAACTCCGCGATGCGCGCCGGGCCTTCCTCGACGATGGTGCGGACGACACTTTCCTTGCACAGGCCCGCGCCTGCCGCGAGCGTGTCGCGCACGTGCAGCTCAAACGAGTCCTCCTTGCTCGTCACCGCGGCGATGCCGCCCTGCGCATAGTTCGTGTTCGATTCCGCGCGGTCCTTTTTGGTGACGATGGCCACGCGCCCGCGCGGCGCGACCTTCAGCGCGAAGGACAACCCGGCGATACCGCTGCCGAGAACGAGGAAATCAAACTGTTTCATTTCAAGCCTGTAAATTCTGCGGCTTAGATCGGGTATTGTCAATTTGCCAATTTGGTGTTATCAATAAGGCGATGCAGACCTTGACCTTGAAAATGCCGCCGGAACTTTCCGACTGGCTGGAAAAACGGGCGCGCGAGCTGAACCGCCCAAAATCCGAGATTGTGCGCGAGGCGCTGATGTCCCAGCGACGGCGCAAAAACGCGGAGAGCGTTGTCGCGCGCGCGGGCGATCTCGTCGGCAAATATGCCGGCAGCAAGCATTCCAGCGACAAGCGGAATCTCAAGGGTTTCGGTTCATGCAAGCGTTCCTGACCGACTCCGGGCCGCTCGTCGCGCTTTTGAACCGTCTCGACGAGCGCCATCGCTGGGCGCGCGAACAGTTCGACCACGTTCCCTGCCCGGTTTTGACCTGCGAAGGCGCAGTGACCGAAACGGCTTATCTTCTTCAGGCTGACGGACTGCCTCCTTGGGGCATTCTTGAATTAATCGAACGTAAAATCGTCGCCGTTCAATTTGACCTCGAATCAAATCTCGACCGCGTTCTTTCGCTGATGAAAAAGTATTCGGACACGCCGATGGACTTCGTGGATGCCTGCCTGGTGGTGATGACGGAGGAGAAACGCGACTGCCGTTTGATCACCATTGATTCCGATTTCCGGATCTACCGCCGTTTCGAGCGCCAAACCATCCCGCTGATCGCCCCAGCGAAATGAAAATCACGCGCTGTGGCCACGCGCCCGCGCGGCGCGACCTTCAAGGCGAACGAAAGTCCCGCGATTCCGCTGCCGAGGATGAGAAAATCGAACTGTTTCACCTGGCGGGCAATTTAACGCAAAGCCGCAAAGGCGCGAGGAATTAAATGGGGTCGTCCGTTGCTTATTTCACAGTCGCCCGTTGTCAATCAACCGCGTTTTGCCGATGAACACCGCCAGTGCCATGTGCGTGCCGCGCTTCACTTTGGAAACGGGCAGGAGCGTGGCGGATTCAAAAAATTCCACGTAATCCAATCGCGCGTCCGGCTCACACTCGATCAACTCTTTCAGACGAGCCTTCAATTTCGCCGTCGGAATTGATTTCAATTCTTTCACGGACGCCCGCGCGGCTTGAATCGCGCGCCACAGCACGGTCGCCTGCCGGCGCAAATCACCGACAAGATATTGGTTGCGCGAACTCATCGCCAGCCCGTCGCGTTCGCGCAGCGTCGGCGCAACAATGATGCGCACCGGAAAATTCAAATCGGCCACCATGCGCTTGATGATGGCGGCCTGCTGCCAGTCTTTCGCACCGAAGACCGCCACATCCGGCAAGATGAGGTTGAACAATTTGGCGACGACCGTCGTTACACCGCGAAAATGCGTGGGCCGCGACGCCCCTTCCATGCTTTGCGACAATTTGTCTTCGACGATGTAAGTGCTGAATAATAGTGGCACAGGCGTCTCGCCTGTGAGTTTCTTTGGTGAACGGACGGGCGGGACGCCCGTGCCACTATTCCCCGGATACATTTCCTTGTCGCCGGGCGTGAACACGACATCCACGCCTGCTGCGCGGCAGAGTTTCAAATCACGCTTCAAGTCGCGCGGATATTTGGAAAAATCCTCCTTCGGCCCGAATTGCGCCGGATTCACGTAAATGCTCATGACCACGACGCCGCTTTTGCCGACGGCCCGGCGCGCGCGTTTGACGAGGCTCAAGTGTCCCGCGTGCAAACAGCCCATCGTGGGCACAAAGCCGGCGCGCGTCCCGGTGCGTTTCCAGTGCCGGGCGAGTTTCTGCATCGCGGCGACCGCAGCAATGATTCTCACGCCGGGAAAGTTAGCGGTGAAACGCGGCCAATCAATGCAATTGTCTTGGCAGTTGGCCGCCGGGCAGTTTGCAGGTGCGACGCGACTTGAAAAGCTCGATTGATACTGAACAATTCGAAAAACTCAAATCCCGCTGGCGCCTCGAGCCCTTGCGGAGATGAATTTCAGAGGCGAACCTGGCCGAAAAAGCCATTACAAACGGCAAGTGGAAATGAAGTCATTTCTCCAAAAAAGTCACTTCGGCCCCCCTACGCGTTTCGCGCTACGGCGCGGCAGTCTTCGCTCGGCGCTTTTGGACCTGTTGGCCAGCGACCACACACTACCACTGTTCGCCGGCTTGCCGAGTCGTAGCTCGGAGCGCCCTGTTTGCAGCCCGTTCGCCCTGGCCCGCCTTCGTTTCACTACGGCGCGGCAGTCTTCGCTCTGCGCTGCGCTCCGAGCGAAGACTGGTGGAGCCGAGGGGATTCGAACCCCTGACCCCCACAATGCCATTGTGGTGCTCTACCAACTGAGCTACGACCCCATCCGAAGCGGCACGCAATCCTAAATCAGCCTCCGTACATGTCAAAACTTTTCGCTGTCGGCATCATTGCAAAAGCGTATCTGGACACGGCCACCGATGCTGATGGCAATGGCGGAGCGCCGATCTCCGATCCGGCGCGTTCTTGAGACAATCGCAATAATTGCCGGGCCGGAGGCCGGCGCTCCGATCGTGGTGACCGGGGTACGTCGCCTGTGAATTGTGATTGAAGCCGCCCGGCAAATGTGTCTAGCGTCGGTGCATGACCGAACCGCGTTCACCGCTGCGCGTGGCGTTTCTGACCCACGAACCGTTTTATCCGCCCTCCGGCGGCGGTTCGGCGGAAGCGGTTTATCTCGTCCAGGAAATGGTCCGGCGCAGCCACGAGGTGCATGTCTTCTGTCCCCAAATTGCCGAACCGGGAAGCGTCGAAAAAAAATTTCGCATCCGTCTGCATCAATTCAAACAGTGGCAGATGGGACGCTATACCCGCCTGCGCAATTTTAAATATCTGCTGTATCCCTTCTTTTTACAGCGCATGGTCGCCGTGGCCGCGCGGGAAACAAAATTCGATCTCGTGCTTTCCCAGCACGCCATTTCCGCCGTCGCCGCCGGGAAATTGAAAAAGAAACTTGGCGTGCCGGTGGTGATGAATTTCCCCGACCTGCTCACGGGCTTCATGGAAACGTGGCCGGGTTACCTCGCGCCCAGGCCGCTCGTCCACGCGCTGATGCGCTACGAAATGTCGCTGCCCGCCCGCTATGGCGCGGATGGCGTGTGCGCCATCTCCGATGAATTGGCCGACCGGCTGGCGGCTCGCGGTTACCCGCGCGAAAGAATCTGCCCGATTTATTACGGCTACGACGCGCGGGCATTTCCGTTGCGCGCGCAATTGCCGCCGCCGGGCCAGCCCCCGGTGGTCGTCATGCACGGCTCGTTCGACGCGCATCACCTCGGCCAGATTGCCTTTGATGCCGTCAAATGG
>JBEKEJ010000214.1:0-5082 GCA_050013895.1 Verrucomicrobiota bacterium | reverse complement strand
GGGGCGAGTTATACGAGCCCCTGACTGACCGAATGCCTATGAAAATGGGGGCTCGTGTAACTCGCCCCTCCGACGAGAAATTGTTTTGAGACAAACTCAGCGCGCTATCCCCGCCACCATATGCACGCGCCCAACTTCGGTTCTCGGGTTGAATCAAACAGATGGGGCGCTTGCGAAAAGTTTACTTGCGCCGGGCTGACAGGCGGCGCTCGTATTCCGCCAGCAGCCGGTCGCCGTAATCCTGCCAGGTGTTTCGCTCGGTGCCTTTCCGGCGCGCAGCTTCGCCCATCCGCTGGTTCAGGGCCTGGTCCTGTGCCAGGCGGATCATGGCATCCGCAATTTGTTGCGGCTCGCGCGGGCGGATAATGATACCTTCAACGCCGTCCCGGACCAGGGTGGTGGCGCCACTCTCATAGCTGGCAATAATCGGCAGCCCGGCGGCCATCGCCTCGATAACCACCGCCGCAAATCCTTCCTCCAACGATGGCATGACAAAAGCCGTGGATTCCGCCAACAACTCCGCGAGCTTGGGAAGAGCCAAATTTCGATATTGCGTAAAAGTTCCCTCCCATCGTCGCCGTTCCAACCGGAAATCGGGCCGGTAATTGCCGACACAGATTAGTTCCGCTTCGGGGATGGCACGCTTGACCAATTCAAAAGCCCGGAAAAGATATTGATGTCCCTTCCGCAGACAAATCATGCCGACGGAAATGAATCTGGGCTTTTGTGGAATCGCTTTCCTCGGGACAAAAATGGAAGTATCCACGCCGTATGGATTTATAAAGCATTTTTCCTCGGGAATACCATTGGCCAGCATCGTGTCTTTGACGAAATTGGAACCAAACAGAACCATATCAGCCCGTTCCAATTCGCGGTTCATCCGGGCAAACAACCAGCGCGGGTTGGGCACCTTTTCGCCGGGACACCAAATGTCGCATTCCCGCTGCATGTAGCCGTAATAGGTGGTGGGGTGGCTGTTGGGCGCCTCCACCACTTTCAAAGCGCCATGTCGGTCCGCCCAGTCAAACGGCTCGGAGGCAAAACCCATGATGGCATGAACCACGTCGCAAGGCGGCCAGGATTGGCGCTTCAACCACCAGCGCCAGATGGGGAAAAAAGCATAAAAAGGCTTTTCCACCCAGCACCACCATGGCGTCAAATGATAAAACGGTTTCATGGCCAGATGAAACGGCCAGCAGCGATGGTATTTATCGGGCGGCAAGCCGGTGATGTTTTTGTTTGAAATCCACAGACCGGCCAGCGCGCCTCGCTCCTGAAACGCCCGGGCCGTTTGACGCAAAGACCACGAGCCGCACGTGGTGAGAAGAACTTGCATTAGCCGCCAATTTGTGATGATCACGCATGGCGATTCAAGACATTTCCCAGGATTTCCCACCGCCCGTGGCCATGGTGACCGGCAGCCTTGGACTCGGTGGTATGATTTGATTCAATCCGGCGCAAACCGCGAAGCGGTGCCCGTTCGCGACCCGCAAGCCATTGCCGATGTGGTACTGAAATGGGCGGACAAAATTCGTGCACCCGGCTGGCGGCCGCGCGTCTTGGCCGACGCTGAGTTACTGCCAGTTGAGCATTTCGAACACGAATTAATCAACCAACTTTGCGCTCTTGGCCTTGCCCGGCAAAGTGGTAAAGACTGCCACCCGAATTGCACCTTAAAATGCCCGAAGTAGTAAAATACGCTGCCACCCGGCTTACTTCGTCTTCGGTTGGCCGGACATGATGGTCGGAGTTTCGCCGAAAATCGGTGCTGAACGCGATCGCGGACAGAAACCATCTCCCGCCGAGTCAGGAATCTAGTCGTGGATCGGCAAAAAAGCTTGTTGGCACTGGCAGAGCTAATACGATATTGCGCAATGAGACTAAATCGCCCGGATGGTCGCGGGGCGTCAGGCCATGTGGGGAATGTCGGATAATGAGGAGTCAGATTAGAAAAATTGCGCGGCGTTTTTTGCCGGATTCCATCCGCAAGCCGCTTGGCACGATCGCCGGCAAATTTGACGAAGCTGTCATCCAGCGAATTGAAGGGTTCATTTTTGATCTTGGCGGCAGGAAATTCACGGTGGACGAATGCACGTTCATTATTCCAAAAGATCAGACGTCGCTCGCCTACCGCTCGACATTCCTGTCCGACAAATACGAAAGGGATGATCTCGCGGTGGTGCGCCTCGGCATCAAGCCCGCCGACCATGTGATTGAACTGGGCGCGTGCATGGGCGTCGTCTCTTGCATCACGAATAAATTGCTGACAAACAAATCCCGCCACGTCGTGGTGGAAGCAAACCCATTTTGCATCCCAATCCTCCACCAAAACCGCGATTTGAACCGGTGCGAATTTCTCATAGAAAATTGCGCGATCAGCCGGCAACGCGAAGTCACATTTCATGTGAACCGGTCGGTAATCGTCGCCAGTTCTCTGCAAGGACAAACCGGACTGTCCGTGCGCGTGCCGGCCAGGTCGCTGGCCGAACTCGACGCGCGTTACGGCCCATTCACGGCACTGATCGTCGATATCGAAGGCGCCGAACTTGAGACCTTCGAGAATGCCCGCGACATGCTGCGCCGTGTCCGCTTGGTGATCGTGGAATTGCAAGACGATGTGCTCGGCATCGAAGGCGTGAACCGTTGCCGAGAAATTTTAGCGGAAGCCGGGCTTGAATTCCAGTACCGCCAGGAATGGACCGAAGCCTGGCAACGTCCCTGACTGTTCAGATCCAAAATGTGCAAAACGTCTTTAAAACTCTGCGTTCCCTCTATCTTTCGCGAAGGATTTCCTCCCGGCTTAACCGGCGAAACTGCCGGGGATTGCTCAAGGAAGGTTTGCCCTCTTTCAGAGTTTGCGTGAATCTGGATTTCCAGCGTCGCAGCCAGTACGGCCAATAGGGGCTTGCGGCCACCCGGAACCGTTGGATCAGACCGGGCTCGCCTCTTCCGGCTTCAGCCGTTTTTTTCTGATGCTCGTTCCAGATCGCGACATAATCGCTTTGTTGGGGAGGGCGGCTGAAGAGGGGAACTTCGGCGGTTCTTCTGGCCAGCACGGCCAGCATTACCGGTTGCGGCGATTTCATCATCACTCGGATTCCATTGATGGCGGGGTCCTTGACCTCGTAAAATGCGGCGTCGGCTTTCGTAGATTCAAACAAAACAATTTTGCGCAGTTCAAACCCGTTTTCCGCGTTGAAGACCCTGAAAAAAAGTTCGGGGCTGAATTGGTAAAATCCGTGCCCCATCCATTGATTGGTCGGGGTGATGGTAATAAAATGACCGCCCACGGAAACCAGTTCCAGGCAATGTCGCAGCGCGGACGGATAATCGAATATGTGCTCCAGCGTCCCGCCGTCTATCACCAGATCAAAACCGCTCCGCAGGCTTTCGGGAAAAGGTTGATTCAGATCATGCAACAGCGTGGCCCCTTCATAATCGCTGCGATCCACCGAGACGGGTTCCTTTGCGCCCAGAAACCGGAAGAATTTATCGGCATACAACTCCTCGCCGAAAGTTCGCCGGAGACAGGGTTCAATTTCCCCCTGAGTCCCGGTGAGATTAAAATCGCGCACTGCCCGCCGCACCCGGCGGGGGGCACAGAACAAAGCCAGGTGCCCCAAGGTCAGGGTTCGATCAAAGGAAACCCCGAGATTCTTTGCCCAGAACAGGAATTTAACAGAATTGAAATCCAGAGCCATATCATCGAACTGCAAAACTCAATTCATGAGAAACTGACGGCGGCTGAAACCATGAGTCCGTCGCCCGGCACAGGCCGTTTGCTTTGCCGGAGCCTCAGGACAGCTTGGGTTCAGAAAAAAATCAAGAACAAACTGAAAATGGGCGCGCATTTCTGTGCATCTGGCAAGTTCCCCTTGTATGAATGGTAGGGATGGCGCGCCGCGCCGTCCGCGCCACGTTCAGCGGCGCAATGAAACCCGCCCCGCATGCGGAATTCCTGGTTCCGCCCGCTGAACGCGGGCGGGGCCGCCGCAGCGCAGCGGCCCTACCTTGCAGGGGAACCTCAAGATGCCACCGCGCATTTTTGCTTGGCGTGAAGGATGGAAACCCCCTAGTTTTTCAAACTGGCATACGGTTAGTGTCTTTTCGGGTGAATCAAATGAATGCAACGCAAACGCCGGGTGAACTTCCGCGCATGGCCTTCGTCGGCGAGCTTGAATTTGGCGGCGGAGCTACTTTCCTGTACAATTTGACCGGGGCATTGGTCCGGCGCGGGGTCCCGGTGTTGGTCGTCAGCCCAAAGGGCGGAAATGCCTTCGCATCTGATTTTCAGGCGGCCGGGGTAAAGGTGGTTTTGCAGGATGACCGGTTGATCTTCGAAGACCGGTTGAACGCCGTGATGCAAACCCTGGCGAAATTCCGGCCGACCGCAGTGGTTGGTTGTGTGGGCGGGGAGTCCTACGAAGCATTGCGCTATGTCCCCCCCGATATTCGCCGCATCGCCGTCATCCAGACGGATCATCCGCCGACCTACGACGCAGCCATCCCTTTTGCCGCCTGCCTGGACGACATCGTCGGTATCTCGACCGCCATCGCCCGCCGGCTGGAGACGATGACGGAATTCCGAACAGTGGCCAAACACTGCCTGCTGCATGGCGTGATGATCCCTGCGACCTTCGAACCGCGCAGACAAAGCGACCGGTTGTTGCGCATCCTCTATTTGGGCCGTCTGATGCAGGAACAAAAACGCGTCCGGTTGTTCCCGGCCATCCTCGAAGGGCTGAAATCGTCCGGCATTCCATTCCACTGGACCATCGCCGGGGAAGGGCCGGAAAGGGAATTCCTGGAACGGACGATGAACGGCACGCCCCCCCATCAGACCGTGTCCTTTCCGGGGAAGATCCCGTATGGGGACATCCCGCGCATCCTGTCCGAACATGATGTTTTCCTGCTGGCTTCCGACCACGAAGGCCTGCCGCTCAGTCTGTTGGAAGCCATGGGCCACGGTCTGGTGCCGGTGGTCAGCGACTTGGAAAGCGGCGTCCGCGAAGTGGTAGATGCCACCAACGGGATGTTGGTGCCGGTGGATGAAGTGGAAGGCTACGCCCGTGCGATTATTCA
>JBEKEJ010000213.1:0-5124 GCA_050013895.1 Verrucomicrobiota bacterium | reverse complement strand
CATCGTCAGCCGCGAAATCGTGAAGAGGCCGGCCGGCAGCGTGACGGTGTTCGCGTTTGACGAAGGGCAAGGCTTGAGCGAACACACCGCGCCGTTCGACGCGCTGGTGCAGGTGTTGGAAGGCGAAGTGGAAATCACGATCTCCGGCAAACCTCATCGTTTGCAGGGTGGGGGGCTGGTTCTCATGCCGGCCAACCAGCCGCATGCGCTCAAGGCCATCAAACGGTTCAAAATGATTCTGACGATGATCCGGTCGTAGGCGCAGGGTTCAGCCCGATTGGGCGTCGTGCGCGCCTCTAAATCGCCTTGGCTTTTGGTTCAACGCGTTTCACAAAGGAAAAAACCGGGATTTTTTAATCCCGGCTTTTTTCAGAAAGATTCTTGCTGCCGCTTTCGGCACGGGGTCTTTGTGTCAATTCGTTGATTTCTTAAGCAATCCGCCCAGGCCTTTGGTGATTTTGTTCACGTCTCCGCCCACGGTTTTCCCGGCGCCCTGACCTAAATTTAATGCGCCCTTGCTGATGTCGGCGGCTGAGTTGGCGACGGCTTTGACAGTGGCGGCGGTGAGGTCGTCCAGCACGCGCCGGGTCAAGTCGGTGGCTGTGATGCCGTCGGGACCCTTGCCCAAGTCAGGGATGTGAATGTCCGGCAGCGGCAACGTCATTTCCTGGCCGCCCACGCCGGCGAGGCTGACGTGAACCTTCGCGCCGGTGATCAGAAAATCATCCACTTCGAGTTTCTTGCCGGGTTTACCGGCAGCCGGGGCGGCTTGATTCGTTGCCGGCCGCTGGCTGGACGCGCTGGCGCCGCTCACGTTGTCGCGGATCCTGGTGAGATTGTTGCCCCCGAGGGGATTCCCCTCAAACGTGATTTCCGGATTCCGGACTTCGATGGAACGCACGACGATTTTGTCCGAGAGAACGGACATCGGGTTCACGCCGACGGCGGCCACACCCACACTGATGGCTTGCGGTGTCTTGTAACCTTGCGGATTGCCGACCACCAGTCCCTTGACCTTGGCCGAGCCGGTCAGCAGGGACACATTAACCGCGTCCACCGTGATGGGCACCCCGGTGATTACCGGGCCGAACTTTTCCATGCCCGCCTTGACGATGTTGCCGAGGAACAAGCCTGCCACAATCACCGCCGCAACCACGAGCACGACGAGAATGATGACCAGGCCCCAGAGGATTTTTTTGACCTTTTTCATAACTCAAGTAATTAACACGTCGCCCGCGATTTTGGCGAGCAAAATTGAGGCACGAAATTATTTCAACTCGCGGCCAGTTTCTGGATGGTCTGGATGAATTCTTGAACGAGATACGGCTTGACCATGAACCGGTCCGGTTTGTGCGGCAGGTCCGCATAAATGTTCTCGTCCACGGTGCCGCTGAGCAGGATCGTTTTTTGCTTTGGATTGACGCGCTTGCACTCGCGCACCAATTCCAGGCCGTTCATCCCGCCCATGGCGTAATCCGTCACCACGACCTCCGGCTTGGCGGCCGGATATTCCTTCAATGCCAGCCGCGGATCGCTGAACGTCCGCACGTTGTAACCCAGCGGCTGGAGGAGGGCCTCGGCCAAATCGAGCAGCATCTGCTCGTCGTCCACCACAAAAATGGTGATTGGCGGTCGCGCACCGTGGCTGGATTTGGACTGGCTCATCAACAGAACTGAATATATCAGAAAAACACAGATTTGCCGCCCCTGGCAAGCATGTTTGAGCGAAACTTATTCACATCCCTCCGGAAAATTCCCGTTGCGTCCGGCTAATTCACGCCGTAAGCTGACTGTCAGGCAATGATGTGAATGCCACAAACCGGGGATTTGCGGTCATGAAAACGAGGACAACGCAAAAGAAAACGGTCAGGCGCACGGTGCGGCTGCGCCGCAAGGCCGCGTTCGAACCCAAAACCGGGGTGCCCGCCGCCGGCGTTGTTCGCCGCGCCTACCACCCCCGCAAAAAAATCGAGACGCCGCCGATTTTGCTCGAAGGCGACCAGCCCGCGCCGCCGCCCGCCAGCGGTCCCGGCCGGAAATACGCGCTGGGTCCGACCCCGCCCGCGCAACAGTTTGAAACGGCGGAAACCGTATTGCCCGAAGCCTACGGCACGAAAAAACTCTTTTTGACCGCGCGCGACCCGCACTGGCTTTACGCGCACTGGGACCTCACGCGCGAGCAGCAGTTGAGGCTCAACGCGAAGTCGTCAGACGGCCATCTGGTGCTTCGCCTTTACGCCGGCAAAATCGAGGGCCATCCGCTCTACGAAATCCACGTTCACCCTGAATCGCGGCACTGGTTTGCCCACGTCGAGCGCGCCGGAGATTCCTACGCCGCCGAACTCGGCTACTATTCGCCGGTGGGCCGTTGGCTGCGCGTCGCCTCTTCCGGCGCCACCGTCACGCCGCCGGACACTGCTGCGGTGGAAACCGACACCGAATTTGCCACCATCCCGTTTGAATTTCCGTTCCCAAGATTGATCCAGATCGTCAAGCAGGCCGTGCATGAAAACCTCTCCCTGGCGCGGGCGATTGAAGAACTGCGCCGGCACGGCCATCCCGATCTGCCGCGCCCGGCCGCCACGCCACCCGCGACGTGGACGTCGCAGCAGGAACAGGCGCTGGCCAGAATCATCAGCCTGGACGACGTGCGCCGCGTCTGGATGGGCTCGCTGGAAATCACCGAACTGATCCGCCGCAAACTCGCGCGCGAAATTTCCTCGCCCGGCATCTCCAGCCTTTCAAGCCCGTTCGGCGGCGCGGAACAAGCGAAGGGATTTTGGTTCAACGTCAACGCGGAACTGATCATTTATGGCGCAACCGAGCCGACGGCCAAGGTCACGCTCGACGGCCGCGAAATCAAATTGCGGTCCGACGGCTCGTTCAGTTTTCGTTTCGCGCTGCCGGACGGCAAATACGAACTGCCCGCGGTGGCTGTTTCCGCCGACGGCACGGAGGCGCGCGCGGCGGATTTGAGATTCAGCCGGGCCACCGAATACCGCGGCGACGTTGGCGCATCCCCGCAGGACCCCGCATTGAAACCGCCCTCGTCGGAAAATATTTGAATCAAATGGACGCGTCGCAACGAGGAGCCTTGATGCTGGTCCGCTTCGTCGCCGTGGCCATCACCGGCCTGGGCCTGCTCGTGGAAGGTTTGTATGTGGCCGGGAATCTGGTTCGTCACCTCACCATTGGAAAAGTTCATTGCGCGTTGCTGACCATTCCGCCGGTGCTGGGCATCGTCATGCTGGCCAGGTCCAGGGCTGTTGCAAAATGGCTTTCCGACAAGCTCGACGAATAATTTTCCAGGGTCATGCAAGGCTATTTATCCCTCGTATTGCACGCGCACCTGCCGTTTGTGCGCCATCCGGAACACGACAAGTTTCTGGAGGAGAGCTGGCTGTTTGAAGCCGTCACCGAAGCCTATATCCCGCTGCTGCAAATCATGGAAGGTTGGCGGCGCGACGGCGTGGAAGCGCCCCTGACGCTGTGCCTTTCGCCGCCGTTGTGCGCCATGCTGGGCGACCCCTTGTTGCGCAACCGCTACGAGCGGCATTTGAACGGCCTCATCGAGCTGGCCGAAAAGGAAATCCACCGCACGCACTGGGACCGCGCTTTCCGCGAACTGGCGTGGATGTATCACCAGCGATTCACCTCCGTGCGCGACGCGTGGCTTTCTTTTCAACGCAACCTAGTTGGCGCGTTCCGCCGGCTTCAGGACGAAGGCCGGCTGGAGATCATCACTACCGCCGCGACGCACGCGTTGCTGCCGCTGCTGGCGGATCATCCGCCGTCCCTCCGCGCGCAAATTCTGACGGCGCGCGACCACTATCGCAGTTGTTTTGGCCGCGACCCGCGCGGCATCTGGCTGCCGGAATGCGCCTACGTGGAAGGCGTCGAAAAATTTCTGCAGGAGGCGAACATCCGGTGGTTCATTCTCGATGCGCACGGCGTGCTTTACGCCCGCCCGCGCCCGCGTTACGGCACGTTCGCGCCCGTCTTCACGCCGAACGGCCTCGCCGCCTTCGGCCGCGATCTCGATTCCTCCCGCCAGGTTTGGAGCAGGCAGGAAGGTTATCCCGGCGACGCGCGATACCGCGATTTTTACCGCGACATCGGCTTTGACCTCGATTTCGATTACGTGAAACCGCACCTGCCATCGCCGGAAACGCGCGGGTTCACCGGCATCAAGTATTACCGCATCACCGGCGGGTCGGCGAACAAGGAAATTTACCGGCGCGATGCGGCCTTGCAGGCGGCGGCGGAACACGCCGGGCATTTTTTGGGCCAGCGCGCCGCGCAGGCGGAAAAAGTCGCTGCTGTCATCGGACGCCCGCCGCTCGTGGTGGCGCCGTATGACGCGGAGTTGTTCGGGCATTGGTGGTATGAAGGGCCGGAATTCCTGGATTATATTGCGCGCAAGGCTTTTTACGACCAGCAAACCGTCGCGCTCGTGACCCCGAGCGAATATTTGCAGCGGCATCCGACAAACCAGATCGTCACTCCCAGCGCGTCAAGCTGGGGCGAGGAAGGTTATTACCGCACGTGGCTGAACGAGAAGAACGAATGGATTTATCCGCACCTGCACGTCGCGCAGGATCGGATGACCAAATTGGCGCGGCGATATAAAAAACCCGGCGCTCTGACGGCGCGCGCATTGCGGCAGGCCGCGCGCGAACTGCTGCTCGCGCAGGCCAGCGACTGGCCTTTCATACTGCGCGCGGGCACCAGTCCCGCTTACGCGCGCCGCCGCGTGAAAGACCATCTGCTCCGGTTCCTTACCCTGTATGACCAGCTCGCCAAAGCAGCCGTGGACGAATCATGGCTGCGCGAAGTCGAATCGCGCGACAACATTTTCCCCGACGTGGACTGGACCTGCTGGAGGTGAAATGGTGGTAAGGACAGCGCGCTGCGCTGTCCCCGCCCGCGTCCAGCGGGCGGAGCGAATTGTGCGAGGGTGGACGCGCACCTCGGACCGGTTCCGCGCCTGAACGGTGCGGTAACGGCGCAGCGCTGTAGAGTTGTCAAGACATCGGTAACAGGTGGCCATTGACTTCGCTGACTGGATAAATGAACGGCAAGGTGGTGCTGGCGGCGAGGTTGAGTTCCCGAAAATACATGTTA
>JBEKEJ010000212.1:0-5129 GCA_050013895.1 Verrucomicrobiota bacterium | reverse complement strand
GGAGTGCGGCGACGTGTCGCCGCTTTCCTAGACGCGACATGTCACGTCGTTCCAAAGCGCAGACGTGTCTGCGCAGTCCGATTTACGGCACTGCCCATCCTGCCGATTTATGGCATTTTGAACGCACGTCGGTATGAGACGACGTAAATCTGCGCTGTTTCGGCGGAGCACAGACGCAAACTCAATTCTGGCAACAGCCCGTGCACGGCGGTTAACTCAACATCGGAAAAAAAGTTGTCCGGCCAGGCTGCCCCGCCCGGCGGGTGCCGATGCGAATTGAGGCAGCCCGGACACGCCAAACCATACAACCGACCGCCATGATGCTGAACTCGTCGAATCTCAATTCCGCGGATTATGACCCGTGGAGCGGAACCCTCACGATCGTTTTCCACGGTGGCCGTGTTTACATATACCATCACGTCCCGCCCTCGGAGTATTCCGGCCTGGTGAACGCCAGTTCGCACGGCAAATACTTCCATGAAAACATCAAGGACCACTATGACTACCAGCGCGTCGGGTGAACACCCGTTGCCTCCCTTTGCCATCCAAACACACAATGGCAAGATCGCCCGGCTTCCGCAGGTGATCCGGGAGCAATTGAATCGCCGGCTCAATGATGGTGAACCGGGCGGAGGCCTGCTCGAATGGCTGAACGCATTGCCGGCGGTGCAGGCCGTGCTGGCTGCGGAATTCGGCGGCAGCCGGATCAGCCCACAGAATCTCAGCAACTGGCGCCGGGGCGGTTATCAGCATTGGCAAAAACAGCAGGAGCGGCGCGCCAACGTCCGGCAATTGACCGAAGACACCAGGGAATTGACCGATGACGCGGGCGGCGTGGAGGTAAGTCATCATTTGTCCGCCGTGCTCGTGGCGGAACTTACGGAGTCCGCCCGCGACTCGCTGGCAACCGTCACCGACCCGGTGGAACGGTGCGCGCGGATAGGGGAATTCCTTCATGCCCTCGCGCGAGTGCGTCGGCAGGATAACTTGGCCGGGCGGCTCGCCATCGAACGTGAACGCCGGGCGCGGGAGCGGGTCGAGGAGAAGGAAAAGGATGAGCGCCGAAAAGAATGCGCGAGAGACTGGGAGCCAATGAAACTTCATTTCAAGCGCTCCTATATGGCGGATCTATATGCGCAGCCGGACTTTACCTCGCAGGCAATGGCGACCCGCGATGCTGAATCCCTGTTGCGGGATGTAAAACTTGGCCCATCTGGCCCCGTCCATTCCGTCGCGCCGGTCGCTCCGAATCAAACTGAATCAAACCAAATCAAACCAAATCAAACCAATTTTTCAAATGGCCATGCGCCAGTCGCCAGTCGCCATGACGACGCCACTTGAAATTTTATCGCTGATTCCGCTGGGAATTGCTATCCTTGCGGGAATGATTCTCACGCCCGACGAATTGCACAGTCTCGTTGAGTTGATACATCAGTCGCCGCACTCGCTGCTCGGTATGCAGCCGCTCGGCGATAAATCGGGACTCGTCGTCCGCGCCTTGCTGCCTGATGCCGCCAAGGTTGAAATTCAACCCACACACGAAAGAACCAAACCGAAATTTGAACTGCAACGCATCCACGAAGCCGGGCTTTTCGAGGGCGTCACCAAATCGGCCAATCGCGTTTACGCCTATGACCTGGTCATCACGGATCACCAGGGCCGGACGCGGCGGACGCGCGACGCCTTTTCATTTCTGCCGACGCTGGGCGAGTCGGATTTGTTTTTGTTTGGCAAAGGCGACGAACGCCGCATCTACGAAAAGCTCGGCGCGCAACTCCGCACCATTGACGGTGTTCCCGGCGTGAGCTTCGCCGTCTGGGCGCCCAATGCCCAACGCGTCAGCGTCGTCGGCGATTTCAACCACTGGGACGGGCGGTTCCACTCGATGCGGTTGCTCGGCGCGTCCGGTGTCTGGGAAATTTTCGTTCCCGGCGTCGGCGTCGGCGCGCATTACAAATACGAAATCCGCGATGCGCATGGAAAAATTTCGCTCAAGACCGACCCCTACGGTTTCTTCTTCGAGGTGGCCCCGAAAAACGCCGCCATCGTCTGGGACACCCGCAAATTCAAGTGGACGGACGATGCCTGGATGAAACATCGGCGCGACCGCGATCCGCTCCGCTCGCCGGTGAGCATTTACGAGGTGCATCCCGGTTCATGGCGGAAAAAATCCGCCTTTGAATCCTTGAACTTCCGCGAACTGGCCGCGCCGCTTGTCGAATACGTCAAGCGCATGGGTTTCACCCACGTCGAATTCTTGCCGCCGGCGGAACACGCCTTTTATCCGTCGTGGGGTTATCAAGTGACCGGTTTTTACGCGCCCACGAGCCGCTACGGCACGCCGGACGATTTCCAGTTTCTCGTCAACGCCTTGCATGAAGCGGGTATCGGCGTCCTCATTGACTGGGTGCCCGCGCATTTTCCGCGCGATGACTGGGCGCTGGCGCGTTTCGACGGCACCGCCCTTTACGAGCACGAGGATCCGCGCAAGGGCGCGCATCAGGATTGGGGCACGCTGATCTTCAATTTTGGCCGCCATGAGGTGAACAATTTTCTCGTCGCCAACGCCTTGTTCTGGTGCGACCGGTTCCACGTGGACGGCCTGCGCGTGGACGCCGTGGCCTCGATGCTTTACCTCGATTACTCGCGCAAGGAAGGCGAATGGGTTCCGAACCAGTTTGGGGGGCGTGAAAATCTGGAAGCCATCGAATTTCTCCGCAAATTCAATCATATCACGCACACGGAATTCCCCGGCGTCGTGACCATCGCCGAGGAATCCACCGCGTGGCCGCTCGTGACGCGTCCGCCGTATCTCGGCGGTCTCGGTTTTTCCTTCAAGTGGAACATGGGTTGGATGCACGACACGCTCGGCTATTTCAGCCGCGAACCGGTCCACCGGAAATATCATCAAAACGACCTCACGTTCGCGACGTTGTATCACCATCACGAGAACTTTATCCTGCCGCTTTCGCACGACGAGGTTGTTCACGGCAAGGGTTCGCTGATTGGCCGGATGCCCGGTGACGACTGGCAGAAATTCGCGAACCTCCGCGCGCTGCTCGCGTATCAATGGTTGTTCCCCGGCAAAAAACTGCTGTTCATGGGCGACGAATTCGGCCAACGGTCGGAATGGAACGAGAACGGCCAATTGGATTGGTGGCTGCTGGACGCCGGACCGTTCCATCGCGGTTTGCAAAAATTCGTCGAGGATTTGAACAAACTTTACGCCGCCTCGCCGGGGTTGTGGCAGTCTGACTACGACCATGGCGGCTTTTACTGGATTGATTGCGCCGACCGCGAGAGCAGCATTTTGTCCTTCATCCGTCAAAATTCCGGCGGCGCAAATCCGCTGGCCGTCATTTTGAATCTCACGCCGGTCCCGCGCCCGAATTATCGCATCGGCCTGCCGCGCGCGGGCCGGTGGCGCGAGGTGCTGAACAGCGACGCCGCCATTTACGGCGGCGGCAATCAGGGCAATCTCGGCGGTGTCACCGCGGGAAATGTTTCCTGCCACAACCAGCCGCATTCCGCCGAATTTTGCCTGCCTCCGTTGAGCGTGATTGCATTCCAGCCCGAATAAAGCCGCGGAGCGGCGGCCGAAAACAGCCCGCCGTTTCAACGGCGGACTGGTTTGATCCGGGGAGCGCGCGCGCCCAAAAGTTCCGATGTTCCAAGCAACGCCGCACGCGAAAACGCTGGACGCGAGGCGCGTCCAGCCACACCCGATCCGTCTGCGCTTCGCTTCGACGCGACCGCGCCGAAGTCGGAGGCGAAGGCGGGG
Source organism: Verrucomicrobiota bacterium (assembly GCA_050013895.1). Classification (GTDB taxonomy): domain Bacteria; phylum Verrucomicrobiota; class Verrucomicrobiia; order Limisphaerales; family UBA11358; genus UBA11358. Next base: position 1,348 of record JBEKEJ010000212.1, on the reverse strand, counting down.
GCGGGTGTGCTCCCCAACCACGGAATTCAAGTTACAACGAAAGCTGGACGATGCGCTCCTGAATCTGGCTGTGCCAGCGGTTGAAATAGCCGAACAAGCGGTATAGCTCCTCCAGCTTTGGTAAAATTTCCCCTCGCGAAGCCGCATCAGTCCCCATCCACCTCTCGTCGAGCGATTTCAATTCGCCCGTCAGTTTTTCGCGCAGTTCGTTGAGTTTTTTTTGCAAGTCATTCAGCCGGTCAATCCATTCCTGCGTGCGTTCGAAGAGCTGGACCTGCAACAACGGTGAAGTGGCCTGGGCCTTTTCAGCCAGAAAAATGTCCGCGTTCCGGCACGTCGTCGCGACTTCGGCGAACAAATCCGCCAGGGCGGCGGGAATCTGCTGGACGTCGTTCGGTTTCGCACCGAGTTCCAGTTCGAGCAGGTGGCGCAGGCGCAACTTGGGTTCAACCAGACAATGATAAGCTGCGTTCAGCTCCGCGTAACGGCGGTTGGCCCCGGCCTTTTCCAACCCGTCGGCGTTGTGGATGCGGTCGGGATGAATGCCTGCCGCCAGCGCGAGGAACTTCTGCTTCAGCGACTCGGGATCGAGCCACGGACGGCGCGGCTCGTTGAGCAGGACGAAGTAGTCGGTCATGCAAAAGTCCACAGTCGCCAGTCCACAGTCGAAACTCTGTCAGCGCCCCGATTGTTCCCGACTGTGGACTGTGGACTTGGCACTGTGGACTGATGTTCACGCGCTGAAGCTTTCGCCGCACGAGCAGGTCGTGGCGGCGTTGGGGTTCTTCACCTTGAACCCGCCGTCCAGCGCGTCGAGGTAATCCAATTCGCTGCCGGTCACGTAAAGCGCGCTCTTCGGGTCCACCACCACGCGCACACCGCCGGATTCGACGAGGATGTCGCGATTCGCCGGGGCATCCTGCAAATCCATTTTGTATTGCAACCCGGAGCAGCCGCCGCCGATCACGGCCACGCGCAGCACGCCGTTCGGCCGCCCTTGCCTGGTCAGCAACGACGCGACCTTGCCCGCCGCGCTGGGCGTGAGTTTGACCAGCCGTTCGTCACCGACGCGGAAATTCAGCGCGGCGGTTGGTTTGCTGGCGATGTTGGCAATCATCTTTAACCGATGCCAACTTAGCCTCTCGCGCCTCCAACGTCAACGAATGGAACAGGTGGAACAAGTGGAAATCCTCCTCGTCCTTCGTTCTCGTCCTCGTCCTCGAAAACCCCCGCTCGATCACGAGAACGAGGACGACAACCGGGACGATTTCATTTTCAACCTTGGTGTTGATTTGTGTCCATTTGTGGATTTTCATAATCTTCGCGCGTGAAACTGATTTCCTGGAAC
>JBEKEJ010000211.1:0-5141 GCA_050013895.1 Verrucomicrobiota bacterium | reverse complement strand
TGTGTTCATCGCTTGGTTCAAACCTCGAGCACAATGCCCGTGTGCATGGTGAAGGTCGGCACGGTCACCATCACCACGCCATTCTCTTGCGTGAAGGCCAGCTTCACGCCGTCAGGAATGGTCCGCACCCTGGTGACGCGTTCCTGGACGCGCGCTTCCAGCTTCACGCCGGGAATGGGCGGGAAATCCTCGATCACTTTGCAATCACCCCGCTGCAAGGCCGGGCTGTAAAGCAGATGCGCCACATAACGATGCTTCGATTCCTGATGCAACAGGCTGACCCGCCCGCTGCTTGGCAGTCCCGTCACCTTCAGCACGGGTTGCCTATCAAGCAGGTCAATCGCGTTCTTGAAAAGTTCGCGGTGAAGGCGGACACCATTGGCGTAATAAAGCCGGTCGAGCGAATGCGCGAAGAAGATGACGTTTCCATTCCGCACCACCGCTGGAAATGCGGAGTCTTCAAGCTGGTAAGGCGTGTTCTCGTGGCCGGAATAATGCCCGTAGGTGCGGCTGAAATACGGCTCACGAATGACGGCGAGCGGTTGGCCCGTCGTGGGTTTCGTGCGCAGGCCGGGCGAATAATTCAGGAACGGCGAGGAGACAACATGGGCGCCGAGGCTGGGTTTCACCACTGTGTAATCGCAGTCATATTCGGAAGCGCCCAGGTAGTCAGCCCCCACGTCGAGGAGGAAGCGGCTTCTGTTTTTGTCCAGTGCACCCGCTTCGAGGACTAACAGCTTGCCGCCGCGCTTCACCCAGGCCGAAATTGCCGCCGCCTGGGCATCAGAAAGACACGGCTGGCTCGGGATGATCAACGTGGTGAGACGATCCAGATTCTGCTCATCCGCCGGCACGAAATCATAATGCATTTCCAACAGCATATTGACCGTGCCTTGGTCCGCCGCCGCATCGAGGGTCAACCACACACCCAGTTTTGAATAAGGAGTTCCGCCGGGACCGTAATCCTCGATCTTTTCGACATAACTGTAGGCCTCACCGATGTTGCGGTAGGTGGCCATGTCCATCTCGCCGGACGGATGCAACTGGTCGCCGAAATTGCACGCCGCGCCGTTGGCGATCATGGCTGCCGCCTCGTATTTGATGGCATCAGCCGACTTGAAGCCACCGAATTCGCCCCAGGATTTGTGAAACTTGCCGCTCATCGCCACGACGCGCGAGCCTTGGCCGAGATGATACTTTGCTTCGATGGGCAATTTGTCGTAGCCGCCCCAAACCGTCGGCAAATCCTCCAGTTCTTGCTGCGTATTTTCATCACAAAGGCGTTCGGCGAACATTGGCCGATATAGATGCGGCGTCTGGTTGAAGAAGACCGTGGCCTGGCGATGGCTCCGGAGGATCAGTTCCCGCAATTGCCGCATGTGTTCCTTGTAGGCAAGGGCAGTGCTTCTCTGCACCGCCTCCTTGTCCGCGAGGTCAACTCCCTCTTGCTTCATGCGCGCCAGACAGGTGGCGCAATAACAACCCTGGTTGGCCGGCTCGTAAATGTCGAACCAAAAGCCATCCACCGGGTATTTCTGGCAGATTTCCTCCACCTGCCGGAGGATGAGGGGGTGATACGGCCCATCCGCCGCGGGACAAAGCCATTTCCAGTTGACGTAAGGTTTCGGGTCGGTGGGTTTCACGTCCGCCGGCCATGCGCCGCAAATTTGAATTTCCCCGTTTCGCTCCCGCGCACACCATTCCGGATGGATTTCCGCGTCGCGGGCCGACCACCCGACGCTATAATAAATCGGGCAGTTGACGCCAATCTCGTGGCAGGCGGCAATTTCCGCACCAAGCAAATCGAACTTCAGGTTGGGGTGCATGTTCCCAAACCTGGTGGGGTAATAGCTCCAGCTATGATGGCACTTCGCGAAAATGTTGATGTGATTCACATGACCCGTGCGCAGCGCCTCCTGAAACTGATGCTTGTCGAATTTTTCCCCGACGCCGGGAATGAATTCCGAAGTGTGGAAATCCAGATGCACCTGCCGCGTGCGCGGGGCTGGACGATTGGGAGACCGAACACCGGCTGGTTCCGGCGTGCCCTCGGGCAGGCCAATCATCGGCACGGCGGCGGTGGCCACAATTCCTGATTTGATAAAATCCCGGCGGGTAATGTGAGCGTTCATATTTGTTTCAAATTGGGTTGTTCTTATTCTTGTGTCATTCCCGGTCCGATGTAAAAACTAATCCATATCAGGCGGCGACACTTTCCGCTTAGTAATGATTAAGCAGACCCGACCAGCCCGGTCAGACCATTCAGCCCACATTAGTCATGCTCTCCGTGTCGTCGGTGAGAAACAGGAAGAACGTCAGCCTGGCAAATTGGGGGGAATCTCGGCAGGCTCGGCCTGCGCCCAGCCCGCCGAAGCGCCAGGGTTACGCTGTTTCAGACCATCCTGTTCATTTGCGTCAAGTCGCTATGTCCCCGTTCAGCAGCCAGCGAACGTATTCGCCGTCATCGAAGGGATCCTGGGGAGTGAAGCTGGCGAAGATGGCGTTCCGGTGCCGCCAGACACAACATTGGTCGCCCGCTTTGGCAATGCTGGTCGCGGCAGGTCGAATCGTCGCGCCGTAGGCCATGCCGGCAGGAATCGTAACGCCAGTTGGCCCCGTCACACCGAGGCCGCCTTTCCACTCAGTAATTCCACTGTAACTCTCAGGAACTGTGACGCCCGCGCCCGTTGGCCCGGTAATACCGACAGGCTCGCCGGGGAGCCGGCGAAGCTCCGTGATGCCGGTGAACTCGGAATGCGCGGTGAGCGACGAAGGGTTCCAACAGACAACCGAGAGCGGAATCCTTTGTCTCCTCAATTCATCGAGCGGCAGGCCCTCCAAGTCGGCAACGCACATGATGACGCGCCGGTACGCGCGCAGCTCCCGGCAGTCGAGGTCTTCGCGTTTGTAGTACTCGAAGACATCATACGGGATGTCGAGGTCAATCGTCAGTCCGGTAAGTATTTGCTCGGTAAGAAAGCGGTCGTGAAGATGGCGCCGTTCCAGGTCCACCAGCGAGCGCTCGGCGTAAAACCGCAGCACGGCGACGTGGGGCGCTTTCTTGGGCCGCCCCAGTTCGCGTTGAGCGCGGTAATTGACACTACGAAGCGCCTTCCAGGTTTCAGGACGCATATCGGGCAACGTCATCCCAAACCACGGCGACTCCGCCGTGTCGCCCGGTTTGTGCCCCAGCCACATGATGCCGTCCGGGTTGTAGGCCGCCACTTGCTCGTACATGCGATGGGCGTCGCGAGGCGCTGGGTGCTGCAGGTCGTGGGCGAACGTGTGCGCCTGCATCCACGGGACCAACTTCTTCCCGAACCGTCTTATCAACCCGCTCCAATAGGCGTTTTCCAGCGGGATCATGGACTCGATATAGCCGGGCCGCGGATCGCGATCCGAATTCGTGCACTGCGAATCGCCCGTGCGCGAGACAGGGTAGGGATCGGGATTGACCATGTCGAACTGTTGGGCCAGCAGTTGGGTGCTGCAGCCGTCGTGGTCATTCGCCAGCGTGGCGAAGGGAGTCGGGTTGAACCGCGTGGGATTGCGGAAAACGAACAGGCGCGGCGCGACCTTGTGAGCTTCGGTCACGACGGTCTTGACCAGTTCGGCCGTGGCGGTGTGATAAGCATAGAGCCAGTCGCGGTAGGCGTTCACGCCGAAGGCCTCGGGAAACGCCCAGGCGCGCGGATACTCGTCGGTCCCGTTGAGCTTGCGATAACCGGCAATCCCGCTGTCGGAGTAGTCATAGAGCGGTATGGCGCATTTCGGTGAGTTGGCAAAGCCGGTTCTCAGGAAGCATTCGTCGCCGAACCGCATGGCGCGCACCACATCGCCAGGGAAGGCGCCGCCGTTTTCGCGGGTCAACCGGTCCAGCATTGCCCGGACCGACCGCGCCGCGGTCTCCTGGGTTGAAGCGGCGGCGGGGCTAAGCTGATTGGTGCGCCAATAGACCGCGAGCATCGTGTGGTCCAGATCGCCCGCAACGTTGGTCAGGTCGAACGTGAGGCGCAGGCTGAGCCGGCTGCGGTCGCTGATGGTGGCCGGGATGATCGCCAGGTGCTGCCTGCCGTCATAGTCCTGCTGTTTGACGACCACCTCCGCTTTGAACGCCCGGTCGGTCGAGAAAATGCCCTCGTCGAAGTAAGCGCCGAAGGTCTGGTTGTTGGTGAAATACTTCCTGGTTTTCCAATCATAGGGCGCATAATGCCAAGGCACGCCGATCTCGATGGTGTGTTTGCCCCTGGTAAACGGAAAAGTATGCGAATCGATGCTGAACTCGTTGTGGGTGCCGGCAATCGCCACCGCATACTCGGGCGTCAAACCCATCTGCGTGACATCCTCCGGCCCCATCGTTTTTCCCATGAACATCCCTTCAACATCACTCGCCAGCATCACTTGCAAGCCGTGCTTGCGGGCGTTCTGAAAATCGGCGGTCTCGATGACCTGCACGCCATGAGAGACCAGGTCCTCGAAATCGGCGGCAGAGGGGGCGCCTTCCGGGCTTGACATCCACACCCGGGGAAAGTCGGCACCCGAACCGGAGCCTTTGGGGTCGCCTGCTCCTTTCGGGCCGGCAGAAGTTGCGTTGGGCGCAGACCGGGCCACGAGCGGCACGCTGCCAAGCACCGCCATCAGCGTTGCCGCCGAGCTGCCTTTAAGAAAATCGCGCCGGTTGAATTCGTTCTTGTTTTTTGGTTTAGTCATAAATCGATCCAGCCACGAAACGAGTCTTTGCCATCACCGAGTGCCAAGTCGTACCGATGATGGCAAGAGGGTCGTGTCTGTCAAATTGATACTCGTTGCCAAAGAGGCCCGATTCCTGAAACTTTCGAATTGAAGTGTTGGGGATGTTGGCTCAATCTGAACATTCCCATGAAACGACGTATTATCTCACTTACGTTTTGTGCAATTGTGGCAGCCTTTCCCCCGTCTGAAGCACTTCACGCCCAAACCACGGCGTTCAGCTTTCAAGGCCGGTTAAATGACCATGGCAGTCCGGCCAACGGAATTTATGATTTGCAGTTCACGGTCTGCGATGCGCTGACCAACGGCAACGTGGTCGGCGGGCCGTTGACCAACAGCGCCACGGCCGTCAGCAACGGCCTGTTTTTCGTCACCTTGGATTTCGGCAGCGG
>JBEKEJ010000210.1:0-5167 GCA_050013895.1 Verrucomicrobiota bacterium | reverse complement strand
AAAGTGAGTTTTGACCAATAAACACAATGGAAACGTTGTATAATGAGAAAAGAAATGAAAAAGGGAGAAATGGCCAATTTTTCATTTTTAAGTCCTGTGCGTCTGCCATTTCGCCACACCGGCGCTCCGTACGCAAAAGCTAGTCCCGGTTTCCAATGAAGAAAAGCGCTAACTTCGCAGCATGGTCATGTCAATGGACCGCCAAAATGCACAAGGGCAGGATGACACCAGCGTGTTCGGCATCGTCCGGAATCAACTGGTGTTGCAACCTGCCTTTGGCGGTGTGGGATGCATGGCTCGATTCCAGGGGGCGGCAAGGTGAAGATGAGCAGGAAAAGACAGCGAATAGGGACAGCTGGAAGGTGGCAGAAAGTGAATTTCGGGACTCTCAGGCAAGCCAATTGACCGGAAGATCGAAATGCATTAGGCGGTTTCATCCACAGTCGCAAGCACTTGCGTAAATTACACGATGATCGGAAATTCTCTCTGTCTGGCAAAAGGCGATCGGCTTGGTAGCATATAAGAAATAATTGAAATATTTTATTGACTTTCAACCCTGAAAGATGGTAGAAACCTTGTGCCAAAAAGTATCGGGTGCGTTGAATGGCGGGATTGGCGCGTTGTACAATCAAAACTAATAAGACCTATGAAGCTATTTGGAAATCCGGTAAAAGGCTTGGGAGGAACGGCGCTGGTGTTGGGTTTCACGTCGGTCATGGGGGTCAGTTCACTGTTCGGTCAGATGTATACCGATACTTTGGCCGACCTCGCAGATCACGGCGGGACCTTAAGCATTGGCGATAAAACTTTCAGTGGATTTGGCTATTTTGCCAGTAGTGATTTGACCTCTTTCGATCCCACGCAGATTAGGGTTGAAGCTAGTATCGGTTCAGACGGACTTTATTATCTGACATGGTCGGGAAATATAGCACTGGCAACATTTGGCACCGCTACCGCAGATCTTAAACTCAACTATATCGTGATGGCGAGTGCTGGAGTGATCAGTATGATCGATCAGGCTTATACCGGCAGCGCCCAAGGCGGTGGATTGCTTGCGATAGACGAAACTGTGTCCACGGGAAATTTTGGCGGGCCAATTGTGGGTCATAGCCATTTAGACGCCTTTGATGTAAGCGATCCGCCAACGGAAATGAACGATCTTATCAACCTCACGCCTCCGGAAACTTTTCTGTATGTAACCAAAGATATCAGCCTCGCTGTGGTTTCTCCAGGCGGATCGCTCGTAACTATTTCTCAGGTTGCACAATCGTTTCATCAGGTTCCGGAGCCGAGCACCGTGTTGCTTGGGAGCTTGGGCATCGGTTTGCTGTTGTTTCTGAAATCGGGCCGCCAAGGGCGGCGCGGTTAGCGACGACGATCAGGCGGTTTTCGAAGGTTGAGATCAACAAAGCATCGGCGGACCGAATAGGAAGTCGGTCCGCCGATTTGCTTTCGGTCAGCCTCCTTTCGGGCAAGCGTCGCCGGCGCTCGTTTTTTGTTTTTAGTGACGGCTCGGTGCTCCGAACAAGCTTTTTTCGGGGTGAATTTGCCGTTGTGGCGGGAGACGCGGCTCGTGGAACCCAAGACTGATGTTTCGGAAAGTGCGGAGATAGAACGCCGAATTGACAAGGTCCACGTCAAACATAAGGGTTTTGCGCGAACATTTTCCCTCTTGTTTCGCGATTGGATGAAGGCGTTGTGACGCTTTGTTTGCGGCGGCTTTCGATCGTGACGCGGGCTTCTCCCGTTTTTTCTGGAAAATTCATTTCCAGAATTTGTGGATCATTTTCGTCTGCGTCGGGTGGGTTTGAAAAATGGGATGGCCCCACCTGGGGAAATTATTGTTTCTAGCCCCGGTGAGAATTCATCTGCGGGAATGCGTCCGCCTTGCGCGTAAGATACGCGTCAATCCGGAAAATTTAAACCCGAACTGCGAAGTAGGGGGAGTGAAAACAGTGGTAGAGACAGTGCCCTGCGCTGTCTGCGCCCGCCCGTCCTCCGTAGCAGTACTGCGGAGGGTGGACGTCCAGCGGGCGGAACGAATTGTGCGAGGGTGGACACGCGCCCCTCAGGTCGATTCCGCGCCTTAAGGGTCCGGTGACGGCGCAGCGCGCCGTCGCTACCAATTTCGGAATTCAGGTCAAATGTGCGTTTGTGTTGGTTTGAGGGTGTGAGCTGAAGAATCGGCACAAAATGTCGAGGAAGGCGTTTTGCGAAGCGCCAATCTGGTGCCGTCACTTTCACAAAACTCCCGGACGAATGGAAGGCAGGCCAATTGTGGGCTGTAGGGCAGGGGAGCATTACAAACGTGCAGTTCAAAGCAAACCCGCTTGACGGTCAGTTCCCTGCCACTCTAATTGAGGGTAAAATTGCCGGAGTTGGTTGACGGTGGGCTTGCGGGAGCGCCGTAGAATGTCATGAAGAAGTCACCCATTCCCTGGCCCGTGAATGTGGTCTGGATATATGAAGTGCTCCCATTCTGCACGCCACCGCTGTAAGTTAACACCAGCATTCCGCCCAGCGGGCCGTATGCTGTGAAGGTGTAGCTGCCGGACGATGCTCCGGGTTTACTCGAACCAGTTTCAGTCTGGCTGAATGTCCCGTTCCCATTGAACGTTACCACATCAACAGCTCCCGCCGTGTTCGTTGTGTAAATGGTCCGCCCGACCAGCGAGGTCGGAACCCAATTTGTCGGCGGCGCGCAGAATCCAATCGCCGCAATGGTGTTGCTGCCATCGGCGTCCTGATTGGTTAAGACGCAGAAATTGGGCGCGATGAAAGTCAGGATCACCGGTCCAACGGCGTTGGCAACTGCCGGCGGCGCAGTATAGTTGAGACTTAATGCGGCGTTATCAGCGCCCAACTTGGTGTAAACGTAGGTCCCGACAGCATTGGCGTAGTTGGTGGCGAATGAATTCTGGGCGAACGTGGCGACGCCAAAATTCATTTCGAATGAGCCGTCGGATTGTGTTACCTGCGCCGCCAAATCCGCCAGTGAATCCGGCGCATTTCCGCCTGATGATTCCGACACCATCGCAAATACGCCTGTTCCGGCCGTCGGCGAATTGCTTGAGCCGTCATAGGCGGTGGCATAATAAGAGCCGTAATTGGTCGCGGCAAAGGTGAGCTGCAAGAAGTTCGTTTCGTTGGGTTGCGTCACCGTCAGCATCGCTCCCAGCGGACTGTATTGTTTGAATGTGTACTTCTCATCTGTCGCCTGGCCTGAGGCATTGGTAATGGTTAGCGTGCCCGACCCAAAAGCCACCGTTGCCTGTTGGCCGCCGGCAATCAGCACCGACGTTTTCCCATTCAACGAGGCTGGAGTCCAATCCGGCACCGGCCAGAGGCTGATTGTCCCAGAGTTCACCACATTGCTCTGGTTGCTAAAGCTGCATTCGTTGTTGGTGATGAACGTCAGCAACACGACCGTTTTAGCGCCGGATATATTGGGTGGGGCAGTATAAGTGATGGACAACTGCGCCGTATTCGGACTCAGCTGCTTGTAACTATAGTTGCCGACGCCATTGTCATAATTGGTATTGGCCGAGTTCTGGCTGAAGGTGCCGGCGCCAAAGCAAAGATAAAATGTTCCGCCACCATTTTCATTCACAACTCCCATCAACCCGGCGAGCGAGCTAGGAGCCGTCTTATAGGCAAATCTCACCGTATCGATGGCCGAAGTGTTCCCGCTGGTGTCCACGGCATAGGCCTGGATAGTGTTGGTTCCCGGGATCAGCGTGAGGTTGGCCGTCCAATTGGTCCAGTTGTTGACTGTGGTCGCCGCTGCCCAGCCCGAACCGTTCAACGAATAATAGACCTTTGCCACCGCCACGTTGTCACCGGCGTTGCCCGTCGCCGTAAAATCGTCATTGGTCCATTGCTGGTTGGAGGTCGGAGTCACAATGCTCACGGTTGGCTTGGCCACATCCACAAAATGCGCCGTCAACGTCAGGTTTGTCGCCATCGTGAACCGCAACATCGCGCTGTTGGTCGTCAGGCTGCCCGTCCAGTTGGTGAACGCAAACCCGGACGAGGCTCTGGCGGTCATCGTGTAGTTCTCGTTGATGGCCAGCAACGCCCCGTTGTAGTTGGGATTGACCGTGCCGCGTCCGACGATCTGCACCGTCAAAGGCTTGAGCACCACATATTTAAATTTAACCGTGTCAGTCGGCGAGATATTTCCGCTGGTGTCCACGGCATAGGCCTGGACGGTGTTGGTTCCCGGGATCAGCGTGAGGTTGGCCGTCCAGTTGGTCCAGTTGTTGACCGTCGTTGCCACCGTCCAGCGCGAACCGTTGAGCGAGTAATACACCGCTCCTGCCGCCACGTTATCACCGGCCCTGCCAGTGACCGTGAACGTGCCGTTGGTCCACTGCTTGTTGGAGGTCGGAGTCACAATGCTCACGGTTGGCTTGGCCACATCCACAAAATGCGCCGTCAACGTCAGGTTCGTCGCCATCGTGAACCGCAACATCGCGCTGTTGGTCGTGAGGCTGCCCGTCCAGTTGGTGAACGCAAACCCCGACGAGGCTTTAGCGGTCATTAGGTAGTTCTCGTTGATGGCCAGGAGCATGCCTTTGCAATTGAGATTCACTGTTCCTTTGCCATTAATGGAAAGCGTTAAGGGCATGAGCACCACATATTCAAATTTAACCGTGTTGGTCGGCGAAATATTTCCGCTGGTGTCCACGGCATAGGCCTGGACGGTGTTGGTTCCCGGGATCAGCGTGAGGTTCGCCGTCCAATTGGTCCAGTTGTTGACCGTCGTCGCTTCCGCCCAGGCCGAACCGTTCAACGAATAATACACCGTCCCCACGGCTACGTTGTCACCGGCCTTGCCCGTCACTGTAAATTCGCCATTGGTCCACTGCTGGTTGGGCTTCGGGGCCGTGATTTGTTCGGTGGGCGGTGTGTGATCGTTGAAGTTTTGAACATTGACCGTAAAGAATTGGGTGACGATGTTGTTGCTGGCGCCGCCGTCATTGACAGTGACGGTGATGAGGGCGGAACCAGTAAGGTTGGGCGCCGGCGTAAAGGTCAGGGAGCCGGTGGTGTTGGCACTGGCATAATTGACGGTCGGATTGGGAATCAAGCTGGCATTGGCAGAGGTGGCGGTGACGGTGAGGGATTGATTTTCGTTGGCGGCGCCGGAAGTGATGCCGGAGAG
>JBEKEJ010000209.1:0-5187 GCA_050013895.1 Verrucomicrobiota bacterium | reverse complement strand
AACGAACGGTTTTCGCAAAGCAAAGGCGACGGCCTGCGCGGCCTTGACTCCGACGAGCAGCGCCGTCGGCAAACCCGGTCCTTGTGTGGCGGCGACGGCATCCAGTTGTCCGGCTTGCATCCCGGCTTCCTCCAGTGCCGTTCGCGCGACGGGCAGAAGATTTTTCAGGTGTTCGCGCGCGGCGAGTTCGGGCACGACGCCGCCGTATTCGGCGTGCAGGCGGACTTGCGAGGAAACGATGCTGGACAAAACCCTGCCATTGCCGACGACGGCGGCGCCGGTCTCGTCGCAGGACGTTTCAAGTGCAAGAATGGTCATGTTTAATGGAGCGGCGGGTCGGCAGACCGCCGCATTTCTTCAGAAAATTGAATTGCCCCTCCCGCATTGCGGGATGCCGAAAGCCGCTACGCCTGTTTCGCAGAGGTCTCAATTCATTTGACCGCCATTCCCGCAGGTGTTTGCGCGCTGCTCAACGAGTCGTAAAGCAGAATGCCCCGGAGCAAATCCTCGGCGCGGGTGAGTTGCGGGTCCTGGATTCTCGAGAGCTGCACCCGATTGGTTTCACTGAGCGATTCGACTCCGCCGGGCGCGCGTTTGAACTGCAACAGGGCTTCCTCGTCGTCGCTCATCGGCACGACGATGTCCGGGGTGATGCCGTTTTCGTGGATGACCCGATGGCTGGGCGTGTAATACTTCGCCGTCGTGAGTTTGAGCGCCGAGCCGTCGTCGAAGGGAAAGATGCTCTGCACCGAGCCTTTGCCGAATGTCTTTTGGCCGAGAATGATGGCGCGATGCAAATCCTGCAAACAGCCGGTGACGATTTCCGACGCGCTGGCGCTGCTCAAGTTGACAAGCACGACGATGGGCATGCCGTGCAATTCATCATCGTGCCCCTCCGCGCGCCGGACGGAATTTTGCGCGGCGTCGCGGCCTTCGGTGGAAACAATTAACTGTCCGCGCGGCAGGAACGTCTGGCAAACATTCACCGCCTCGTCCAGCAATCCGCCGGGATTCCAGCGCAAATCCAGAATCAATGCCTTCATACCCTGCGCCTGGAGCCTTCGCAACGCGGCCGCCAGTTCGCCGCCGGTGTTGTCGCCGAATTGGGTGATGCAGACGTAACCGATTTTGTCATCACCGAGCGGGTATTCCTCCTTCCCATTGATGTCCTCGACCATTTTCATCTGGATGACGTCGCGGGTGAGCGTGAAATTTTTGACCATGCCGGAAGAGGGACGTTGAATGGTCATGGTCACCCGCGTGCCCGGCTTGCCGCGCAGTCTTTTCACCGCGTCCTCCAGGGGCATTTTCACCGCGTCATCGCCGTTGATTTTGATGATGCGGTCGCCGGCGAGGATGCCGGCGCGAAAGCCCGGCGTGTCTTCCATCGGCGTGACGACGGTCACATAATTGCTCCGCACGGTGACGACGATTCCGAGTCCGCCGAACTGCCCCTCGGTGTCATCCTGCAATTCGTGATAGGCGGCCGGGTCCATGAACTCGCTGTGCGGGTCCAGCACATTGACCATGCCCTTCACCGCCGCGTAAGTCAGGTCACGATACGTCAGATTCTGGCCGTCCACGTATTCCGTCCGCACTTTTTGGAGCACGTCCGCAAACAAGTCCAGATGCGGACCCATGGCATCCTTCTTTTCCGCCGCCCGCGCGGAACCCAGATAAATCCACGCGCCGACGACGAAATTCACCGCCAACAGCGAGATCACCGATCCGTAAATCAAACGACGTTTCATAATCGTTGCCACGTTAACATAAAAAAGCGCCGAACTCGAAGAAAAACTCGAATCCGGCTCCGCAACGGGCACAGACTGCCGCCACAGCGCGGGTTGGCCTCAATCGCAGCGCCTCCGAAAAATCAACCGCTGCGGATTGAGGACAATCCGCGCTCCGCTGGCGGGCAAAGGCGTTGCAGCGGTGTCAAGCTACACCCCTTCGCAACAACGATTCGATGAATGGCAGATCGCCGGGCACGGTGACCTTGGGATTGGGCGCGACCCGCGAGACGAGCTGGACCGGCTGGCCGATCAATTCACACGCCGCCGTGTCGTCGGTGAACACTCGTTTGCACCGGCGCGCTTCCGCCAACGCGCGGCGGATGATCTCGACGCGAAATGTCTGCGGTGTCTGCACCGACCACAGCCGCGAACGGTCGAGCGTTCGGCGCACCAACCGGCCGTCGGCGGATTCCTTGATCGTGTCCGTCACCGGCTGGGCGGCGACGGCCGCACCGGTTTCGGCGGCCCCCCTGATGGTCGCTGCAATCAACGCTTCGTCCGTGCAAGGGCGCGCCGCATCATGAATCGCCACGATTTCCGCTGTCGCCGACAACGCCTCCAGGCCATTCCAGACCGAGTCCTGCCGTTCCGCCCCGCCCACGACAATGCGAAACGGCTTTTGAAATTTGAATTTTGCCGCCAGCGCGTCAAACGCCGCCGGCATTTCCTTGCGTACGACCAGAATTATTTCATCAATGCACTTTGCATCGTTGAAACGCCGCCACGTGTGCGCGACGACGGGACACCCGGCCACTTCAAGGAACAGTTTGTCCACCTGCGGCCCCATGCGGGAGCCTTTGCCGGCGGCCACCAGAATTGCGGCGTTCATCGGCAAAAAATTGCCGTTTGCCCGCGGCGGACGCAAGCGCGACTTTGCCGGCCTGCGAATCAGAACAGCCCGGTGAAGCCACAAATGCTCCCGCGGCCTTGTCCCGGTCCGGGCGGTCTGCGGGTCATTTGCCCGGAGAAACAGTTTGGACCTTCGGCGGCAAATTCATTTGCGGAATGTCTTCCGGACGAATTTGAACCTTGGCGGTGGCTTCCGGCAGCCAAACGGATTGAAAAACAGTTGGCGCCGTTCTACCGGGTCCTCCCATACATTGTGCTCCAAATATATTTGTTCTAACGATTGTTCCTGATGAGTCGGAAAAGTAACTTTGTATCAATCTCATTCGCACGTGCAGAGTGTATTTGCCTGCTTGAGTTATTTTGAAGGTCTTGGGAAGGCTGAAAGCCGCGACGTCTGCTCGCAGCGTAGCAGGCGGAACCTCAAACCATGCTGCTGAAAGGTGTCCTGTCAGTCGTATTGGTATAATCCAATCATTAAGCTGCTTCTGAGTCAAAGATTGGCCGAATTTCTCGCCATATTCAGTCTTTTCCACCGGCTCACCCTTTGCATCAATCAATTCAACGGTGAAGATATTTTCCGGGGGAAGCTGTAAACTCAATATTATGGAATTAGTTGCCGGATTGTCCAGCTTGACAAAACAGATCGGCGAAGGGCCCTCGCTCCAACCAGGGCTCTGTTCTATGGAAAGCGTGCAAGCGACAAGGTTGGTGTCCACTATGGTTGCAGGATTGTTTGTGACCAGCTGATTCGCGCTTTCGCCGGTAAACAAGCTGCCAAAAAGAACGGTGGTTATTAAAAATAATAAGCGCATATTCATTCTCCTGCTGAGTGAAGGACATTAGGCCACTCGGGAAACTCATCCGAATCAGAATAGCTCGGTGAAGTTACAGATGAAGAGCTTAACGCTCCAAACGTTTCTGTGCCGGACCAACCCCAAGTGACTACCCCCAAAGTTACCCCGATCGCATCGCCATTGGGCGTGAAGACAAGATACGTCTTATAGGCATCAGTGACGCTTACGTAAGCCCAAACGCCGGCAACTCCAGGATTGTCAACAAGCCAAAATGGAGGTGAGGTAATGGGATTGACATTTCCCGCGCCATTGAAAATTTGGCCATTATCCAGCCAATAGCCCGATGTTGACGTTGCATAGGTTGTGGAACGATTAATGAGTTGAGTCCAATTTACCGTGCCCGGGAAATTGACTTTGGTTTCAACCGTAGCATCGAATTTCATTTGTCCATCGGGCTGTCTCAGATCATTTCCAAGTTCAAGCCATCCATTGTTAAGCATCGGCGTAAATGGCATATAGACCGGGTCCGGAGCGAAATGCGTCATTTGCGGCCGATATACCGTGAAATTGCCCATTGCCGTTGGGCTGACCACCTGCCCGTTGTCGAATTGCAGGCTCATCCCCACGCTACACGCCCCGCCGTTCCCATTCACAAACCAGCAGAATGTCGTCCGAGCAGTCAGCAAATCATCATTCCGCCGGTAGCTGGTGCAGGTGGACGAAGGATAGGGGTGATACGATTCATTCACGAACTTGTCCGGCAAATGCCAGTGGAAAAACGAGCTGGCCGCCACATAAGGCGGCGCACTCGGACTCCAGCCCGGCACAAACGATACCAACTGCCCCACACAAAACTCCGGCGCGGCCACTGATAGATCAGCATTGGTCGTGCTGCTGCCGGCAAGAATCGTCAGCGTATATTTCTGCGCCGTGATTTCGAGTGTGTAATAATCCGGCGCACCCGCGATAGCGGGTGTGATGTCCGGATCCGTATTGTCCGGCAGCATCACATAGAGCTTGCCGTCGCTGCCCAACTTTTGGTCCAAAATCGCGATCCGCGACGGGTCAATCGACGCGCCATAGACGCCATCCCAAGGAGTGAAGAAAGTAGTTATATCGCCTCCGAAGGGTGGCAACCACGGCGGTAAATGGTCCCTGGCATTGGCCGAAATCACCCACAGATTCATCCGGGTTGATCCGGCACTGCCGCCCGTGGCCAGCTTGATTTGGACATCAGCGTCCCGCTGATAAGTTTCGGTGCAACCATTCCCCGCCTCCCGCGAGACGGCAATATGGCAACTCTCCATCGCCAGCGGGGGCGGAAACGTGGCGCCGGTGCTCGTCTCGCCCGGCCCCGAGGAGGAGTCATTGCCATACCACCACGAAGTCGTCGTTTCGGCGCCGGCGGGCAAGTCCTGCGGCCAACTGGTCGCCGGCCACGTGATATTGATCAGCGCCGGAACATAAACGCCCCCATAGTCCGGATAAAAGTCAACATGGAACTTGTCTTCGCATCCACCTCTGCCATCGTACCAATCCAACCAGTCATACTGATGTGGCAGCGCCATGTAATCGCCCTGGAACCAGCAGGGTGTGAAATCATAATCCTGATGGCTTTTATACATTGTGATGTAAACACCCTCCGGCGCATTAACCGGCGTTTGAACGCTTTGCGCTTGTCCAGAGCCTGGGTTGCCGGATGAATCGCTGCCGCCCGAACCATTGCCGCCATTGTCCGAGTTGGGAATGGC
>JBEKEJ010000208.1:0-5209 GCA_050013895.1 Verrucomicrobiota bacterium | reverse complement strand
TTTCCATGTTGTTTTGCCACTGCCAAAGTTTGCCACCCCCCTTTTTGGAATCAAGGCAAAGCAAACGCTCCACTGCCAAGACTGTTCGTCGCAGTTTGCCACCCCCCTTTTTGGAATCAAGGCAAAGCGGCTGTTCCGCTCGGCTTGAAGCTCGGCTTAGTTTGCCACCCCCCTTTTTGGAATCAAGGCAAAGCTTGAACGCAACGCGATTCAAACGCGCTGGCAGTTTGCCACCCCCCTTTTTGGAATCAAGGCAAAGCGACTACGGGGCCGATGTTCAGGGAACCGGAAGTTTGCCACCCCCCTTTTTGGAATCAAGGCAAAGCCATTGCGTTCAACGCTGCTGAGGCAACCGCAGTTTGCCACCCCCCTTTTTGGAATCAAGGCAAAGCGCAAATCGGAACGGGGATTTTGAGAGAGGAAGTTTGCCACCCCCCTTTTTGGAATCAAGGCAAAGCACCGCCAGGAAAGCCTCGATGCCGAGGAAAGTTTGCCACCCCCCTTTTTGGAATCAAGGCAAAGCGTGCCAATGCGGCGGGTTTGTTCGGCGCGGAGTTTGCCACCCCCCTTTTTGGAATCAAGGCAAAGCCGCTCGACCTCGACCCGCTCACGCTCCGCCAGTTTGCCACCCCCCTTTTTGGAATCAAGGCAAAGCAAAACTAGCGGCGGGTTGGCGTGTGTGGCTCGGTTCAAATTCTTTGAATGTCCACTGCCCACCGCCCGCCACACACGCCAACCCGCCGCAAATCTGGCTTCGCCCTTCTCCAAATTTCTCACCTTGCTGCGAGTCGTAACTGATTTTGCGTCTAAAAACCAAAAGCGCGAACGGGCTGTCAGCCTTCGCCGCAGCTGCGGCTTGACACGCCCGTTCGCGTTGGAATTGATTTTGCCAGGATTACTTGTCTTCCTTTGCTGCGGGTTCTTTCCCCGCCATCTCGGCGTCGCGCTCGGCCATCGCGGCCTTGCGCGACAGGCGCACCCGCCCCTTTTCGTCCACGCCCAGGCATTTGACGGTGATTTCGTCGCCGACCTTGACGATGTCCTCGGTCCGCTTGACGCGGAAGTTGGCGAGTTCGCTGATGTGGACGAGGCCGTCCTTGCCGGGCAGAAACTCGACGAACGCGCCGAATTCCTTGATGGTGACAACCTTCCCGCGATAAATCTTCCCCGGTTCGGCTTCGGCCGTCATGCCCAGAATCGCGTCACGGGCAATCTTCATGCCCTCCGCCGAGACGGAGAAGATATTCACCGTGCCGTCGTCTTCGATGTCAATTTCGCAGCCGGATTCCTCGACGAGTTTCTTGATGTTCTTGCCGCCGGGGCCGATGATCGCACCGATCTTCTCCGGGTTGATCTTGATGGTTTCGATGCGCGGCGCGTATTTGCTGATCTCCGGACGCGGCGCGGCCAGGGTTTTGGCCATTTCCGCCAGGATGTGCATCCGGGCGACACGGGCCTTTTCAACCGCCTCGGTCATGTGCGCGTGCGGCAGGCCCTTCAACTTGAGGTCGAGCTGGAAGCCGGTGATGCCTTTTTCCGTGCCGGCGATTTTACAATCCATGTCGCAGTAGTGATCCTCCCAGCCGAGGATGTCGGTAAGGAGCTGATATTTGGAAATTTTCCCGTCGCTGTATTCGGCGCAAATGCCGACGCTGATGCCCGCGACGGGCCGCATGAGCGGAACCCCGGCGTCCATGAGCGCCAGCGTGCCGCCGCACACGGTCGCCATCGAGGTCGAGCCGTTCGATTCCATGATCTCGCTGGTGACGCGGACGGTGTAGGGATAATCCTGCAACGGCAGCATCGGTTCGATGCTGCGTTCGGCGAGCGCGCCGTGGCCGATTTCGCGCCGGCCCGGACCGGCGATGCGGCCGGTCTCGCCGACGGAGAAGTTCGGGAAGTTGTAGTGCAGGATGAATTTCTTTTCGCTGTCGCCGCCGGTGTAGGAATCGAATTCCTGCACGTCTTCGCCGGTGCCGAGCGTGACGAGCGTGACGGCCTGGGTTTCGCCGCGGGCGAACAGCGCCGAGCCGTGCGCGCGCGGCAGAATGCCGACCTCACTGGTAATCGGACGGACGGCATCAAACGCGCGGCCATCGAGCCGCTTGCCGCTGCTTAAAATCAGACCGCGGACGGCTTCCTTTTGAATGTAATAAAAGGCGTCCTTGACGATGAAATCGGTGACCTTTTCCGGGCCGAACTTCTCGACCAGTTTCGCGCCGACTTCGTCCTGAATGGCCTTGACGGCGTCTTCGCGGGCGAGTTTGCCGGGCGTGAGCAGCGCGGGCACAAAGCGATCGCCCACGAGCTTTTTGGCCTCCTGCAAAATTTCGTCGGGGGCGACGTTGAGTGTAATTTCGCGCTTCTTCCGGCCAACTTTGGCCGCCAGTTCCTTCTGCGCGGCGATGACCGGCTGGACGGCCTCCTGGCCGAATTTCAAGGCGGCGTTGAAATCGGCCTCGGAAATTTCCTTCGCCGAGCCTTCGAACATTACGATGTCAGTTTCGTTGCCGACATAGACGAGGTCGAGGTCGCTCTCCTTCATCTCGCCATGCGTCGGATTCGCGACGAATTTGCCGTTGACGCGGCCCACGCGCGCCGCGCCGAGCGGTCCGGCCCACGGAATGTCGCTGATCATCAGGGCCGTGCTCGCGCCGATGATGCTCAAGATGTCCGGGTCATTCTCGCCGTCGGCGCTGAGCACGATGCTTTGGACCTGGACTTCGTTATACCAGCCCCTCGGGAACAGCGGACGGATGGGGCGGTCGGTGAGCCGCGAGGTGAGGATTTCCTTTTCGGTGGGGCGGCCTTCGCGTTTGAAATAGCCGCCGGGGAAGCGGCCCGCCGCCGCCGCCTTTTCGCGGTAATCCACGGTGAGCGGGAAGAACTCCTGGCCTTCCCTGGATTTGGTCGCGGCCACGGCGGCCACGATGACGATGGTGTCGCCGAGCTGGACGGTTACCGCGCCGTCCGCCTGTTTGGCGATTTTTCCGGTTTCAATGACGATTTGTTTGTCGCCCACCTGGGCGGTGATTTTTTCTGGCATAACTGTTTCCGCCCGTCACCGCCGGAGAAACTTCAGTGAACTCCGAACGTTTTCGGAGCTGAATGAAATTACCCAGGGGTGACGGATTTTTCATACGCGATGTGGTTGGTTAAGGAATCGGGCCATTCGCGCTGGCTGGCTCAAATCCGATGGCGGAAGGCGGCCTGGTCAAACAACACCGCGCCTCCGCAAAAATTCAATGGCGCAGTTTCAATTTCTTCGTGACCGCCTGATAACGGCCCAAGTCGTTGTTTTGCAGATACTCCAAGAGGCGCCGGCGCTGGCCGACCATCATCAACAGCCCGCGGCGCGAGCTGTGATCCTTTTTGTTGTTTTGCAAATGCTCGGTCAAATGGTTGATCCGCTGCGTCAGCAACGCGATTTGCACGTCCGCCGACCCCGTGTCGCCGTCGTGCAACTTGAACGATTCAATGGTCTTCGTCTTTGCTTCCATATTCGAATTAACACGGCAGATTAGTTGTTCACTACCCCGGTGTAAAGCACTTTCAGACCGCCAGTTTTTGGCTGGGTGCGTGCCGCGCACTGCCCCGGTTTGGAGTTCCGCCTTCAGGCGGATTTGGATGAGCAGCCGCAATTCGCCGCCTAAAGGCGGAACCCCAAACGGAATGCCTGTCCGCTCAGGGGGGCCTCAAGTTGCGCCCTTTTGACGGCCTGCAACCTGACATCGCCACCCGGGAACGCCGTCCCGCCAAGCGGGACGGCCGAGGCTCCCATTCTATTATGCTGCCGCGTGAACACGGCGTTCCTCTCCAATGCCTTTTTTCGTTTCAGCGCCTTGCCAATGCCAGATCAAACGGCGCTTCGTTTGCTGGGTCAGCTTGAATTTTTCGCCAATCCGCAGGCCTTCAACCCAAAAAACCTCGCCCGACTCCGCGGCGGCGACAATCAATTCACGGCGGCGCGCACGGGGAATTTTCTGGTTGACGAACCAATCCTGAAGTTTCAGCGCCGACTTCATGCCGATGGGCTGAAAACGGTCGCCCGGACGCCAGCGGCGCAGCGTGATTTGGCCGCCGACTTTGTCCGCGTCAAAATACTCGCAGCCGGGTTTTCTTTGCAATCGCGCAAATCTGTTTGCGAGGTCAAACCGCCAACCGAACTTTACGCCGTCAAAAACCACTTCTCCAGCCCGGCCCAGTTTCACCGCCAATGTGCGCTGGTTGAATTTGGGAACCTGCCGCTCGCGCAAATTCACCTTGCCTTTCGCGTCCCGCGAAACGGTGTATTCCGGGCCGACGCTGACGAAGACATCCGGCGATTGGCGCAGCGATTCAATCAATTCAAAATCCGCCGCGACCCCAAGTTCCGCGAGCTGCGATTGCACAACGCGCCGCTGAATCGCGACCGGCAATTTTTCAAAATTGCTATCTTCTCTCGTGGCAGCCGACGTGAGTCGGCGCTGACTTTTAGCGGGAGCGGACTCACGTTTGCTGCTACGCAGCCATTGCCGCGCCGCTTCGCCGGCGAAATCGGATTCCGCGCCGGCAATTTCCATCAGCCGCAAAACGGTTCGGGCGAGCGCCGGCTGGTAGCGCCGGCGGAGCAGCGGCAGCAATTCATTGCGCACGCGATTTCGCGGGGCGCCGAGGGAAAAATTAGTCGCATCGTGCCGGAAACGCACTTCGTGTTCACGGGCGAACGCAGACAGCTCCGCTTTGGTTAAATCCAGCAGCGGGCGGACGAGCATTATTTTGGAATCCACCGGCGACGGCGAGCGCCATTTCATGCCTGCCACCCCTTCGCCGCCCGCGCCGCGCAACAGGCGCAAGAAGAACAATTCCACCTGGTCGTCGGCATGATGCGCCAGGGCAACCTCATGAATTTGACGTTCACGCGCCAGGCGCGCAAAGAATTCGTGACGCAGTTTCCGCGCGGCCATTTCGACGGACAATTTTGATTTTGTGGCGAACGCCCGCACGTTCGCGCTCCCGGCAACGAACGGCAGTTTCATCGCGCCGGCGGTTTGACGGACCAGTTTTTCGTCCGCGTCGCTGCTGCGGCCGCGCAACTGGTGATTGAAATGGGCGACAGTGGGCCGCCATCGCCATTGAGGCGCAAGCGCATGGAACACGTGAAGCAGCACCATCGAATCCAGGCCGCCGGAGACCGCGACCAGAATTTTCCGGCCGTGTTCGAGCAGCC
>JBEKEJ010000207.1:0-5230 GCA_050013895.1 Verrucomicrobiota bacterium | reverse complement strand
ACTGGATCTGGCGCACCTCGATACAGTTCTGACATCGCTCAAACGCAGCGGCGACTTGCGCCGCGTCAAAATGCTTTACCTCGTCAGCTATTTCCAAAACCCGACCGGTGTCACGACCAGTTTCGAGAAAAAGCGCGGCATCCTGAAATTGTTGAAGCGGTTCGAGCGCGCGGCGGGACATCCCATTTATCTGCTCGAAGACGCGGCTTATCGCGAATTGCGATTCAGCGGCCCGGACGTGCCGTCGGCGCTGGCGGTGGCCGGCGCCGCGGGACGGGTGATTTACGCCGGCACGTTTACCAAGCCGTTCGCGACCGGCGCGCGTGTCGGCTACGGCATCCTGCCGGAACCGCTGTCCACCACGATGCGGCATATCAAGGGCAATCACGATTTCGGCACGGCGAATCTGCTGCAACAACTCTTTGCCCGCGCGCTGGCGTCGGGAGCTTGCGCCCGGCAGGTCGCGCGGCTGCGAAAGCGTTACGCGCACAAAGCACGCGTGATGAAGCTGGCCCTTGAAAAACATTTCCCGCCGTCCGTCGAATGGTGGGAGCCGGCCGGCGGACTTTATTTCTGGGCGCGGCTGCCGAAGGGAAATTCCGCGGGCGTGAAGTCAAAGGTGTTCCAGACCGCGCTGAAAAACGACGTGCTCTACGTGCCGGGCAAACTGTGTTACGCGGACGACCCCACCCGGCGCAAACCAAATCACGAAATGCGCATCAGTTTCGGCAACGCGAGCGAGGCGGACATCCGCGAGGGCATCAAACGGCTGGGCAAGGTGTTGTGGAAGTTGATTTGAAATGAGGAATCACCCCGGCGGCCAGGCCATGGAGCGTCCGCCGAGAATGTGGCAATGCAGATGCGGCACGGTTTCGCCGCCGTCTGCGCCGTTGTTGATGACGAGCCGGTACCCGCCCTTTTTCAAGCCCAGTTTGTCCGCGACTTCGGCGGCTTTCAACAGCAGATGGCCAAGGAGCGGATGGTCTTTCGACGTGCATTCGGCCAGGCGCGGAACCGCTTTTTTCGGGAAAATCAAGGCATGCACCGGCGCCTGGGGATTGATGTCGCGGATGGCGAGCACGAGGTCATCTTCATAGACAATCGCCGCCGGAATTTCGCGGGCGATGATTTTTTCGAAGAGTGTTTTGCTCATGGTTTTTGACTTGATTCGCGAATTGCACGAATTCTCACGAATTGTCTTTGGAAATTTTCAGTCGCGTTAATTGGCGAAATTCGCGGATTAAAATTCATTCCACCACCAGCGCGCAGTCGGCCTGCTCCGGTTCGGCGTCCAGGCAGCCGCGGAGGTATTCGACGATTTGTTCCTCCAGTTTTTCGCAACGCAAACTCCAGCGGCGCGCGCCGGCCAGCTGCTTGACACAGCCGCGCAGACCGCGAAAGCGCACGAGGCGCGGCGTGCGGCGGAGTTGCGCGCGCAGTTCGCTCCGCAAGCGCGGAAAGAAAAACAACTCGCGACTTTCGCCGGATTCGCGCGCGAGCATCAGCAAATCGGCTTCGACCATCCCCCGGCGCTCGCGCCAGGTTTCGGGCTCCTCGGAAAAGACGTTGAACCCTAGGCCGCGCAGCGCTTTTTCCAGCGCCCCGGCAAATTCGCCCACCGTGACGGTTTCGCGGCCCAGCTCGTTTTTGAAATAATGAAACACAGACGCCGTGGCGTGGCGCAACAGCTCGGGATCGAATTTCCCCGCCGCGTCACCGACCAGTTCGACGGAAATCATTTCCGCCGAGAACGGAACGCTTTCGCCGCTGGCGAGCCGGAAAAGCAGACAATCGGACATCAGGGCGATCATTGCCTGGCCTCCAGTTTTTTGACTTCGTGCACGAAGTCGGTGGCTTCCTGGAACCGGCGATAGACGCTGGCGAACCGGACATAGGCGACCTCGTCCATTTCGCGCAGGCCGTCCATGACCATTTTTCCGACGAACTCGGCGGGCACCTCGCTCTCGTATTCGTCGGTCACGACGGCGACGATGTGGTCCACCAGGTCCTCCATCACTTTCGGGCTGATGGGGCGTTTTTGGCAGGCCTTCTTGACGCCGGACAATAGTTTTTCGCGGGAAAATTCCTCACGCCGCCCGTCGCGCTTGAGCACCATCAACCCTTCGCGCTCAATCTCCTCGTAAGTCGTGAAACGATGAGCGCATTTGCCGCATTGGCGGCGGCGGCGAATGGTAGCCCCTTCGCGCGAAGCGCGCGAATCAATGACCTTGTCATCTTGAGAACCGCACTTTGGGCAGCGCATAAAGCCACAGCTAATTGTGGTCACCCATTTGTAACATACAAAAGTTAGGGGTGTCAAGGCGTGGTCGAAAAAGATATTCACACCCGGGAATACCCGCATTACTTCAAAACCATCTTGCGTTCGGGTGATTTTCGGTTATGCTCCGCCACTCCCGTTTTTGCGGGGGACACCATTTTAACGACGGATTTTTTTGAATTTATGGCGACAGCAAACGACCTTCGCCGCGGCATGGCGATCAATTACAACGGCGATATTTGCGTGGTGTTGGACATGCAACATCGCACGCCGGGCAACCTGCGCGCGTTCGTGCAGGCCACGCTCCGCAGCATCCGCACCGGCAAATCTTCCGACGTGCGGTTCAGCTCCACCGAGCGCATCGAGCCGGTGCCGATGATTACCAAGCGGATGGAATTCAGCTACAAAGATGGCGCGGACTACGTTTTCACCGACCCGGAAACCTACGAAACCGTCACGCTCACAGCCGAACTGGTCGGCGACACGAGGAATTTTCTCGTGGAAAACGGGCAAGTGACGGTGACGTTCGTGGAAGAAAAGGCCGTGACCATCGAATTGCCATCGAGCGTAGTGCTGGCGGTGTCGGACGCGCCGGAAGGCATTCGCGGTGATTCCTCGAACAACGTGCAAAAGCCGGTGACGCTCGAAACCGGCATTACGGTTCAGGTGCCGCTGTTCATCAAAACCGGCGAGAAAATCAAGGTGGACACGCGCACGGGCAAATACATGGAACGGGCTTGAGCGGTTGAGCGTTGAAGGTCGAGGGTTGAGGGTTTGGGGTCCGCCGGTGGCGGACTTTTTATTTTGAGGCGGTAATTGCTTTTCAAGTCCAGCAGTTTTGTTTATATCCCGGTCATGGCCGAACGGCAGCAAAAAGGAGAACGAACATTTCGCGGTATTGCCGTTTCCGCCGGCGTTTGCCGCGGGAAGATTCTCGTTTTGCATCGCACCAGCCACGTCATCGCCCGGCGTGAGCTGGCCGAAAGCGAAATCGCCAATGAAGTCAGCCGCTTTGAACAGGCCCTGGTCCAGACCCGCCAGCAAATTCTGGAGGTGCAGCGCAAGGTGTTGAAGGACTTGAGCGCGGCGGACGCGGACATTTTCGACGCCCATTTGCTGATGTTGGAAGACCAGGTGCTGGTGGACGAAGTCATCCGCCTGATCCGCGATCAAAAGGCCAACGCCGACTACGCTTTCCACACCGTCGCCGAGCGTTACGTCGAGGCGCTGGCCGGCGCGAACGACGAATATCTCCGCGAACGCACCGCTGACCTGCGTGATCTGACGGCGCGCATGCTGGACAATTTGCTGGAGGCCAAGGATCAGTTCGGCCTGCATCACCTCGCCGAACCGTGCGTTTTGGTCAGCCACGATTTGAGTCCGTCCACGACGGCGCAACTGGACAAAAAACTGGTGCTCGGCTTCGCGACGGACATCGGCGGCAAGACATCGCACACGGCCATCATGGCGCGGTCGCTGGGCATTCCGGCCGTGGTCGGCCTGCAGAACATCAGCCAGGAATTGAACAGCGGCGATGACGCGCTGCTCGATGGTTACAACGGCGTCGTCATCGTCAATCCGACGGACCAGACGCTTTATGAATACGGCCAGCTTTTGAAGCGCAAGGCTTCGCTTGAGGAAAAACTTCACGAAATCGAGCACCAGCCCGCCGTTACGCTGGACGGGAAATCCATCCACCTTTTCGCCAACATCGAGGCGCCCGGCGACGTCGCGGCCGTGCTCGCGCACGGGGCGGAGGGCGTCGGCCTGTTCCGCACGGAGTTTCTCTTCATCAACCGTGACAAGCTGCCGACCGAAGAGGAGCAATACCAGGCTTACCGGCAGGTTGCCGCCGCCTTGAAGCCACGTCCCGTCGTCATCCGCACGCTGGACCTGGGCGGCGATAAGTTCGCCTCGCACCTGCAACTGGCGCAGGAGATCAACCCGTTTCTCGGCTGGCGCGCGATTCGTTTTTGCCTCGCGCAGCCCGAACTGTTCCGCACCCAACTGCGCGCCATTCTCCGCGCTGGCGCCGAGGGCAACGTGAAAATGATGTATCCCATGATCTCGGGCATGGACGAATTGAACCAGGCCAACGCCCTCGTCGAAAAATATCAGGCCGAATTGCGCGCGGAGGGAAAGCCCTTTGACGAAAAAATGGAAATCGGCGCGATGATTGAAATTCCGTCCGCCGTGCTCATTGCCGGCGCGCTGGCGGCCCGCGCGAAGTTTTTCAGCATCGGCAGCAACGACCTCATTCAATACACGCTGGCCGCCGACCGCACGAACGAAAAGGTTTCGCATCTTTACGAGCCGACGCATCCGGCGATCATCCGGCTGATCAAACTGACCGTGGACGCCGCGCATCAAGCCGGCATCCGAGCCGCCGTTTGCGGCGAAATGGCGGGCGATCCCGTCCTCGTCCCGTTGTTGATCGGCTTGGGCGTGGATGAATTGAGCACCGCCCCCGCCGGCATTGCCCCGGTCAAATACATCATCCGCCGGCTGAAGCTGAATGAAGCCCGCGATCTGGCCGGGTTTGCGCTCCAATCCGAATCGCCCGGGGAAACCCTGGCCCGCTGCCAAACCCTGTCGCGCGAAACGGCGCCCAGCCTTTTCGAAAATAAAGCGTGACTGAACCACGAATGAACACGATTCGTGGTTTTAATCAACATCTCTATGAAAGTCATCATCCTTGCCGCCGGATACGCGACGCGGCTGTATCCGCTCACCCTCACGCAACCCAAACCGCTGCTGCCGGTGGCGGGCCGGCCGATGATTGAATACGTCCTCGACAATCTCGCGCCCATCGGCGGCATTGACCGGGTTTATGTCGTGACCAACGCCAAGTTCACCGGCCATTTTCAAAAATGGTCGGAGCATTATCGCGCCCCGAATTCCAAACCGGCGCTCACCGTCGTCAACGACGGCACGACCAGCGACAGCGACAAA
>JBEKEJ010000206.1:0-5239 GCA_050013895.1 Verrucomicrobiota bacterium | reverse complement strand
CACCGGATCCGCCGCCGAATTTGTGCCGCCACCCGCCGGCTTTTTGCTTGAATCATAATCCAGCATCGTTTTGCCCCCCATCGTCATTGACATCCGGGTGCTGAGGAATTTCATCTCCACTTCATGTCCGCCATCAGGATCCTCCTTCAACACCGTCAGTTCGTATCCCTGAGCCAGGGTCATATCCTGCTTTATAGTTTGGGCATTGCCTGGGATGGAAAGTTCCGAGTTCTGCCGCATGTCCATGTCCTGCACGATGCGTTCACCCTGCGGCCACTTCAATTTCAACTCCACCGGACCCGCCGGCGGGGTGAAGGTGGAGGACTGGGCCAGCTTGTCGGATCTGTTGCAACCCACCCACGGCAGACTCGAGGACAGGGCGATGACGATCAGGACAAGGTTCTTATTCATGTTCTTTCTTTCCAGTTGGATTTGAAAGCGATTCCAATCATTTGACGCTCGCAGGCACATTGCAATAACAAAGAAATACAACAGCCGCTCCGGCTTCCCGGAGCGGCTTTGAATATCTGGTACGGACGCCGCGCTGCGGCGTCCGGTCGGCGCAGCGCGCCGACCCTACCTTACTTTTTCTTCGCCTTCCTGGCGGCCTCTTCCTCGAGAGCGGCTTGCGCGGCGGCCAGACGCGCCACCGGCACCCGATACGGGCTGCAGGAAACATAGGTCAGACCAATGCGATGGCAGAACTTCACCGAGTCGGGGTCGCCACCGTGTTCACCGCAGATTCCCAGCTTGATGCCGGGCCGCGTCGCGCTGCCTTTTTCCACCGCCATCTGCATCAATTGGCCGACACCCGTCTGGTCAATCGTCGCAAACGGATTCTTCTTGATGATTTCCAGTTCCTGATACGGCGGGATGAACGAACCGGAATCGTCGCGGCTCATGCCCAGACAGGTCTGCGTCAGGTCGTTCGTGCCGAAGCTGAAGAACTCGGCGGTCTGCGCGATTTCGTCGGCGGTCAACGCGCCGCGCGGCACTTCAATCATCGTGCCGACGAGGTAGTTCAGCTTCACGCCCTTCTCGGCCATAACTTCCTTTGCGACGCGATGGACGACTTCGACCTGCAAATCCAATTCCTTTTTGAACCCGACCAGCGGGATCATGACTTCCGGCTTCACCTTGATGCCGGCCTTCTGCACTTCGGCGGCGGCCTCGAACACGGCGCGCGACTGCATCTCGGAAATTTCCGAATAGACGATGCCCAGGCGGCAGCCGCGGAACCCGAGCATCGGGTTGAACTCGTGCAGTTCCTTTACGCGCTGTTTGATCTTCTCGACGGGCACGCGCATTTTCTCCGCGAGATCGTTCTGTGCGGCATGGTCGTGCGGCAAAAATTCATGCAATGGCGGGTCGAGGAAACGGATCGTCGCCGGCAGTCCGTTCAATTCCTTGAAGATGCCCACGAAATCCTCCTTCTGATAAGGCAGGATTTTGGCCAGCGCCTTCTTCCGGTCTCCGACGTTGTCAGCCAGAATCATTTCGCGCATGGCGTCAATGCGGTTGCCCGAGAAGAACATGTGTTCGGTGCGGCACAGGCCGATGCCGGTGGCGCCAAACGCAACCGCGTTGGCGGTCTGCTCCGGGGTGTCGGCGTTGGTGCGGACTTGCAGCCGCGAGACCTTCGAGCACCAATCCATCAGCTTCCGGAACATCAGGTAGGTCGCGCTGTCCTTCCCGTCGAGCGACTTCTCGACCAGCACCTGGATGATTTCGGAGGCGGCGGTTTTGAGTTCGCCCGGATACACTTCGCCGGCGGTGCCGCTGATGGAGAGGAAATCGCCTTCCTGGTAGGTGGCGCCGTCCACGGTCATGGTCTTGGTCCCGTAATCAATCTGCAGCGCGCCGGCGCCGCAGACGCAAACCTTGCCCATCTGCCGCGCGACCAGCGCCGCGTGCGAGCTGACGCCGCCCTTCGCCGTCAGAATGCCTTCGGCGGCAATCATGCCGCGCAAATCTTCCGGCGTGGTCTCGTTGCGAACGAGAAGCACCCTCTCGCCCTTGGCGGCGGCGGCTGCCGCGCGGTCGGCATTGAGATACATCTTGCCGGAGGCCGCGCCCGGCCCGGCGGGCAGACCTTTGGCGATGCACTTGGCGGCCTTCACCGCCTTGCGGTCGAACACCGGCGCCAGCAATTGGTCAAGCTGATCGGCCGGGACCCGGCGTATGGCCGTCTTCCAATCAATCAGCTTTTCCTTCTCCATCTCAATGGCGAAACGAACCGCCGCGAGACCGGTGCGTTTGCCGTTGCGGGTCTGGAGCATGAACAACTTGCTGTCGTCAATCGTGAACTCAAAGTCCTGCACGTCCTTGAAATGGGATTCAAGGGTCTTGCGGACCTGTTCCAGTTCGGCGAAGGCCTGGGGCAGATGGTTCTTGAGTTGCGCCACCGGTTCGGGCGTGCGGATGCCTGCCACCACGTCCTCGCCCTGGGCGTTGATGAGAAATTCGCCGTAAAAAACCTTTTCGCCCGTCGCCGGGTCGCGCGTAAACGCCACGCCGGAACCGGATTTGTCGCCTTTGTTGCCATAGACCATCGCCTGGACGTTGACGGCGGTTCCCCATTCGGTGGGGATGTTGTATTTGCGGCGATAAACGATGGCGCGGTCATTCATCCACGAGCCGAACACGGCTCCGATGGACCCCCAAAGCTGCTTCCAGGGGTCCTGGGGAAACGCCTGGCCGCCGGTGCGATCCTTGATGAGCGCCTGGAATCGTTTCACCAGTTCCTTGAGATCATCCACGGTAAGCTTGGTGTCCTCGATGTCGGCGTGATACCGCTCGTGCTTGAGGCCGTGGATCACCACTTCAAACGGTTCGTGATCCTCGCTCGCGCTCTTTTGCACGCCCATGACCACGTCGCCATACATCTGGATGAAACGGCGGTAGCAATCCCAAGCAAAACGCTCGTTCTTCGTCGCTTTGACGAGGGCGAGGACAGTCTGGTCGTTGAGACCGAGGTTCAGGATGGTGTCCATCATGCCGGGCATGGAATCGCGCGCGCCGGAGCGGACGGAGACCAGCAGCGGCATCGCCGACTGGTCGCCGAATCTGGTGCCCATGATGTTTTCGATGAACGCCACGCCGGCTTTGACCGACGGTTCGAGGTTCTTCGGATAGCTTTTCTTGTTGGCGTAATAATAGGTGCAAACTTCCGTGGTGAGGGTGAAGCCCGGAGGCACCGGCAGCCCGATGCGGGACATCTCGGCGAGGTTGGCGCCCTTGCCGCCCAGCAGCGGCTTCATGGAACCGTCGCCGTCGGCCTTTTTGTTTCCAAAGACATAAACGTATTTTTTCGCTTTCGTTGCTTTAGCCATAAATTGCTTCTCGATCGTTCGTTGTGATTGTTGTTGTCCACCCTCCGCCGTCCCGGTTTTATCAGGACACAGAACGGGTCAGGCCGGTCTTGATAACACAAGACGCGCCTTTGTAAAACATCTTTTAGGCTGGAAACCCTCCAGACACTCTGCATTTTTTGGGAAAGATTGCCCGTTATTTGGCCGCCCGTCGGGCCGGGATTGAGGAACACTTTTGGAGGACATGAAGAATCATGATGCTACTCTGGAGCGGTAATTTATTAATTTCGTTTGACTAATGCAAAATATGTCCAATGTAAACCAAATTGCGTGGAGAGACCCTCCGCCGCCGCCCTTAAGTTGTGGGAGTTAAAGGTATGACAGAAGCCGTCCCAGTCGAAAGAAAGAGAGCCGTGGCCAGGGTGGAGCGGCAGGCCGGCGGTGGCCAGCGCTCTAAACGTCTGCACGAACGGCTGGCGGGCGCGGCGCGCAAGCCGGTCATCGTGCCGGGAAAGGCTTTTGGGACCGGCAACTCCGAGGAGTCAATGCCTCCTGCTCCGGCAATCGAAAAGACCCTCAGCGTGGGTGAAAAGCGGCAGGTTTCCTTCGCCCAAATGCTGGTTTTTGAACTGCGCGTGCGTGACGCGATGACCAGTCCGCCCATTACCGCCACTGTGACTGATTCCCTGCGCTCGATTCAACACCTGATGAAGGCCCACCGCATTTCCGGCGTGCCCATCCTGGCCAATGACGTGCTGGTGGGAATTGTCAGCATCGAAGACATCATCAATGCCCTGGACGGAGGCCATATCAACGAGTCGGTGGAACAGTGGATGTGCCGCAAAATCGTGACCTTGCGCGATCATTTCTCACTGGTCCGGGCCGTGGCGGAATTTGACCGGCACGGTTACGGCCGGTTCCCGGTCCTGGACGCCAACAACCGGCTGGTGGGCGTCATCACCCGCGGCGACATCACCGTTTGTCTGATGCATCAACTGGAGCGCCGCGCCGAGGAAGTCGCGGCCAAGGAAGCCGCGCTGATCGCCACGCGCGCCGCGGATGAAAAGGCGCACCGCATCGTCATCAACACGGACGTGAAGTCAGGCGATTTCGAGAGTGCCGGCAAGCTTTCCCAGCGCATACGCGAAGTGCTCCGCGCCCGGAGCGTCGCCCCCGAAATCCTTCGCCGTGCCGCCATCATCGCCTACGAAGCGGAGACCAACATCATCATCCACTCCCTCGGCGGCCGCATCAACACATCCATTGATTCCATCAAAGTCCGCATCAAGGCCGTTGACCGCGGTCCCGGCATCGAGAACGTTGACCTGGCCATGCAGGAAGGCTGGTCCACGGCGGGTCCGCTGGCGCGGGAACTCGGTTTCGGCGCGGGCATGGGCCTGCCCAACATCAAACGTTGCGCCGACGAGTTCACCATCCAGTCGGAACTGGGCGGCGGCACGCGGCTGCAGGCGGCAGTATTCCTCCACAAAACGGAGACCAGATTATGAAATTGAAATCACCCGGCAAACTCCCGTCACTTTTGACCGTCGTCGAGGCGCGTCCGTTGACCGACCTCGCCGAGGTCGAGTTGAGCGGTTGCTATATTTCCGACCTGCTCAGCGATGTGCTCGCCAATGCGCAACCCGGTGTGCTGTGGGTCACCATCCACGTCCATCGCAACGTCGTATCAGTCGCCTCGATGAAGGACATCACCGCCGTCTTGTTCACCTGCGGCCGCAAACCCGAGCCGGCCATCATCGCCGAAGCCGTTGAGAAGGGCATTTTGCTGTTGAGCACGCCGCTCACCACCTACGAAACGGCCGGCAAATTATGGAAGGCAGGACTCCGATGAGCGAATCGCAAACCATCGCCCCAGACATGACGACGCACCCGAGCGGGGACGTCCGCTTCGCGTCGCTCGACCAGAC
>JBEKEJ010000205.1:0-5250 GCA_050013895.1 Verrucomicrobiota bacterium | reverse complement strand
TCGCGCGGAACTTCGGCGCGCCGGTGATGCTGCCGCCGGGAAAACACGACGCGAGCGCGGCAAAATGGCTCACATCTTTTCTCAAGCGGCCTTCGACGGTTGAAACGAGATGCTGCACCTGGGCGAAGCGTTCGAGCCGCGCCAGTTCCGGCGTTTGCACCGAGCCGAATTCGCACACCTTGCCGAGGTCATTTCGCAGCAGGTCGGTGATCATGACCAATTCGGCCAGCTCCTTTGCGCTGGTCTGGAGTTCGTAGGCGAGTTGCGCGTCGCGGGTCGGGTCGGCATCGCGCGGGCGCGTGCCTTTGATGGGCCGCGTCTGGATGTGCGAGCCGCTTAAATGCAAAAACTGTTCCGGCGATGACGACGCGACCTGAAAATCGGCGCAGTCGAGGAAGGCCGAGAACGGAGCCGGGGAGGCGGCGTCCAGTTTTTGGAACAGTTCCCAGCCCGGCATTGCCAGAGCGCTTTGCCGAGGCAAGCCGGAAAAATTGCACGGGGCGGTCAGGCGCTGCGACAGGTTCACCTGATAGATGTCGCCGGCGCGGATATAGCGCTGCGCGCGTTCGACAGCGGAAAGGAAATCAATTTTTGAGCAGTTTGAAACAACGTCCGCCCGCACCCCGGCCCTCCCCCCCGGGAGAGGGAGAGGCTTTCGAAAGCCGGAACGACTTTGCGTATCGCTGGCGCATTCTCCGGCTGACAAATTGTTCTCCCTCACCCTTTCCGAAAGGGAGAGGGCCGGGGTGCGGGTTTTTACCAGATGCGTTTGCCAAAATTCGAGTTGTTCCCGTGCCCGCGTTTCGCTGCGCGAACCGTCGGCGGCCAGGCCGGTCGAAACGACGAACGTCTGGCCGAGGCGATGATCGAACACAACCAGGCTGTCGTAGAAACCGACGTGGCAATCAGGCAGTTCGAGGTCGTTGCCGGCGCGGCGCGGGAGCTTCGGTTCGGCGAAGTTTTTCAGGTCGTAACCCCAGTAACCGAAGCAGCCGCCGAGGGGAAACGGCAAATCCATTTCGTCCAGCAGTTCGAAGCGCGACATCAAACTGTCGAGCAGGTGCCAGGGGTTGCCGAATTGGGTTTGGGAGATGGGAGATGGAAGTTGGGAGTTGGGGAAACTGATTTCACACCGCGAACCACAGGAGCGGAAGGTGAGGAACGGATTTGCCGTGACGAAGGAATAGCGCGCCGACGGCGAATCAAACGACGAAGTGCGAAGCAGAACAACACCGGAATGCGGATTGCGGATCGGCGGTTGCGAATTGAGCAAGAGCGCCGCCAGCGATTCAGGCGCGTGCGCGGTGGGAATCTCGTGAATCGGCGGGTGCATTCCCAATCACGCAAACGCCTTGGGCAGGATGGTGGGAGGTCCGACCAGGCGTTCGTATTCCAGAATGCGGTTGACGGCCTCCTGCGGATCGTCGGTCACGGTAACGAGGTCGAGATCGACGGGGTTGATGAATTTATTTTTGTCCGCCACTTCCGTCTTCAGCCAGCGCAGCAGGCCGCTCCAATGGTTGCGCCCGAACAGGATGAGCGGGAATTGCGGGACGCGCTCGGTCTGCACGAGGGTGACGATTTCAAAAAATTCGTCGAGCGTGCCGAAACCGCCGGGCATGAACACAAAGCCGAGGCTGTATTTGGCGAAACACACCTTGCGCGCAAAGAAATAATGGAAGTGCAGCGGCAGGTTGGTGTAACGGTTACCGGCCTGTTCGCGCGGTAATTCGATGTTGAGGCCGATGGATTTGCCGCCGCCCTGCGCCGCGCCCTTGTTGGCGGCTTCCATGATGCCGGGGCCGCCGCCCGTGACGACGGCGAGGTTGTGCTGCGCGAGGCCTTTCGCGATGGCCACGGCGGCGTGATAATACTTGTCGCCCGGGCGCGCCCGCGCGGAACCGAAAATCGTGACGGCGGGGCCGACCTGCGAAAGCGTCTGGAAAGAATCCACGAACTCGGCCATGATGCGGAAAATGCGCCAGGGATCCTCACGAACAAATGAAGCGGTGTTGCTCATGGCTGAAACATAGCCGTGACGGTGAAATGAAACAAGCTGGAGAACCCGGGAGCAGTGGGTCAGTTTATGGGTGGTAAGGATGCCGCGTTGCGGCGTCACCGCTCGCGTGCAGCGGGCGGGACCTCTTGGGCTGATTCCAGTTGCGCCGCTCTACGCGCCGCGGTCGTCGCAGCGCGACGAACCTACCTCAGATTCAAATTGAAGCACTACCACCCGGGGAATTCTCCGGCCTGACGGTTCAACCGGTCTTTCAGGAGCATCCGAGGCTTTCGCCACAATTCAGGCACTTGTAACACGCGCCGTTGCGCACGGCCACATGGCCGCAGTTCGGGCAGGTGGGCGCGTCCTGTTGAAAATGGGCCACGGAATCGTTCAATGATTTCACGGCGTCGGCGGCGTGATGGCCGTTGCCATTGCCCGATGATGCCGCGGGCGCGTCGTTGTCCTCGGCAATCGGCAATTCAGGCACCGGGCGGTTCAATCGCTTTTTTTCCTCTTCGAGCAGGCCGGGCATGGCCAAATCCGGCTGCGCGCGATTGGCCGCGACCGCGGCGCGATAGCCGGGAATGAATTGCAAGGCCATCCAGCGGAACACGTAATCGGTAATCGAGGAAGCATTGCGGATATCGGGGTTTTTCGTGAAGCCGCTCGGCTCGAAACGCTGGTGCGCGAATTTTTTCACGAGGGCTTCGAGCGGCACGCCGTACTGCAACGCGATGCTGGTGAGCGTGCCGATGCCGTCCATCAGCCCGCCGATGGTCGAGCCTTCCTTGGCCATGGTGATGAACAGCTCGCCCGGCTGCTTGTCCTCGAACAAACCGACCGTCATGTAGCCTTCGTGGCCGGCGATGTCGAATTTGTGCGTGACGGCCGTGCGCGTGTCGGACAAACGGCGGCGCAGCGGTTTGCCGGTCTCGGCGCGCAGCCGGGCTACTTCGGTTTCCAGTTCCTTGATGCGGGCTTCAAAGGAAGCGGATTCCGCCGCCGAGGCGCCGCTGGAACCGTCGCCGTTCCTTTTGGTGCTTAACGGCTGCGAACGTTTCGAGCCGTCGCGGTAAATCGCCACGCACTTGAGCCCCATTTTCCAGGCCTGAATGTAGGTGTTGCGGACGTCTTCAACGGTGCTTTCGTTCGGCATGTTGACCGTCTTGGAAATGGCGCCGCTGATGAACGGCTGCGCCGCGGCCATCATTTTCAAATGCGCGAGATAATGAATGCTGCGTTTGCCGCGATGCGGTTTGAACGCGCAGTCGAAAACAGGCAGGTGCTCCGGCTTCAATCCGCTGCGAACAGGCTGGCCGCCTTCCTGCGCATCCTCGATCGTGTCGAATTTTTCAATGTGCGCGATAATGTCTTCAATTTGCTTCGCGCTGCAACCGAGCCGCTGAAGCGCCTGCGGCACGGTGCGGTTGACGATTTTCAACATGCCGCCGCCGGCCAGCAGCTTGTATTTGACCAGCGCGATGTCGGGTTCGATGCCCGTCGTGTCGCAGTCCATCGAAAACGCAATGGTGCCGGTCGGCGCAAGCACGGTCACCTGGGCGTTCCGGTAGCCAAACTTCCGGCCGGATTCCAGTGCCTGGTCCCAGCAAAGGCGCGCCTCTTCCTTCAGATAATTGAATTCCTGGCTGGGCTGGATGGCTTCGACGGCGACGCGGTGCGCCTGGATGACTCCCAGCATGGATTCGACGTTGTCCTTTTGGCGCGGATTGGGCACGTGCGCGCAACGGGCATCGCGGTAGCCTGCAAAAGCGCCGAGGCTCGCGGCGATTTCGGCGCTCTGTTCGTAGGCGCGGCCGGTCATGATCGCCGTGATGGCGCCGGCGAGCGCGCGGCCTTCATTCGAGTCATACGGCAGGCCGTAGCTCATGATGAGCGAGCCGAGGTTGGCGTAACCGAGGCCGAGCGTGCGGAAAATGTGTGAGTTTTCCGCGATCTCCCTCGTCGGATAGCTCGCGTTGTCCACGATGATTTCCTGCGCGGTGATGAAAATGCGCACCGCGGCTTTGAACCGGTCCACGTCAAATTTGCCGTCCGCGCGTTTGAATTTCATCAGATTCAGCGACGCCAGGTTGCAGGCGGTGTTATTAAGGAAGACGTATTCGCTGCACGGGTTGGTGGAATGGATGGCATCGGTGCCCTTGCAGGTGTGCCATTTCTGGATCGCGCCGTCGTATTGCATGCCGGGATCGCCGCAAATCCAGGTGCCTTCGGCAATCTTGGAAAGCAACCTGGCGGCGTCCTTCTTTTCGAGCGGCTTGCCGGTGGTGACGGCGCGCGTCCACCATTCCTTGCCGTCAATCGCCGCCTGCATGAACTCGTCGCTGGCGCGCACGGAAAGGTTTTCGTTTTGATACATCACGCTGCCGTAGGCATCGCCGTTGTAGGAACCGTCGTAGCCTTGTTCGATGAGCGCCCATGCCTTCTTTTCCTCGTTCTGTTTCGCGTCAATGAACTCCTCGATGTCGCCGTGCCAGTCGTGGAGCGTGTTCATCTTCGCTGCGCGCCGGGTTTTGCCGCCGGACTTCACCACGTTGGCCACCTGGTCATAAACCTTCAAAAATGACAGCGGTCCGCTCGGGCGTCCGCCGCCGCTCAATTTTTCCCGTTTCGAGCGCAGCGGCGACAGATCCGTGCCGGTGCCGGAGCCGAATTTGAACAGCATCGCCTCGCTGTGCGCCAGGCGCATGATGCTTTCCATGTTGTCATCCACCGACTGGATGAAACAGGCGCTGCACTGCGGATATTCGTACTGCGTATGCGCGCGCGCGGCCTCGCGGGTCTTGCGGTTGTAAAACCAGTTGCCCTGGCCGGAATTTTTGCCGATGCCGTATTGGTGGAGCAGCCCGACGTTGAACCAGACCGGCGAATTGAAGGCGCCGTACTGATTTACGCACAACCACGCCAGTTCCTCATAAAAGACTTCTCCGTCGGCTTTGCTGAAATACCCGTCCGCAATGCCCCAATCCGCAATCGTCCGGGCGATGCGGTGGATGAGCTGCCGCACGGAGGTTTCGCGTTCCGGCGTGTTTTGCTCGCCGTAAAAGTATTTTGAGACGACCACCTTTGTCGCCAGCAGCGACCACGACTTGGGCACCTCGACGTTTTCCTGCTTGAAAATCACCTTGCCGGTGTCGTCGGTGATCTCGGCGGTGCGGTGTTCCCACTCAATTTGATCGAACGGTTTGACCTTTGCGTCGCTGAAAATGCGCTCGATCCGCAGGGATTTC
>JBEKEJ010000204.1:0-9731 GCA_050013895.1 Verrucomicrobiota bacterium | reverse complement strand
GAGCGGACGATTGACGAACGGCAACTCGTGGTCGTGAATGTAGGCGAGCCGGCCGAATTCGCCGAAGAACCGTCCGGCCTTCAACTCCAGATTTCCCGGCAACGAGGTCGTTTGCAACGCGGCCTCCTCGACATCCATCGCAGCCTCGCCAGTCGCGGAATCGGCGGAAGCGTTGATGACGGCGTAGCCTTTGGCGAACGGGTCCACTGACGCGGCGACATTCAATTCAAGCGAACGCTGGAACACGTCGAACCCGCCCGGTCGGTCGCTGCCCGTTTCATCTGAACCCTTGCTGCGATAGGAGAAAATGGTTTCCCCCACCAGCCCGATCGCCGGATTGAATTCGCTCATCAGCGTTTTTTTCTGCGCTTCGACGACCTGATCCACTTTTTCATTCAACTCGTTGAGCTGATTGGTCGTGACGACCACCGGCGGGGCGGAAGTCGCCGCCACCTGTCGTTGACTTGTCAATTCATCGAGTTTTTTCTTCAGCACCTCAATTTGCTGGCGCTGTTCATTTTGAGTTTTCTCAAAATTTTCCCGCATCTGCCGCAACTGTTGTTTCAACTGCTCCACCTCGTCGCGTTGAAGCGAAGCGGAGGCGGATTCATTTGTCTCCTGGGCCTGGGCGATCATCGCGCTCAAGCAAAGGGCAGAAGACCACCCTAAAATAGTTTTCAGTTTCACATTTCTTCTCCAGTTCAAGCGCCACGCACCGGGCGTGCGCGCCAATTCATAACGGAATTACAGCGAAATCCGATCGGCTGAAGCCGACCGGCTTATGCTTGGGAAGAAACTGCTGCGGGAGGACCACGACCGGGGGGAAGATCTTCAATGGCCGTGGTGATAATGGAAAATTCAATTTGCGGGGTGGTTTCAAGCAAAGCGGCCGGCAAAACAACAGGAGCTTCACCCGCGGCCGAATCCACCTTGCCATGCGCGAACATCGTGACCGCGCATTGATGGCCGGCTTGATCCGCGTCCTTGTGAATCAGTTCGTGCAGCGCGGGCGCCGCCGCCATCGCATCCAACAGCAGAACCATGCCCACCAGCAAAGCAGCCAGCGCTGATTTGCCAAACCGGTTAAACTGGCGTTTTACGTATCGCAAGCAGTTCGCAACATAAGCGGCGGGCGGCAGGTTGCAAGTTAATTTTGAGCAGTAGTTGATTTTAACCCGAAAACCGAAGTCGGGCGCACGAAAATGCTGGTGGCGACAGCGCGCCGCGCTGTCTCCGCCCGCGTCCAACGGGCGGAACGAATTGCGCGAGGGTGGACGCGGGCCTCGGACCGATTCCGCGCCTGAACGGCGCGGTGACGGCGCAGCGCGCCATCCCTACCCATTTCAGTTTTCGGGTTTAAGCTGGGGTCACCGTCCGCAACAGTGCTTGTATTTCTTGCCGCTGCCGCAGGGGCAGGGATCGTTGCGGCCGACCTTCGGGCCGGTGCGGACCGGTTTGGCCTTCTCCGCCGTCGCCGCCGCCGCGGCTTCGCTGACGACGTCGCTGGGTTTGCCTTGCGCGGCGCCGCCGGAACTGGCGGTGGCGGTGCCGCTGCCGAACGCGCTGGCGGATTGGTGCAACGTTTGTTGCGGGACATTGCGCAGAAAATTCTCGAAGGCCATCATGGAGGAGGCGCTGCGGAAGACATTGTGGCAGATCTCGGTCTTCACGTTGACCATCAGTTCGTCGAAAATTTTGTAGGCCTCGGCCTTGTATTCGATGAGCGGGTCGCGCTGGCCGTAACCGCGCAGGCCAATACTGTAGCGCAGGCTGTCCATCTCGTAGAGATGTTCCTGCCACAACTTGTCAATCGCGCTCAAAATCGTGTAGCGTTCGACGGTCGCGAGCTTTTCCGGTTCCTCAAAGCTGATTTTCAACTCATACGACTGGCGGATCTTATCGCTGATGAAATTGCATACGGCAAATTGCGCCGGGCTGAGGCCGTCGAAGACCGAGCCGGCCACCGGCGGTTCCTTGCCGGACTCGGCGGCTTTGGCAATTTCCGCCTCGGGCATGCCGAGAGGGAAATTCAAATTCACCCAGTCGGCCAACTGGCGGATCTTCCACTCGCCGGCGTCGAATTCGGCGGTGGTAAATTCCTCCACTTTCAGGATGACAACTTCCTCGATGATGTCCATGAGGCGGTCGCGGACGTCCTGGCCGTGGATGATTTCGTTGCGGAAGCCGTAAATGACTTCGCGCTGCTTGTTCATCACGTCGTCGTATTCGAGCGTGCGTTTGCGGATCTGGAAGTTGTGCTGCTCGACTCGCTTTTGGGCCTGCTGGATGGAGCGGTTTAACAGGGGATGGGTCAACTCCTGGCCTTCCTCGAGCCCCATCTTCTCCATATATTTCACAATGCGGTCGGATCCGAACAGCCGCATCAAATCGTCTTCGAGCGAGATGAAGAAATGCGATGAACCGGGATCCCCCTGGCGCGCGCAGCGTCCACGCAACTGCCGGTCAATGCGCCGCGCCTCGTGGCGTTCGGTGCCAAGCACGTGCAGGCCGCCGGCCACCTTGGACTGCGGCGTGAGGTTAAAAACACCGGCGGCCGGACTGGCTGAATCCGTTTCGCGGACCTCTCCCGAAGACGCCTCGGTCAGTTTGTATCGATGTCCCCTGCCTTCCGGATGCGGATGACATTCCACGTTCCAAAGAACGCCGGGGCCGAGTTTGATGTCCGTGCCGCGCCCCGCCATGTTCGTCGCAATGGTCACCGTGCCGCGCTGGCCGGCGCGCGAAACGATTTCGGCCTCCTGTTCATGGTATTTCGCGTTGAGGACAGAATGAATCAGACCCTCGCGTTTCAGCATCCGCGAGAGCATTTCACTGGTTTCAACGCTGACGGTGCCCACCAGCACGGGCCGGCCCTGCGCGTGCAGTTCCTTGATTTCCTTGACCACGGCAATGAATTTCTCGCGCTTGGTTTTATAGACCGAATCATGCGCGTCTTTGCGCGCCACGGGCCGGTTCGTCGGGATGACGAGCACGCCGAGTTTGTAGATGTCGAAAAATTCGGAGGCTTCGGTTTCCGCCGTGCCGGTCATGCCCGCGAGTTTCTGGTAAAGCCGGAAATAGTTTTGAATGGTGATGGTGGCCAGCGTCTGGGTTTCGCGCTCAATCTCGACGCCTTCCTTGGCTTCGACGGCCTGGTGCAGACCGTCGCTCCAGCGGCGTCCGGGCATGAGCCGGCCCGTGTGTTGATCCACGATGATGACTTTGTTGTCCTGAATGACGTATTCCACGTCGAGTTGGTAAAGACTGTAGGCCTTGAGCAATGTCGAAATGGCGTGAATCTTTTGCGCCTTGGCCTCAAAATCCGCCTGCACTTTCGTTTTCAGCTCCATGCGCTTGCGTGCATCGGTCTCCGGGCCGACGTCAATATCGTGCAATATCGTCGTCAAGTCCGGCAATACGAAGGCGTCCGGGTCTTTCGGGCTGATAAAATTGCGTCCTTTTTCCGTGAGGTCGGCCTCGTGGCTCTTTTCGTCAATGGCAAACAGCAATTCCTCTTTTTCCCGGTAAAGGTCCACTTTCTTCTGGTCCTTGTGCAGCTCCAGCTCGGACTGATTCATCATCCGCGCATTTTCCGGGTTCTCCAAAAGTTTCGCCAAACCTTCCGAACGCGGCTGGCCGGTTTTGACACGAAACAGCAGCAGGCCGATCCGGTGTTCGAGTCCGGCGGCGTCTTCCACATTCGAGCCGTCGGCAGGATTGAGTTTCTTGATCAACTCCTCGGCTTCGGACAGGAACCGGCTGCACAGGCGCTCCTGCGCGCGCACGAGCGATTCAACCGGTGGCTTCCACTGCGCGTATTGCTCGTCGAAGGTGTGCAGCGACGGGCCGCTGATGATGAGCGGCGTGCGCGCCTCGTCAATGAGAATCGAGTCCACTTCGTCCACGATGGCGAAGTAATGGCCGCGTTGGACCTGCTCTTCCCTGCGTGCAGCCATGCCGTTGTCGCGGAGATAATCAAACCCGAACTCGGCGTTGGTGCCGTAGGTAATGTCGCAATTGTATTGCTCGCGGCGGACGTTCGGCGGCTGGTCGTGTAAAATGCAGCCGACGGTCAGGCCGAGA
The DNA here is from genome assembly GCA_050013895.1 of Verrucomicrobiota bacterium. GTDB lineage: Bacteria > Verrucomicrobiota > Verrucomicrobiia > Limisphaerales > UBA11358 > UBA11358. Next base: position 5,648 of record JBEKEJ010000204.1, on the reverse strand, counting down.
AATTTGTAGATCGCACCCATCCATTCCGAGTCGCGCGCGGCGAGGTAGTCGTTGACCGTGACGAGGTGCGCGCCGCGACCGGCGAGCGCGTTCAGATAGACCGGCATCGTGGCCACGAGGGTTTTGCCTTCGCCGGTCGCCATTTCCGCAATGAAACCGCGATGCAACCCGATACCGCCGATGAGCTGCACATCGAACGGAATCATTTCCCACTTGGTCGGGTGGTCACGAACGACAATTTCTTGTCCGCACAGGCGGCGGCAGGCGTTTTTCACCACCGCGAACGCTTCGGGTAGAATTTCGTCGAGGAGCTGCTGTTCGATTTCAAATGCCTTGCGCCGCTGGGTTTTGGCCTCGTCACTGCGGAGTTCCGACTCCAGCTTGCGGACCTCGGTCATCAGTTCATCGTAACCGCGCTGTTTGCGGCCTTCTTCGAGCCGCGCCTTGAACTCGGCGGTTTTCTGCCGCAGTTCGTCGTCGGAAAGCTTTTGCAGACCGGCCTCGATCTCATTGACCCGGTGGACGAGCGGCCAGAGTTTTCTCACTTCGCGGTCGTTCTTCGACCCGAATATCCATTTCAAAAAATTCACGGTAAACCCAAATTGTCAGTTGAAAATAGAACCAACACGCTACGCGATGAGAGGCGCAGCGTCAAAGCGAATCACCGTGGTTTTCTCCACGGTTTCGTTCGTTGGGAGGAAAAGCCGCTGTCAGGCCGGGGACAGTGGCGACGGCGGGTTTTGCCGGCGGGCCAGGTTTTGGGCCGGCGGCATGGTTTCACGAATGAGCGTGGCGGCGCGGTGGGCGGATTCGCAGATGATGCGCAACTGCGGCTGGAGCGCCGGATCTTCCCGGTGCTTGAGCAGCAACCGGTCCGCATAACCCTGGATGATCGTGAGAATGTTGTTGAGTTCGTGCACGACCGTCCGGGGCATCGGCTGGGCGGAATCATATTTGCAGGTGGTTTCCTGAAACCGGCCCGCCCCGCTTTGTTCCAGCGACGCCATCTTCCTGTAGATGAACTCGGATGTCTGCATCGGCCCACCTTTAGCAACTCGCAATGTTCCAGCCGGCGAAGCGCGCCAAAGGGCTGGACGCGAGGCACATCCAGCCACGCCCGATCCGGCTGCGCTTCGCTTCGACGCGACCGCGCCGAAGCCGGAGGCGAAGGCGGGGGCGGGTGTGCTCCCCAACCCCGGTTTTCGGGCTAAAATCTTTGAATGATTACAAGCATCCTGCATTCTCAAATTGTCATCGAATAAGCCGGTCTGTTCTGAAGCGGGACAATGCGGGTGACAAGTGACAGGTGACACGTGGCATCCATTTCCGCATCACTTGTCACTTGTCACTTGTCACCTGTCACGCAACACTCTTTGCTGAATTGAATGTCACGCTCGAATCGCTCGGTCTCATTGCCGGCAACCGCTCGCTGCCGCTGGAATTCGCGCGGCAGGCGCGCGCCGCCGGCGTCAAATGGCTCGTCGCCGTCGCGTTTGAAAATGAAACCGATCCCGCGCTCGCGCCGCTCGTGGACGAAATCGTCTGGCTGAAGGTCGGCCAGCTTTCCAAAATGATTTCGACGTTTACCGGCCGCGGCATCAGGCAATGCGTCATGGCCGGCCAGATTGCGCCGAAAAATCTATTCGACCTCCGGCCGGACTTGCGGGCGATGGGGCTGTGGCTCCGGCTCCCGGAAAAAAACGCCCAGACGATTTTCGGCGCGATTGCCGGGGAATTGAAAAAGGACGGGGTGGAATTGATTGACGCCACGCCGTGGCTCAAACCGCTCATGCCCCCCGCGGGATTTCAGCTCGGTCCCCCCCTGTCCGGCACGCAACAAGCGGACGCGGAGTTCGGTTTTCGCATCGCGAAGGAGGTTTCGCGTTTGGACATCGGCCAGACCGTCGTCGTAAAAAACGGCACGGTGCTGGCGGTGGAAGGATTTGAGGGGACGGACAAATGCCTCGCGCGCGGCGGCGGACTCGCCGGCAAGGATGGCGGCGCGGTCGCCGTCAAGGTTGCCAAACCGAACCACGACATGCGGTTCGACATACCCTGCGTGGGCGCCGGCACAATGGAGGTTTGTGTTGCCGCCAAAATTTCCGTCCTCGCGCTCGAAGCCGGCAGGACCCTGTTGCTCGAACAGAAAGCTTGCGGAGCCCTGGCTCAAAAAAATAAAATCTCGCTCGTGACCGTTGAATGAAGTCCAGCTTCTGGTTGAAATGCTGAAGTCATACGAACTCTTTGGGTTTATGTCGCCGGCCCTGGCGAATGACATTCTCGCCTTCGCCCACGAATCGGACAAGCCGGCTTACAAAGTCGCCCTCGCCGCCGTGGCCCAGGCGCGCCACGTCCGTCCGGTTTTTCTTGAACGCCAGCCGCGTCCCCAACGTCATGCAGAAATGATGGCCACGCTCGCGCGGCCGGCTTTGGATGCGGCCGCGGGCGGACTTCTCCGTATCTGGCTCTTGAAAAAGCAGAAGGCCATGCTCGTGGATTTTCTGGATGCCCTCGGCCTCAAACACGAGGGTGGTGTCGTCGAAAATTTACCCGCGGAAATGGACGACGCGCGGTTGAAATCGGCGGTGGCCGCCCTGCTCGCCAAATATCCACCGGAAGCAGTCGCCGTTTATCTCAATGCCTTTAACGAGATGAACGAAGCCAACTGGGCGAATTTGAAGTCAATGCTCGAAAGCGACACGCGGTTGCAACTCGGTGCGCATTGAGAGACAACTGCGGATGGCGCCGGTGCCGACCCGGAACCCCGGTCGGGGCGAAGGAATATCCACCGTTTGATCTGCTTTGGGAAAGGCGGCCGCGCTGGTGTGGTAGCGGCGGACGTCTCGTCTGCCGTAGAGGGCTGGCGTCCCGTCCACCCTCCGCCCCGCAACGCGGGACTACAGAGGACGGGCCGCCCGGAAAAAACTATGGCAGATGCGTACGATTCTGAAATGTTCCAGCGCGGTTCGTGGGGTTCAAGCGTTTTATCCGCCGGGCGGGACGCCCCGGCTCTACGGCAGGCAGGATGCCCGCCGCTACGGAAAGGCCACTGCCCGTTATTATTTGCCGAAGCAGGCGCTTACAGCAAGTTGGCCACGCGGCGGAAGTGGTAGCCGAGGATGGCGAGTTCGATGGCGTGGGGGAACTGGCGCGGACGCCGGATGAGCGTGCCCCAGAACAGCCGCCAATAACCCGCGCGCCCCCGGTGCCAGACGCCCAGCACCCACAGGGATTTCAGGAAAGCAATGCAGTCCGCCCGCGACAGATGCAGTCGCGGACCGGTTGGACGATGGCTTTTGAGAAACGTCCGGATGCGCTGGTAGTAATAGCGCGGCTCGTAAAGATTCTTCACCAGTTCGCGGTAGCCGGATTGCAGGAAGTCCCGGTTCAATTTGGGTTTGAAGTTCAACGCCGCGTCGGTGTTGTTGCCGGTGCTTTCAGTTTCCAGCCGTCCCTCGCGTTTCAACCGCTGCCACAAGCGCGTCTGCGGCAGCGCGTTCAGCAATCCCACCATCGCCGTGGCCACGCCGGAACGTTGGATGAATTCAAACTGCCGCTTGAAGATGTCGCTCTTGTCGCTGTCGAAACCCACGATGAACCCGCCCATGACTTCCAGTCCGGCCCGTTGCAACGTTTGCACCGAGGCCACGAGGTCGCGATTCCGGTTTTGGAGCTTGTGACATTCCTCCAGCGCCTCGACCGAAGGCGTTTCGATGCCCACGAAAACCTTTTTGAACCCGGCTTCCACCATCAGCGCGCACAATTCCGGGTCGTCGGCAAGATTCATGGACGCCTCGGTAAGAAACCCGACGCCGGGCCGCGTGCGCTGCCGCCACTCAATCAGCGCGCGCAGCAGTGTTTTCGTCCGCTGTTTGTTGCCGATGAAATTGTCGTCCACGACAAAAACCATGTCCTTCCATCCGCGCCGGCAGAGCGCATCCAACTCGGCGATCAATTGGGCGGGCGTCTTCGTGCGGGGCACGCGCCCGTTCATCACGATGATGTCGCAAAATTCGCAATCGAACGGGCAACCGCGCGAGAATTGCACGGACATGGTCACGTAATGCCGGAATTTGATGAGGTCCCAGCGCGGGACGGGTGTCTGGGTGATGTCCGGCCGGTTCGTGGCCCGATAAACGGGTTGCAACCGGCCATGCAGCATGTCTTCCACCACCTGCGGCATCACTTCCTCGGCCTCGCCGAGAACGAAGTGCTGGATTTCCGGAAACGCCTCGTGGCCGGTGGTGAACAGTGGTCCGCCCGCTATGATGGTCTTTTTTAGCGCCGCGCAACGTGCAACGATTTCTCGCACTGATTCCTTCTGCACGAGCATTGCGCCCAGCAACACGTAATCCGCCCAGCGCAGGTCTTCGTCCGTGAGCCGCCGTACGTTCAGGTCCGCCAGTTTGAGTTCCCACTCCGGCGGGAGCATGGCCGCCACCGTCAGCAAGCCCAGCGGCGCCATGGACGCCTTTCGGGAAACAAAACGCACGGCATGCCTGAAACTCCAGAACGTGTCAGGGGTCCGAGGGCTGACGAGAAGTATTTTCATTGAGGCTGAAGTCAAACTTAAGCCACTGCGAAAATTTGACAAGACAATTCCCCGCGCTCCAACGGTGGGAGATGCACCTTGACACTGCCCCCGCGCAAACTCGCCATTTCGTTTGGAGTTCCGCCTTCAGGCGGCGAATTGCGGGTGCCCATCCAAATCCGCCTGAAGGCGGAACTCCAAACGGGGCAGTGCGGGACGCAACCATCAGCGCGAACAAAAGCATCGGAAAGGAACGCCGCGTTCACGCGGCAGCCTGGTGGAGAGGGAGCTTCTGCCGGCTGAAGCCAGCGTTCCTTGGCAACGGCGTCAGGCCGCGCCGCGGCTATTCAAGTTCAATGCCCACTGGACAATGGTCACTGCCCGGAACGTCCGGTTGAATAAAGGCGCGCTTGAGCCGCGAGCGCAGGGATTTTGATATGAGAAAATAATCAATGCGCCAGCCGATGTTTCGGGAGCGCGCGCCGCTCATCTGGCTCCACCAGGTGTACTGTCCGCCGCCCTTCTCAAATTCGCGGAAGGTATCGAGGAAACCGGCCTGCACGAAGGCGCTGAAGCCGGCACGCTCCTCCGGTGTGAAACCGTGGTTGTGAACGTTCGCCTTCGGATTCGCCAAATCAATTTCCGTGCGGGCCACGTTGAGGTCGCCGCAAAAAATGACCGGCTTTTCCTTTTCCAATTTTTTCAGGAAACGCAAAAAGCCGGCGTCCCAGCGCTGGCGATAGGCGAGCCGCGAAAGGTCGCGTTTGGAGTTGGGCACATAAACGTTCACGAGAAAGAAGTCACCGAATTCGGCGGTAAGCACGCGACCTTCCTGGTCGTGTTCGCCGATGCCAACGTGTGGCGTGACTTTTAACGGGCGCACTTTGGAGAAAATCGCGGTGCCGGAGTAACCCTTTTTCCGCGCCACGTTCCAGTAAGTCGTGTAAGTCGCAGGCCAGAGCTGTTCGACGTCGTCGGGGGTGCACTTTGTTTCCTGCAGGCACAGCACATCGGGTTTCACGGCATCGAGGTAATCGAGAAAATTCCTCTTCAGCGCGGCGCGCAGGCCGTTGACGTTCCAGGAAATCAGTTTCACGCGCGAAGATTATGAAAATCC
>JBEKEJ010000203.1:0-5315 GCA_050013895.1 Verrucomicrobiota bacterium | reverse complement strand
CGGACAACGCGCCGGCCACAAGAACAGCGAGCAGAGGATAGGATGCGGTCAGGTAGCGGGCGCTGCGCATTTTCCCCAAGGCAAAAACCACCAGCAGTATGGCGGAGAGGCTGAGGAGAAAAACCGACTCATTACGATGGCTCTTCCAGAACCGGGCCAACTCCTGCCGTCCCCAGATCAGTGCGGCCAGCAGGAGCAACGTCCAGGGCAGGAAATGCCGCACCACGGCCAGCACATAGCGGGCGAAACTGCCGAGGATAAATCCCGGATTGCCGGCCAGTTGGGCGCCCACCTGGTCGTCGTAGAAATCGCGCAGCGCGCCCAGGCCGTGGCGTTGCAGCATGAGCGCATACCAGAATACGCCCAGACCGATGCCCACGACGATGGCCGGCCAGTTCAGAAAGGATTTCAGTCTGGCGCGGCCCGGCCGGACCAGGAGACAGAACAGCAGGTTGGCTCCCAATGGACAGAGACCCAGCAGGCCCTTGGTCTGCACGGCCAGTCCCATGCCGCCGAAAACCAGCAGCGGCCCAACAAACGATTGGTCCCCGGCAAACCAGATGCGGGCGAACCCCCACATGCTCATTAGCACGAACAGGCACACGAGTGCGTCCGGCGTGATGCGCGTGGAGATGGCCATCAGTTCGCTGTTCGAGGCCATGATCAGGGCGGCCAACAGCGCCGTCCGGTTGGAGTTGAAGACCGCTCGCGCCAGTTGCCAGGTCAGCAGCAGAATCAGCGCGCCGGCAATCGCCGAAGGCAATCGGGCGGCAAAATAATTCACGCCAAAGACCTGAAACGAACCCACGGTGGTCCAGTAGGTCAGAATCGGCTTCAGCAGGCGGATGCGTCCATCGGCGTAAACCGGCGTCCAGTAATCACCACTCTGCTTCATCTGCATTGCCGCATCGGTGTAATAGCGTTCGTCGCCGTGAAATCTCGAAGGGCTGGGAATCACCAGCAACAAGGCGGCAAAAAATGCCGCCAGCAGCAAGCCGTTCACGGCGCCGCGGCAGCCGCTTCGGTCAGGGGGGGTCCCCCTGGCTTGACTTTCAAGAGCGGCGGGCAACATGAGAGTGTCTCAAAACAATTTCTCGTCGGAGGGGCGAGTTACACGAGCTCCCATTTTCAAAGGCATTCGATCAGTCAGGGGCTCGTGTAACTTGCCCCTCCGATACTTTTGAGACAGTCTCAACATGCGTGCGGATTGTTGGTCGCGGGCCGGGTTGCCGCAAGAGAAAACTCCGAATCGAAACCGCCAACAACAACAAGCCGCCCTTGCTGGAGCCAAGCCTGGGATGCATCCGGGCATTGCCCTGAGTGATGGGTGGGGACAGCGCGCCGCGCTGTCCGCGCCGCGTTCAGCGGCGCAATCGAAGTGCCCGCAATACAGGCTCTCACCCGTTCCGCCCGCTCCAGCGGGCGATGACGCCGCAGCGCGGCGTCCTTAACTTGTCGGCGGCCGGCAGAGTTCCGCCTTGTGACTCCGTCCGCCGTTTGGTTAAAGTGCGGCTCAACAAATCTTCGCCATGTCGCAGACCGTTCAAAAATTGACCGCCATTGTCACCTGCTTCAACGAGGAGACGATGATTGGCGAATGTCTTGCCAGCATCCAATTCGCCGACGAGATCATCGTGGTGGATTCGTTCAGCGCCGATCGCACGCTCGAAATCGCCCGCCCGGCCGCCACACGGGTTTTGCAGCATGAATACGTCAATCCCGCCGCGCAAAAGAACTGGATTATTCCGCAGGCGGCCCACGAATGGGTCCTGATCCTGGATGCGGACGAGCGGGCCACGCCGGAGCTGGCCGTTGAAATCAAAGACATCCTTCAGAATCCGCAATGCGACGGTTACTGGATCCGCCGGCGGAATTTTTTTTTGGGCAAGGAAATCCGTTACGGCGCCTGGCGGACGGACAAGGTATTGCGGCTCTTTCGTCGGGACCGGGGACGCTACCAGGACAAACCGGTGCATGAGGAAATTGAACTCGCCTCACCCGTCGGCTGGTGCCGCGAGCGGTTGCTCCACTACTCCTATCGCAGTCTCGACGATTACTTGCGGAAAGTCAGCCGTTACAGCCAGTGGGGAGCGGAGGATGCCCGGCGGCGGGGGGTGCGCGGTTCAGCCTGGCGGATTTTCGGGCACGGCTTCGGGCATTTTTTCAAGTCCTACATCCTTAAACAGGGATTCCGCGACGGGGCCGCGGGCCTGATCATTGCTTTCATGGAGGGCTATCACGGTTTTTTCAAATACGCCAAACTGTATGAACTCCAGCACCGCCCGGACGAGCGCTGATTGACATGCTGTATTATTTCAGAATTCCCCACGGAAATTTCGGCGACGCTTTGAATCCCTGGCTGTGGTCCCGGCTCGCCCCCGAGGTCTGTGATGCAAAGGATCCCACCTTGTTCCTGGCGATCGGCACGATTCTCAGCCCCCGCGTGCCGGCCGAACCCCGCAAGGTGGTTTTTGGGTCGGGCTGCGGGCAGAACCGCGTGCCGGTGCTGGACCACAAATGGTCCATCTACGGGGTGCGAGGCCCGCGCACCGCCGCCATGCTGGGGTTGGAGCCGTCGCTGGTTCTGACGGATCCCGCCATTTTGGTTCGCCGGATTCCCCTGCCGCCGCAAGAAAAACGGTTCCGTTTTTCGCTTATGCTGCATCATCAGAGTTCGTTCGAGGCGGATTGGGCGGGAATTTGCCGGTCCGCGGGCGTGCATTTCATTGATCCCCGCGTTCCGGTGGAGCAGGTGCTGGCGGAAATCCAGCAGACGGAGTTGCTGGTTACGGAGGCGTTGCACGGGGCCGTTGTGGCGGATGCCTTGCGGATTCCCTGGATCCCGGTGCGGCTTTACGGTCAATTTGTTGAGTTCAAATGGCTGGACTGGAGCGAATCCCTGGAAATCCCGTTGAAAATCGCGTCCCTCCCGTCCATTTACCAGCGTGACCTGTTTTCAAGCCGGGGATTGACGCAGTCATTCAAAGCCCTGGCCTGCGCCGCCGGACTCGGCAAAACGAAATGGCGGAAGTTCCGCATCCTGCCCAGCACTCAAAAGGAACTGGAGGATTTCTGGCGGGCGTTCAATGAACTCGTAAAGAACACCGAACCATGCCTGAGCGCCCAGAGTACCATCCAGCGGACGGACCAGCGTCTGTTTGAAACGCTGGCCCGTATCCGTGAGGACTGGGTCCGGCGGGATTTCAAACCCCGGGCCGGCCGATAGCGGCGGCGGTCATTCTCGATTCACGGGTCAACTGATCTTTCGGGAACTGCAAAAATGTCGAAATGTTCCCACTGCGTCATCATCTCGCGGCTCAACTCTGCGCCGAGATAATCGTCGTCGCCTTTATACTTGTAAACGCAGTATCCCAGGGCGCGCAGGTCTTCGTAAAAGCCGCGCCGTTGTTCGGGGGAAAGATGCCGGTAGATTTCAGAACGGATGAACGGGTGGTTTTGAACGATCATCTCCTTCAATGAGCAGACCACGTCCCGGTCGAAACCTTCGGTGTCAGTCTTGATCAGCCGGACGCGCCTGCTTTCCGCGGGAAACTCGCGCTGCAAATAGGCGGCCAGGTTTTTGCCCTCGATTCTCAGCTTAAAAAAGTGGGTGTGACGCCAGCGGCTGATGCCCTTGTGCCAGCCGCCGTTGCAGAAACCGGGGTCCGAATATTCAAATTCAAAAGCACCATCCTGCGGCGTCGCTGCGAACATGAGCGGGTAAACATTGGTCTTCTTCCGGTTCAATGCAACGTTGGCCAGCAATATTTTGAAAACATAAGGATTGGGTTCCAGCGCGAAAACGGCGCCGGTCGGTCCCGCCGCCAGGGCCAGCGGCAGGGTGGAGTCGCCGGTGTGGGCGCCGATGTCAATCGCGACGTCACCCGGCCTCAGGAATTTGCGGGCAGCCGCCACGGAGGACGGCGCAAGCTGCTTCCGCGATTCTTTGGGATGGCGCCACTGCGCGTAGAAGATCTCTCCGTCGGAAGGCGTCTGGAAGGAAACAATGTCGAAAGAATATTCGCGAGCTCGGGGTTTCAGCCCGATTCCGTAGAAGATTTCCTTAAGCTTCATGTCGCGCGGTGGTCGAACGTCCCGTCAGGCTGCCCGTTTGTAATGTTTATGGGCGAAATCAAGGCCAAACCAGTTCTCGAATTTGAGCATGAGGCGATGCCGCAAATCCCGGAATGTGCGGGGCCGACCCAGGGGAGGCTGATAGAGACCCTCGGCTGGCGGGAGCCATTCCTGCACCGCCTTGGGATGTTTGCCCACGAACGGTTTCAGGATTATTGGATCAACGTCAGCATACGTAAACGGTTTGGGCTGGTTGCTCCAGTATTTGCCCACCAGTTCGGCTTTCAGATTCCACTGTTCCTGGGTGCGCATGTTGCCATAGTGGTAAACAAAGGCATTGGCGGGAGCGGCCTTCGGGTAGCGGCTCTTCTTTTGGGATTCGAGCACCACAAAGAACAGCCCTTTCGGGGCCCAGGCGGGAATGGTGTTGCGCAGGATGCGTGGCGCGGTTCGATACCAGCCGGGACTCCAGACGCGCGTATTGCGGTTGCCCAGGAAATGGATGTAGTCGAAGTACAAGGCTTCGACCTTCTCGTTGTCCAGATGAGTCTCCATGGACGCCTGAATTTTTAGCAGGTCATCCTCATGCACCACCTCGTCGCCTTCCAGATAAAAAGCCCAGTCGCCCGTGCAATTGAACAACGCGATGGATTTTTGCTGGCCGTAGACAAAGCCTTTGATGCTGTAATCGTTACGGATGCGCTCGTTCCATTGGGTCGGAATGATGCGGATTTTGGGATCGCCGATTCCGCGCAATAATTTTTCCGTGTCATCGTCGCACGGGCCGAGCGCGACTATGAACTCGTCCACGATGGGCAGGATGGAGCGGATGGACGCGACAAACGGATAGCCGAGCTTCTGCCCGTTGCGCAAAAAGGTGAACCCGCTGACTTTCACGGGCGGAGTTTAGCGGAATTGCCGGGCACTGCGTCAAGCTTCAGTAACGGAATGGCTTGTCGGGCGTGACGGATTGTTGTGTCCGGAATGGGATGCCGCCGTTTGATTATGGATTGGACGGCGGCGGCAATGTTTGGCCGGGGGCGGGATTTTGCATTTGCGCCTGCCTGCGGGCGTCCCTTTCGGCTTTCCGCTGCTCGGCAGCTTGCCTTTCCTCCGGGGTCATTGTTGTGTCGAAGATGCTGGGCAGCGAAATAAAATGAGCGGCTTCGAGCAGGGCGCTTTGTTCCGCGAGGTCGGTCGTATTCGCGGCCAGGGCTTCCAAGGTGGGAATGGCATTGGTG
>JBEKEJ010000202.1:0-5337 GCA_050013895.1 Verrucomicrobiota bacterium | reverse complement strand
GTCCCCGGCCGGCAACTGTCGCAGAGATGACATTCGAGCGCGACGAGCAGCGGCAGGTTGATCGTCACCAGGTCCGCGCCGCAGATGATGGCCTTGGCCAGGTGTTCGGGCAGCGCGATGCCGCCGCCGGCCATGATGGTGATTTCATCCCGGATGCCCTGTTCGACCAGCGCGGTATGGAACTGGCGGATCAAATCCTTCAGGAACCGCGGCGGTTGCGCGGTCAATTCGTTGCCGTTGGCATCGGCCACAATGTGGATCGCCTCGACCTCCGGCAGGCCGGCCAGTTCAATGGCGCGGTCGATGCCCGCCGTCGTCAGTTCCACACGGATGGCAACGACGATTTGCGGGTGGATCTTTTTGATGGCCTGGATGCGTTGCGCCACGGCGGCGCTGTCGGCGATTTCCACGAGCCGCGTTTTCCGCAACAGTTCATCCGGCACCGGCGGGCTGTCCGGGCCAAGGTAAAATGCAATGTTCTTCAGGTGCTCGTCTTTGGCCGGACGGTAACGCGAGTCCATGATGGCGATGATGCCGGTGTCCGCGGCGGTTTGTTCGATGACCGGGTCAAGCCTAGGCAGCGTGTGCGCCGGCGAACTCAAATCCACGATCAGCGGCATGGGAATCGAGACCAGCGGCGGCAAAGCAGCCGCCGAATTGCTGCCATTCGAAGCCAGAAACGGAACCTTGCGGCCGATGTCAACCGACGTGCTGATATATTCGCGCCCGTGAATGCCGTCACGGGTCGGGCGGACAATTTCAGACATGTCCGTCCACATGGAATCGAAGCCCAGGCCGGAGAACGGCCCGCGATAGCCTGCGCCGGAAACCGGGATTTTAGCGGTCTCGGCCTGGAGCCACGTGGTCTTGATGATGTCGGGTTTCCAGTAATGGTTCCCGAGCTTTTCGTATTCGGGATTGATGGTCAGGCACAGGATGCCCTTCGTGCAGTCCTGTACGCAGGAAAAGCAGCCCATGCAGTCAAAATAAAGCGCCTCGATGACGTTGAGATTGCGGATGTATTCCGCTTCCTGCCGGTAACGGTCATAGACACAGGCCTTTTTGACGCAGTTATGGCAACGGGCGCAATCTTCGCGCCAGTCCACCACGCCGTGCTTGCCGATGCGTGGCCGCAGCGGCGGGACCGGGCGCGTTTTGATGTGATATTTGTCGGGCATAGCTTCTCCCGCCAATTACAGTCCGGCGGCGGCGATGATCTCGGGCACGAGGCCCTCCTTGCCGCCTGAAAGAATGTGGATGCCGCGCAACCCATCCAGCCCCTTGAGCTGCTTGATGATTTCGACGCAGATGGCCAGGCCTTCTTTCCGGCTGTCATTCCCAGCCTTTCTAAGCCGTTCGATGATTGCATCCGGAATGCAGAATTCGGCGAACGTTTCCCGGAGCTTTTGGGCTTCCGCCGCGCTGTCCAGGGGATAAACACCGGCCAGGATGGCGGCCTTTTTGGTGAAGCCTTCCTGGCGGGCGGCGTCGAGCCACACGGTGAATGCCTTGATGTCGAAGACCGCATGGGTTTGGATGAACTTCGCGCCGGCTTCGATTTTTTTGCCGAGCCGGAACAGGTTCAACTCCAGCGGTTTTAGGAACGGGTTGGCCACCGCCCCCACCAGCATTGAAAACGGCCCGTTGATCTTCGTCCCGTCGGCCAACACGCCCTGTTCAGACATCCGGGTGGCCAGCTCGATGAACTGGGTGGAATCGATGTCGAACACGTTGGCGGATTCCGGACAGCCAATCAGTGTCTGATGATAACCGGACAAACACAGCACGTTCTTGATGCCCAGGCTGGCCGCCCCGAGCAAATCGGACTGGAGCGCGATGCGGTTCCGGTCGCGGGTGACCATTTGGAGGACCGGTTCGGCGCCGAGTTTGATCGCGGCGGCGGCGGCGGCCACGGACGACATCGCCACGCCATGAGAGTTGTCAGCGAGGTTGACGACCATCGGTTTGGCGCCCAGGGCCTTCAACGCCGCTTCGGCGGTCGCGCCGGCCGCGGTTGCGCCCGGGGCACACTCGGCCGTGAGGATAAAATCCCCCGTCCCAATCGTTTTCGCGAGTCTGCTGTCGAGTTTCATGCAATCGTGCTTTCCTTTTCGTTCAGGGCGCGGCTGCCGGCGCTTGTTTGGGGCAGCTTTCTGACCCGCTCAATGAACTGCTGAATTTCGCCGAGGGCCTGTGCGTCGCCCCCTTTGGCACACTCAACCACCGCCATCCGTCCCGCGCCCATGCCAATTTCTTCCAGCAGCAATTCGACGGCCTCGGCACGTTTGTGCGCCCGCGGGCTGCCCTCGAAGTGACGGCACTCGTCCTTTTTGCAGGTCACAACCACGACGCCGTCCGCGCCGGTTTCAAATGCTTTCATCAAATAGGGAACATCCACTTTCCCGGAACAGGGCAAACCGATGGCCTTGACCGCATCCCCCTCCAATCCGCGACATAAACCTCCAAACTGGTCTGCATCGAGATTGTTTGAGCAATAAAAAATATACGTCTTCAAAGCTCGATTGTTCATGAAACGTATTTCTTATGTTGTCTAAAAATCAATTAGGCAGGCCAACCCAACCGGGGTCATGGCTCGTCTGCGCGGCCGTTACCCGCTGGCACATGCTGCACAGCTTCCTGACTAAAGGTTAATTGGGAACCAGGGTGCGGGCTGGACTATTATTGTCATTTGTTTGCCATTTTTGGTGAAAACGATCCGAGTTGACGAGTTGCGGTCCGGGTGACTTCGCGCAGGTTGTTCGCCCGGTCTTGCCTTTGGCCTGACCACCATATCAAGCCGGTTGGATCCGAATTCCGAAGTTGGGGAGCACACCCGCCCCGGGTGTGGCTGGACGCGCCTCGCGTCCAGCCTCTTGCGCGCGTGACGGACACCGGAGTTCGGGAAATCTCGCTGCGTCCGATGTTTTCCGCGAGGGCGCGGAAAACCGCACCCGGGGCGGGTGCGCTCCCCATCAGCTCCGGAGTTCGAGTTGAACAGGGCGGACAATTTATTTATGCTCAATTCATGCCCGTCAAGCTGTCCCAACTCTCGCGCCGCGAATTCCTGAAACGCGCCGCGCTGGCCGGCGTTGGCATGGGACTCGTGGAGCTCGTCCCTTTGAGAAGTTATGCCGGTCTGTTCGGCAAACCGCGGGACAAGAACACCGTCGCCTTCTTCTCCGACACGCACATTGCCGCGGAACCCGCGCTGAGACACGGCAACGTCAACATGGCTGACCATCTCGCCGCCTGCGTGCGCCAGCTCGCCGCGTGGCCGGTCAAGCCCGCCACCGTCATTGTCAGTGGCGACCTCGCGTTCGAGTCCGGCCGGCCGGAAGATTACGGGACGTTCGGAAAATTCATTGAACCCGTCCGCGCGTTGGCGCCCGTGCATCTTGCCCTCGGCAACCACGATGAGCGTGAGAACTTCTGGCGGGCCTTTCCGCGGGATGTGGCGAAGCAGGGTTCCCGGCTGCACCGGCAGGCGACGGTTTTTGCCAGTGACCGTGCGAACTGGTTTTTGCTCGATTCGCTGGAGGTCACCGCTGCCACGCCCGGCGAGTTCGGCACGGCGCAGCTCGATTGGCTGGCGCGCGAACTTGCCGCGCGGCCGGACAAGCCGGCGATCCTGGTCGGGCATCACAACTTGCAAGCTCCCGGCGGTACGACGGGCCTGAAAGATTCGGCGGCGTTCGGGGAATTATTCACGCGGCATCGGCAGGTGAAGGCGTACATCTTCGGTCACACGCACAACTGGCACGTGGAGCAGCATCCCAGCGGCGTGCAGCTCGTGAATCTGCCGCCGACGGCTTACGTCTTCCAGGAAGGCCGTCCGAGCGGTTGGGTGCGGGCGACGCTCGCCCGCGACGGCGCGGAATTCGAACTGCGCAGCCTCGATCCGCAGCATCCCGAACACGCGCAGGTGAAGCAACTCCAGTGGCGCAATTCAGCCGGGTGAAATTGGCCGCCACAATTATTAACCACGAAAGACACGAAGCACACGAAAAACGGGTAGTGTCTATTTTGCTGTAGCGTCGAGCCTGTGGCTCGAAATCGGCGCACAGCTTGCGGCTCCATATCGGCGCACAGCGCCGACACTACAACAATCAAACCAAGGCACTGCCAATTGAACTGTCGCGTTGCCACACCGCAGTTATTCCATTACGGTTTCAGTGTGTTTGACTGTCGTGCCAATTCCAGCGTGTCCGGGCTGCGGGAATTTTGACCGGCGCGCCGGGAAATTCAAACGCCAACACAACCAATAACAGCAGATGAACAACGATGGTTGGAAACCAAGAAAGGTGGTGATCGTCGGGGCCGGCGCGGTGGGTTCCACCTTTGCTTATACGCTGGCCCAAAGCGGATTGGCAGAGGAGATCGGCCTGCTCGATGCCAACCACGAACTGGCCATGGGACAGGTGCTCGATCTGGCACACGGCCAGGCCTTCTTCCCCTCGGTCCAGATTCGCGACGCCCGGAACGCCGATTATGGCGACGCGCACCTGATTTTCATCACCGCCGGTTCCAAGCAACGGCCCGGCGAATCACGCCTGGCGCTCCTGCAACGCAACGCCAAAATCATCCAGGACATCATGGACGAAATCGTGCGGCAAAATTCGCCGGCGGTCGTGGTGGTGGTGAGCAATCCGGTGGACATTCTGACTTATGTCGCCCAAAAGCGCTCCGGCTGGCTGCGCGGACGCGTCATCGGCTCCGGCACGGTGTTGGACAGCGCGCGATTCCGATATCTGTTGAGCCAGCATTGCGGGGTGGACGTGCACAACGTCCATGCCTACATCCTGGGCGAGCACGGCGACAGCGAAGTGGCCGCCTGGTCCATGACCAATATGGCGGGCGTGCCCATCGAACACTATTGCGCCCTTTGCGGGAAATGTGAGGACTGGGAGGAGTCCCGGCGTAAGATTGCCGACGAAGTGAGAAATTCCGCCTACCACATCATTGATTACAAGGGGGCGACGTGGTTTGCCGTCGGCTTGGCCCTGACGCGGATCGCGGCGGCAATTCTGCGAAATCAAAACAGCGTGCTCACGGTTTCAGCCGTGTTGGAGGGAGAATATGGCTTGAACGGGGTGAGCCTGGGCGTTCCCTGCATCCTTTCGCAGAAAGGCGTTGAACGCATCCTGCAAGTCAACCTGCCGCCGGCGGAACAAAATGCGCTCGCGAAGTCCGCGGCGGTGCTGCGAGAGCTGATCGCGCAGTTGCAATTACCCGGCCCATCGTAAAGCGGAAACAACAACACGGGAACAGCCATGCCACAAGACACTGAACCGAAACCCAAAGGACTGCCCGGCGCGCAAGTGGCCAGGGCCGTTGAAC
>JBEKEJ010000201.1:0-5343 GCA_050013895.1 Verrucomicrobiota bacterium | reverse complement strand
GGTCGAGGATGACCGGGTTGCCGAACTTCCAAATTGCCAGCCCGAGAAACAACCCGAACACGAGCGCAAAAATGCAGTCGAGGGTCAAAGGACGAGCGTCGAGAGCCGGTGTCGGCCGGGCGCTCATCGACTCTCGACCTTCGACTTTCGACTCTCGACCCGATTGCATTGAATCAGAGTTGCAATTGCAGCAAGCCGACTTCCAGCGCGAGCGCTTCTTGGACATTGGTGTGCAACAACCGCTGCGTTTGTTCCAAAATTTGCAGGTTTTCCAGCGCCCGGCGCGGAGTGAGCCGGCGTGCCACGGCCTCCGCCCCGGCAATCCGCGGAAAATTCAGCAACGGGTCGCCCGCCGCGGGTGCGGGTGCGTCCGTGGCAGTGCTACTGCGGAGGGTGGACAGCCAGACGTCGCGCAACCACCATTGCACCAGCAAAATCAAATCGGCGCGCTGCCGGCGGTATTCCGCCTCGATGGCCGCGGCCAGTTCGTCCTCCCATTTCTCGCGCAAATCCTTTTCCACGTCCTCGTAACGTTGCAACGGCGAACGCGCCGTGAGCGTTTCTCCCACGCGCGCGCGGATTTCCCCGAGCTTTTGGAGCAACACGTCGAGCAGGCGATAGCGGCCCAGCAAGGTTTTTTGCTCCGTGGCCGCCAGCGCGCCGAACCGCGCGAGCCATTCCGATTGCGCGGAGTCGAGCGCAGGCGCGGCTTCACCGGAAAAATTCAGGCGCAGGCAGCGCGACAAGACCGTTTTCAGAATCCGCTGCGGTTCGGTGGTAAGCAGGATCAAAACGGATCGGGCCGGCGGTTCTTCAAGGGTTTTGAGAAAGGCGTTCGCCGCCTGCGTGTTCAGGCGGTCGGCGGCGGTGATGATGGCGACCTTGTATTCGGCCTCGGTCGGTTTGAGTTGCATCTCGCGCATCAACTCGCGCATTTGTTCGATGGTGACGACGCGCGATTTGGACTCAGGCCGCGCCCAATGCAGGTCGGGATGGGTGTCGTTGTCAATTTTCCGGCACGTCGGGCAGTCATCGCAGCAATCCGTCGCCACGCCGCCGGTTTTGACCGGTTTCCGGCAATTCAGCGTTTTGGCCAGCGTCCGGGCGAGTAATTCCAATCGTTCAAGCTGATGGCCGGTAAACAGGTAGGCGTGGCCGAGCCGCCCGCGGGCCAGCGCGCGTTGGAGCAATTGGACGCCTTGCGTCTGCTTGGGAAATTGTTTGAACGCCATGCGCCGTTTCGGTTTGGATTGGAAAATGATGACCTGTCGTGTTTTAACAGGCCCGACGCCGGGAGTTTAGCGAAAACCTTTATGACGGCGACACCTTTTTCAGGGGCCATTCCGAACGGTTTGGCGGACCTCTTCTCGAAGTCAGCCGGTGCTTACCCGGAACCATGCGATAGAAAGACGTTCAACCACGGATGAACGCGGATAGACACGGATGCAGACGAGGTCAAAGGGCGTCTTCAGGGAACAGGGAATACCTCGTTGGTTAGTAAAGTTGGTTGCTTTGTTGGGGTTTCTTCTTTCCGTGATACAATGGCGAAAGTTCACGCATATTTGCCAAAGATATGGAGTGCGGTGGCAGAGCGTAGCGGCGACACCGCTTTTCGCACGTCCATCAGCCTCCGAAAGCGGCGTGGCGCTGCGCTTCCCGCTGCAGTCCAAAAACTGTGGTTGGGGCGCAAGCCACGTCAGGTTCATCCGTGTCCACCCGCCGTGCTCGCGCCCGTCGCGGCAGGTCCATGGTGTAATCAAATTATTCCGGCTTGAACGAGCGAAATCTTGTCCCGCGCGCCGCGTTGATTAAACTCGACGCGATGCCAGTCCCACCCGATCCCGATGCCGCATTGATGCTCCGCGTGAAACGCGGCGACCGCGCGGCGTTTGCCGGGTTGGTGGATAAATACAAGCAGCCGGTGCTCAATTTTGTCTTCCGCTCGCTGCGCGACGAAATCGAGGCCGAAGACCTGGCTCAGATGGTTTTTCTGCAGGTTTACAAATCCCGGAGACGCTACAAACGGACGGCGAAATTTTCCACGTGGCTTTTTACCATCGCCCGCAACCTGTGCCTGAACGAAGTCCGCCGCCGCTCACGGCATCCCGCCGAATCCATCGAGGAAACGCACGCCGAACACGAAGACCGGCCGCGTCAACAATACGAGGACAAATCGCAAATCGCGCCGCCGGAAAAACTGTTGCATGGCGAACTCGCGCAGAAAATCGAGGAGGCGCTGGCCGGACTGCCGGAAAACCAGCGCACGGCCATCCTGCTCTGCCGGCAGGAGGAATTGAGTTACGAAGAAATCGCCGAAATCCTGGACTGTTCGCTTTCCGCCACGAAATCGCTCATCCATCGCGGCCGCGAAACTCTCAAGGAAAAGCTCAAACCGTATCTGCAAACCGGCAAGTGGAGCGGATGAATATCGGTTTGATTACGATGCAGCCAGGCGGACCGGCAGGGCATTGACGCTTTTGCTGGTCGCGTGGAAGACCGCGTTGGCAATGGCCGGGGCAATGGCTATGATGGGTGTTTCGCCCGCGCCGGCGGAAGGCAGGTCCGGCCGATCAACGAGATGGATGTCCAACTCCGGCACGTCATTGAAACGCGGCACTTGGTATTCTCCGAAGGATGCGTTGGTAATCCGGCCGTTCTCGAATTGTATTGCCTCGCGCAGGGCCGCGCCCAATCCCATGATGATGGCGCCCTGAACCTGGGAGAGCAGATTGGCCGGGTTCAGAATCGCGCCGCATTCAAAGGCCTGACAAACCTGGCGGACCTTGATCTGGCTGTTCTTGCGGTCCAGCCCAACCTCCACACAGGCCGCCACGAAGGAGTTTTTTTCCGTCCCGCACGCCAGGCCGACGCCAGTGTCAGGATCTTTTATCTTCACCCGCCCGCTCCAGTCGAACTCCTTTGCGGCTCTTTCCAGCACGGCGCGCAGCCGGCCATTTTCCAGATGCGCGAGCCGGAATTCGAGCGGGTCGGCGCCCGCGGCGGCTGCGATTTCATCCATGAAAACTTCGCGGGCGAAATTGTTGGCCGTGGCGGCCAGCGCGCGATACGAGCCGTGCCGCAACGGCGGTTTGGAGGCGATGCTCTGGCAGTTCTTCTTGCCGACGGCATAGGGCGTGTCCACGGCGTTCGCGCCGGAATTGATATTGATGAAATACCACGTCGCGATTTTACCCTGCGCATCGAGGCTGGCCTCGGCTTCAATGACCGCCGCCGGGCGGAAATAGGCCCACATGAATTCCTCCTCGCGCGTCCAGCGCAACGAAACGGGTTTGTCCGCGGCCTTGGCGAGGCGCGCCGCTTCCACGGCGCATTCGCCGGTGTGTTTGCCTCCAAATCCGGCGCCAAAATCGGGAATTACGACGCGCGCGCCGTCCCCGGACAAATGAAAGGCGCGCATGAGTTCGCCGCGCACGCCAAATGGATTTTGCGATCCGGTCCAGACAGTCAGCTTGCCATCGTTCCATTCTGCAACCGCCGCCCGCGGTTCCAGCGGCGCGTGCTGGATGTAAGGAACGTGATACGTCCGGCGCACAACCTTGGCCCCGGCGAATTCGCCCGCGTAGGGATTGGGCGGCACGCCGCCCTGGGCGTTTTGTCTGAGATAATCGAAAAGCTCCTTGCTTGACGGTTGCGGCATGGTCTCCCATTTCGCCGTCCTGGCCATCGCCGCCAAGGCGTCCTCTGCGCGGGAGGAATTCGTCGCCGCCACGCCCACAAACTGGTCGTCCTGCACAATCACCACGTCCTTCATGGCCATTGCCGGGGCGAGATCAATGGAAACCAGCTTCGCGCCGTACGCGGGCGCTCGCAGGATTTTTCCGTAAAGCATTCCCGGCCGGGCGATGTCCGACGGATATCTATGCGCGCCGACCACGATATCGTGCGCGTTGGGCCGGAGGACCGGCGTGCCGAGTACCTTCCATTCCTTCACCGGAGTCAGTTCCACGTCCGCCGAAATGGCCTGCTCCAACCCTTTCGCGGCCTCGTCGCTTTTGGCGAGGTCGGCATAGGTGAGCGAGCGCTTGCCCGCCGCGTCAAAAACTTTGCCGTCGCGCATCGCAACCGTGCTGCGCGCGACCTTCCACTGTTGAGAAGCGAATTCAATCAACAAATTCCGTGCTGCCGCCGCTCCACGTCGAACCGACGGAACCGTCCGCGGTGTGGTCATGCTGCCGGAAGTGCCGCCGTCATCGGGAACCGCGCCCGTATCAGCCATCAACATTTGAACCGCGTCGACCGGCACGCCGAGTTCTTCCGCGGCGGCCTGCGACAATTCCGTTCGCGCGCCCTGCCCGCCTTCGACCTTGCCCGTCAGCACTGTGATTGTGCCGTCCTGGCCGAGGTGAATGCGCGCCCCGATGTTTCGCGCGCCGCCGCCGCCCGGGCCTCCGCCGCGCCGGCCCGCTTCCTGCGCCATGGCGGGAAGGGCGGCGGCAATGAGCAATCCCGCGCCCAGCACTTTCACGAACGAACGGCGGCACAGGCCGAAATCATAGTCCACGCGCTCAACCGGCTCGTCGTAATCGAGCTCCTCGCTATCCGGCCGGGAAATTCCATTTGGCGGCGGATTCGTTTTCATGCGCGCGCCTTTCCGGCTTGCGCCACGGCGCGGTGAATCGCCTTCATGTATTTGGCGTAGCTGCCGCAACGGCAGATGTGCCGCTGCATCCGCGACATTATTTCCGATTCGGTTGTCCCGGGATTTTCCTTCAACGCCCCCACCACGCCCATGATCATGCCCGCGGTGCAATAACCGCATTGGAACGCGCCCTCCGCCAGGAACGCCTCCTGCACCGGGTGCAATTTATCGCCGCTGGCCAGTCCCTCGATCGTCACGACCTCCCGCTGGTCCACGCCACCGATGGAGGTGATGCAGGAAGGGGTGCTGCGGCCGTTGACCAACACCGTGCAGGCGCGGCATTGACCCTCGCCGCAGCCGAATTTGGCGCCGGTCAATCGCAAATCCTCGCGCAACACCTCGAGCAGGGGCCGTTCAGGGTCGGTGACGATGGTTTGCGGTTTCCCATTCAGGGTGAAGTTGATTTTGGTGTCCATAAACAACAACGCGTTAACCAAGCCGGGCTTGTCCGGTTAAATTGAACCTCAGCCCGAAACGGTCAACCAAAATTTTGATAGTGTCCTGATTTGCTGTAGCCTCGAGCCTGCCGTCGTCGCGCCGTAGCGGCGCTATGGCGCGCCGCGAAGGCGGATGGCTCGAAATCGGCGCACAGCGCCGACACTACAGCACTCGAATTAGGACACCGCCAACATTTTGAAACGGCGCCAGGTTTGGCCGGACGCTGTTTCTAATCCAGCGTCTGG
>JBEKEJ010000200.1:0-5371 GCA_050013895.1 Verrucomicrobiota bacterium | reverse complement strand
AGACCGGCGGCATTCACCGTGGCCACCGCGGTATTGGTTGAAGACCATGTCACCTGGCTGGTCATATCCTGGGTGCTGCTGTTGGAGTAGGTGCCAATGGCTGTAAACTGCTGAGTGCCGCCAGTCGTAAGCGTGGAGTTGGTTGGACTTACGCTGATAGAGACGAGAGACTGAAAAGCATTGGTCGTACTAAACGCGACATCCACCCAATAGTTGGCAGCCTCCCAGAATTGAGTGGGGAAAACGCTGTTGGCGCCGTAAGCATAGACCCCGTTGAAGCCGCTGACGCCGTTGGCCAGCGCATGCAATGGCGGGTTGTCCACACCAGCGGAGGTAAAGAAGTTGTCGTCTTCGCTATAATGACCATTGTTGGCGTGATAAGAGGCCACATAGACAGTATTTGATTTGATGGACAGGGGTGAAGCGAAATTGACTTGCTGCCAGCCACTGACGCTCTCGACGGTGAATGTAGCTGAGGCCAGGAGCGTGCCATTTGAAGTCCAGAGATCGCCTACATGAGTGCCGGTATTGATGGAGCATTTGTAGAACCGGATGCCGGTGACAGATCCGGCCACGTCGGAACGGAACTTGACGCCCACTTCCAATGGATTATCCGCACCCTGGTCTATGGTGACGGGCGCAGCCGAACTGGGCCAGATGGTTTGAGGAGTTGAGACCACCGTAACGTTCACCCCGGCAGCCGGGGTTTGTGAATTGCAACTGTCATCAATGGCCCGGCTCAGGATTGTAACCGGTCCACCTTGCAACGGTATCCAGTTGTAACTCCAATTGGTGAGGCCTGAAGCGGCATGCCAGGTTATTCCTCCATCAGTTGAAACTTCAACGCCAGCCACCCGGCCACCGCCGGTGTCGGCAGCGGTGCCGGTGATGAGGACAGGTGATGCGTAATTGATCACTGAGCCGGATCCCGGCGTGAGGATGGTGGAAGTTGGCGGAGTGTGGTCACCCGAAGCGATTGCGGCCACCAAGCCCGCCTGCAGCGTGGCGGGCTGAACACCCATGTCGGCGAAAAGATTTACGGTGGCCTGTTGCATCGCAGTGCTGGGGGCTGCACTCCCGTTATCGTGATTGCTGTCCAAGCCCCACGACCATTGCACGGTGCCGGCGCCAAACACGAGCGCCCCACTGGGATCACGATACAGGGTGAGATTGTGAGTGGCCACTCCAGTTGCATAGGATGATCCGTAGTCCTGGAGGACTTGATCACCGCTCACGGTTGCCGACGACATAAGGATTTCGCCTGGCGGACGGAAACCGTTGTCGGGGGCCGCATCCCACTCATAGCCCAGGGTTCCAGAGGCGAACGTGGCTGTGGTCCCCGGCGCGAGGGAGGCTACGCTGGTGTTTCTCCAAAATCTGAGGGACCCATACGCGGCGGGCACCTGGATGGAGTCACTGACAGGTCCGTTGATCATGAATATGGTTCCGCTGAGTGCATTTTCCGGACGACCGCCGTCGTAAGGCGGACTGAACCGCGGATCCCGCCATGATCCGGTCCAAGTCGGAGCAGGATCAATCTTGGCCCCGGCATGGGTCTCTTTGTAACAAACGAGCGTGCGATAAGGCGTGTTGGAACCGTCGATGGAGTTTTCCCAGCGGGTTTTCCAGAAAATTTCATTGCCACTGAAGAATCCAAGGTTCACGCCCGCGCCGCGGGCCGTCTCCACGTTGGTACGCTCAATGCCTGACCAGTATTCGTCGTGGCCAACGGAGAGGAAGAGGCGGTGCTGGAGCAACAAATTTCCACGGCGGGCAGTATCAACGCCGGTTGAATAGGTGACGTCATAGCCATTGGCCTCGAGCCAACGAATCATCGGGTATTCCGCGTTGAACAGCCAGTCTTCAGAGGTGTCGCCCCGGGTGTTAAAGGGGCGGTTGTAGCTGACCTTGTAGGCGCGTCCGGCACCGCTGAGACCTCCGCCGGGGCCAGTGCCGCCGTATAGATTATTGCCTCCGTAATCGTTGTATGCTTCCCACGCAGTGTCCGAAGTCTTGAAGAGAATGGCGGATGAACTGGAGTCGTTGCGAACCACAAACACGATGTGACTTGCCCCTCCAGTGTCGGTGCGCACCAATTTTGCGATATATACTCCCGAAGTTGCGTTGGTGGGAACCTGCCAGGAAGCGGACTCGGCCCAGTTCCCGTAGTCCATAAGGCCAGTCGTGCTGTCTGTGATCGGAGCGGGCTGGCTCTGCGGGAGGTGCGCTGATGGTGTAACGGTGGCAATCAACCTGGCGCCATTACCCTGATAGTAACCCAGGCGATATATTTGAATCTGGTAGGCGCTTGCGGTGGTCTTGATCTTGAAATGAACCGTGTCCCCCCGATTGGCGCTGATGTCGGTTGCAAACCCCTGAATGGTCAAGTCACCGGCGCCGCTGATGTCCCACTGACTGGACGGGTTCCCCGGCAGGGAATTCTCAACGACTATGGGATTGGTCGTTTGGGCAAGCAACGACTGAACCGGAGTCAACAGTGGGAAAAGGCACAAAACGACGAAGGACGGAATCCTTCCCCTGGGACTTGATTTCGAAGCGGGGATAAATTGTTTGCTCATATCGACCGCTAAAGATTTGCGCCTGCTATGCTGGAAGAAGCGGTACGCCGACACATGGACAATACGTTATGAATTAATTCGATTTTAGCGGAAAATGCTCGCCTTTATTATCTAAAACATTACCGCCACTACTATAGCACAATTTTCAACGGAATCCAGTTCCGCTCGCAGGCATTGGCCATAAAGGTTTCCTCACGAAAATCGCAGGAATCGCCGTAAAATCTTCCTCGCCCACCGCCCGGCACGCCGAACAATTACATCCGCCGGCGTGGGCAAGAGATTCAAGAAACAGAGTTCGAAACCCTTCCCGTGGAGACGCCAGGTTATCGGCAGTCTGGATCGGTAAGGCAAGGCCCCAATGTATTTCCCGATCATCTTACGGGTGCGCACGTGACCGTAAAGCTGAACCAGCGCCACATTGAGTGCGCTTGCCTCGAAGGCGTCGTTGTTTCCCAGAAGGCAACCCCGGCCATCTGTTCGTTCGACTCGCGCATATAATTCATTTACGGCTTGAATCCAGTTCCTTCCGGTGTGCAAGGAAAGGATTTGTGACTGGATACGCTGGCCACTTTGGCGACGAAATTCTGCGTCGTTTATCAAACGCGTGAGCGAGGCTCGATAAGACTCGGCGTCGTTTGCCAGTTCCATCGTTTCTTCGAAGCCGGGCGCGCCGGGACCGAGCAGCGCCAGCTCGGCTTCCGGCAAACAGTATCCGAGGAGTGGAACGCCCTGAATTCCAGCTTCGAGAAGAGAGGTGGTTGAGGAGAAGGGAACCGAGTCCAGATAAACATCGGCCGCGGCATAAAGCAGGTCGTTGTCCCATCGGGTCCCCAGCGGGACAATCCTGCCACCGGTCTGAATGCTGGCGGCTCGCCAGGCGCCCTTTGCCTCCGGCCCGACCGCGATCAAGGCTGCCTGTGGGAGTTTGGCAATAACCGGGGTAACCAAATCCAGAAAACTCACCCGACCGGGAGCGCTGTACTTAAATGGCGAGGCGATCGTCAGCAGCAGCACAGTATCAGCCTCATAACCGAGTGCGCGCTTCGCCTGCACCCGGGTGAGCGACGGCGGAGAATGGACCATGGGGATGGGAAGGATGGCAGAACGATCAGGATCCAGTCCACGCCGCTTCTCCGAAAAATGGGGCGGTTGTCGCCGGAGATGCACAACCAGGTGAGCAACGCTTGCGCCAACCCAAAATGCATGGTCCGCATGGTTGACGAAGATCGTTTTAACCGAGTCACAGTCGGCAGCCAGGGCAAGCACTGGGACGATGTCGTAGGGGAACAGGTGCAAGACAACGATGTCCATTTCCCGGCACAACATCCTGAGTTCGCGCGCCTGTTCCAGATGTCTTGTCGTGGGCGCCTGGAGCACCCGAAGAAAGCCGCCTGAATGTTCCGCCGCCGTTCTCAGCACCTCGGGAATGTCGTAAATGCCTTTGACGTCGGCCTGGGTCGTGATCACGACGGAGTGCCGATTGTTACAATCTTCCTGGATCCATCGCCAAGCGCACCGGCTATCTCCTCCGACGGGTCTGCCGTAGCTCAAAACATGCAGGATATTGCGCGAGGTTCCGTCGCGACGCCTTGCCCCGCAGGGCGGAGCAGAGGGTATCCGTTTTCCGAGTTCCAGCAGAAGCCGTTCAAGCCGGTACGATCCGAAAAGACCAACGTAACCGGCGAAAGTATAGCGTGCGGCGATTTGTGCGAGTCCAACTGCAGCCGCGTCATCCCCTGCTGCCGCATGTTCCTCGGCCAATGTCAACAATCCACAGAAACGAGCGTAAGCGTCGCTGAGGTCTTTCAAAGTTTTCAAACTCATTGACTTCGGCAGTTGAGAAATACTCTCAGCGGACCGCGCGATTTTGTGGCGTGGTTGCTTCCGGGCCGCCAGCGTCGTTGTCATCATAGATTCACCGTTCGGAGCCTGAAGGAATAAAATGGAATCGCGCGAGAAATTGTTGTACGAAGCGCGGAGCACGGTGCAGGGAGACCAACTTGCAGAGTGTGCGTACGGAGTAAATGCCACTCAGCAACGCCGCCAAGGTTCCGACCGTAGTCGAAGCCCAAAATGGGAGCAAGTAGAAACTGCAAAACACCAGGCAGATTGAGCCCAGGAAGACCAGGCCGATCCGCCGGTTTGATGCCGACCAGCGGAATCCGGTGAGCCAACGAACGATCGGGTAGATCAGGAGCCAGTGGAAGATATAGGATCCAAAAAACGCCACGCCCGCCCCGTTCAAAGCAAAACAACGAATGCACACCCACGCGAGAGCGATATACACGCCCGTATAGGCCAGCTCGCTCCAAAAAAAGACGCTCTGCCTGCCCTTCGCCACGATGATGAAGCCCATTGGCCAAGTAATCACCTGCAAGGTTGCTCCGAGGCAAATCCAGCGCAGCAGCGGCACTGCAGCATGAAATTTCGCCGAATAGAGCAGCGCAATCACCACCGGCGCAAACGTCAACGTGGCAATCACGCCGGGTCCCGCCAGCAAGAGGCTGACTTGAGCCTGCTCGTTTACCAGGCGATTGCATTCGGCGCGGTTTTCGACGGCGGCAGTCAGACGGGGATAAAAATCCGCTCCCATGGCTTGCAGGATTAATCCGATATACGTCACGCCAAGATACCAAGAGGCCTGATACAGGCCGGCCGCTTCAACGCCGATTTTTCGCACGATAATTATGCGCACCGCATAGGCAGCTCCGAGGATGAACATGCCGCTAGCCATAGACGCAAACCCGAGCTTGAGCAGTCCTTCAGCTTCATTTCTGACCTGCGACACCGAC
>JBEKEJ010000199.1:0-5505 GCA_050013895.1 Verrucomicrobiota bacterium | reverse complement strand
GGTTTCACCGTTCATGGTCTCGCCGCGGTTTCCCTCGACGGCCGGATTGTCAGCAGCACACGCATTCGCGAGGCGATCCGCGCCGGCGAACTCGACGCCGCCAGCCAGATGCTGGGACGGCCGTACGCGATTTCCGGCCGCGTGATGGCAGGCGACCGCGTGGGCCGGCGACTGGGTTTTCCCACCGCGAATCTTGACGTGAGGGGTTTGATTCTGCCGCCGAACGGCGTTTACGCCGGTCTGACCAAAATCAGGAAGAAACCCCATCGCGTTGCGCTCAACATCGGCTTTCGGCCGACGATGGCATCGGCGGCGCGGCAACTGCGGGTGGAGGCGCACCTGCTGGATTTCGGCGGCAACCTCTACGGCGAGGAATTGACAATAGAAATTGACGCCAAATTGCGGAAGGAAAAGAAGTTTGGTTCATCGGCGGAATTACGCCGGCAGATTAGCCGTGATATTGCGGTCCTGCGGGCTTTGGCTTGATTAGATTTATTGTAAAATACTCGTCCGTAACGGGTTGAAACATAAAAATGCCCCATTTTGCTGCAATTTGGCATATTCTCCGGGGTTACGATTATTCTTGAATTTCCCCGATAAGAGGTTAGGATGGCGGGGTGTCAGTCTTCTGGCGTTCTGATGTTCGCAGTTCCTGGAGTTCAACGGACAGTGAACAGTTGTGCAGAGCCGACGATGACCGGTTCGTGAAGCGGAAAGCCCTGTTTCCCTGAACCAAAACGAGTTTTACAGGTCTGATATTTATGTCGCATAGGAAAAACACACCGTCAGCCGGCGCGGCGCACAAGCGCAAGCGCGCCAACGGACGCAGCGCGGGGGCAAAAACTGCTCCGGCAAGGCGGCGTTTTGTCGTTTCCATCGCGCGACGGGCAGTGTCCAAAGCGGCTGAAACCAATGGACAGGCCAAGTCGCGCGCGGTGAATCCGCTTGCTCCCGGCGCGCAAAAATTGCCGCCCGGCCGCCAAACCACCCCGGCGTCGGCGTCACTCCAATCGTCCGTGGATTTGACCGAGACAGTCAAAACGCTGCTCCACCTCGCGCAGGAACATGGGTACATCACTTACGACGACATCAACGACGTCCTGCCGGACAATCTCAACCCGGAGGATTTGGACGCATTGTTGACCAAACTGCGCAGTCTCGACGTGGAAATCGTCATGGACCAGGCCGAGGCTGAACGCACCCGGCAGCCCGAACCCGCGCAGCCGCAGGAAGAGGACGAGGACGCCCGGCTGGAAATCCTCGACGATCCGGTTCGCATGTATATGAACCAGATGGGCAAGGTCCCGTTGCTCACGCGCGAACAGGAAGTCGAAATTTGCAAGCGCATCGAAGAGGCCGAGATTGAAATGAAGCGCATCGTTTACAGCCTCGGCTTCACCGCGAAGGAACACATCGCCATCGCCGAAAAACTGCTGTCCGAGCCGCCCAAGGAGCGATTCGACCGCGTGATTGTGGACAAAAAGATCGCCAATCGCGAAGGTCATCTGCGCGATTTGCGCAGGCTCATCAAGAAAGTTCACACGCTCGACCAGAAGGTGGACGTGAAGTATTTTGTCTGGCAGAAGGCTTTGCAAAAGGGCCGCAAGGAAAAGTTGCAGCGCGAGTTGAAGAAACTCAGCCTCAAACTGCAGGAAATGTTCCCCAAATTTTTCTACAAACAAAAAGTCGTCGAGGAAATGATCGTCGTGGCGGGCAACGTCCGCGAAAAATTCCAGGCGAGCCTGCGGCACATCCAGGAACTGGAAGCATTGCGCACCACCTCCGAACGCCGGGCGGCGCTGGAAGCCGAGCGCGCCAAAATCCAGGTGCTCGAACAATTCGTGCGGATGCCGCGCGAGGAATTTTTCAACGTGTTCAGCGGGCTCAAAGCCGCCGCCGACCGCGGGCTGAAAGCCAAGACGCACATGGCCGAGGCCAACCTGCGCCTCGTCGTGTCCGTCGCCAAAAAATACACCAACCGCGGCCAGTCGTTCCTGGATTTGATCCAGGAAGGCAACATCGGCCTGATGAAGGGCGTCGAGAAATTCGAGTATCGCCGCGGCTACAAATTTTCCACCTACGCCATCTGGTGGATCCGCCAGGCCATCACGCGCAGCATCGCCGACCAGGCGCGCACCATCCGCATCCCGGTGCATATGATTGAAATCATGAACAAACTCTGGCGCGCGCAAAAGCAGCTCACGCAGGAGCTGGGACGCGAACCGACGCCGGAGGAGATCGCCGACGAAATGCACATGCCGGTCGCGCGCATCCACGCGCTGCTCAAGATGGCGCAACAGCCGGTGTCTCTCCACGCGCCCGTCGGCGACGACGGCGACGTAAGCGTGGGTGATTTCATCGAGGACAAGACCGCCGAAAATCCGTCCGAAGTCACCAGCTACAGCCTGCTCCGCGAAAAGTTGAGCGACGTGCTGACGACGTTGACCGAGCGCGAACGAAAAATTCTCGAAATGCGTTTCGGCCTGCTCGACGGCTACGAGCGCACGCTCGAAGAAATCGGCAAGATGTACAACGTCACGCGCGAACGCATCCGCCAGATCGAGGCCAAGGCGCTGCGCAAGCTGCGGCACCCGACGCGCGTCCGCCATCTGCAGGGCTTCCTTGACACGCCGGAGCCGGAAATTGCCACGACCGCATGAAGGTCACGTACTACGGTCACGCGTGTTTTAGCGTCGTGGTCGAAGGCAAGACGCTCCTGTTCGACCCGTTCATTTCAGGCAATCCGTTCGCCAGAGCCATTGACGTAAACAAGGTGCCTGCAGATTTCATTCTCGTCTCGCACGGTCACGACGACCATGTCGGTGATGCGGTGGAAATCGCCAGACGCACCAACGCGCTGGTGATTGCCAACTTCGAAGTTGCCAACTGGCTCGAACAACGGGGCGCGCCGCGCGTGCATCCGCTGAACCATGGCGGCGGCTTTTCGTTCGAATTCGGCCGCGCCAAATTCGTGAATGCCATTCATTCGAGCACGATGCCCGACGGCACCCATGGCGGAAACGCCGGCGGCTTTGTCGTCGAGAGCGCGGAAGGAAACTTCTATTATTCCGGCGATACTGCGCTGACACTAGACATGAAACTCATCGGCGAATCCACAAGATTAACATTTGCCGTCCTGTGCATCGGCGACAATTTCACGATGGGCCCCGGCGACGCGGTGAAAGCCGCCGAATTTGTGCGCTGCCATGATATTCTCGGCGTGCACTACGACACCTTCCCACCCATCAAAATTGACCACGCCGCCGCGAGTGAAAAATTCAAGGCCGCCGGGAAAAATTTGCATCTGCTGCGCATCGGCGAGACACGCAATTTTTGATGCGCGTCAGTTGTTCGGATCAACGATGTGCAGGTCGATGCCCGGCGCGTGGTGCAGGAAGAATTGCAGCACATCCGGGCGTGTGAACTGCCACCAGCGCCGCGCCGTCGTGCCCAGCACCACGAGATGCACTTCGTTTTCACGGCAGAATTTCAACAGCGCTTCGCAAACATTTTCGCTTTCCAGGATGGTGACGCTGCCGCCGAGTTCGGTTGCCAACTGGACGTTCTGCATAAATTGCCGCTGCAAATCCGACGGAATGCGAATCGGGTCTTCCTGCTTGCGACGCACGTAAACCGCAATCCATTCGCGATTCAACCGCCCCGCGATGCGCGAAGCCGTGCGCAACAGTTTTGCCGTCGTGCCGGGATTGGTGCTGATGAAAACCGCAATTTTTTCGCTGACCTCCGCCGGCGACGTCATGCCAGTACGGGGCCGGCGGTCGAGCGCGGAAGCCGTCTCGCGCAGAGCGAGTTCGCGCAAGGTGTTCAAATTATTTTCCGTGAAAAAATTCTCCAGCGCGGCGTCGGCGCGATCCGCGGGGTAAATTTTACCAAGCTTCAACCGCTCGCGCAGCTCCTCGGCCGTCAGGTCAATGTTCACAATCTGGTCAGCTTCCAGCACGAACCGGTCGGGCACGCGCTCGCGCACGTCCACGCCCGTCGCCCGCAATACCGTGTCGTGCAGGCTTTCGAGATGCTGGATGTTCATGGCTGTGACGATGTTGATGCCGGCGAGCAGCAAGTCATGCACTTCGAGATAACGTTTGGGATGCTGCGCGCCGGCAACATTCGTGTAGGGCAATTCGTCAACGATGCAAACCGTCGGATAACGTTTGAAAATGGCGTCCACGTCGAGGACCTCAACCATGGTGTTGCCGTGCGGCACCTTCTTGCGCGGAATGATTTCCAGACCTTCGAGCAACGCCTCGGTGTCCTTGCGCCCGTGCGTTTCAATCCAGCCGATGACCACGTCCACGCCTGCCTTTTTGAGGCGATGCGCCTCTTCCAGCATTGCGTAGGTCTTGCCGACACCCGCGGCGTGGCCGAGATAAATTTTTAATTTTCCCAACCGGCTTTTCTCGATGAGCCGCAGAAAATCCTCGGGCTTCAATCGTTCGATGGCAGGCCGTTCCATGCCGCAAAGAAACTATTTCCGCGGCGACGGGTCGAGCGCGAAGTTGAAACCCCTTCGCGCGGCCAGGGCGTTGTCCTGTCCGCACAAGGGCGGGTGGTTGTTTCCCCGGCGCGGGCGAAGTCGAAACGAAGCGCCAACAAGCAACGCGGCGGCCGCTGATTTTAAGCTTCAGGAGAAGTTCGAAAAAGATCCAGATTGGCTGTCCGACATGGATTCGAACCATGAATAACGCCTCCAAAGGGCGCTGTGTTACCGTTACACCATCGGACAAACCGTGAATAAGCTAGACTTTCAGTCCCTTTCGCGCAAAGCGAAAATCATTCCTGAACGCGGTCGCAAGCGAAAGAAAGTTTGCCCGCACCATTTCCTGCCAGCACAATGGCAGGGTTTGCCATGAGCAACGTCTCAACCGCACCCGGTCCGCCCGTTGCCAAAGCCGCCTCGGCCGCTTCGGCCGCGCCTGATTTCTCCCAACCGGTCAAACGGTCCAGGAAAGGCACACTCAAACTGATTGGGGAGGTTCTGAATCACGGCGGGCCGGGTTATCTACAATTTGCCATCACCAACATCTGCAACGCGGATTGCGGTTTTTGCGGGTTCGCGCGTTCCAAGTTCGATTCCAAAGCCCGGCGCAGCGTGACGTTGCCGGAGGCGCGCGACGCCATCGACATCGCCCTGAAAAATCACATCGGCTACCTGCTGTTCGTCGGCGGCGAACCGATGGTGCATCGTGATTTGCGCGCCATGACGCGTTACGCGGCGGAGCGCGGTATTCATCCGATGGTTTGCACCAACGGCGGTTTGTGGACCGAGGAGAACATGCGCGGCCTGGCCAGCGACGGCCTGACCAGCGTCATTATGTCCATTGACGCTCACGATATTTCCCGGCACGAAAAGAACCGCGGCTTGCCGGACGTTTGCAAAAAAATCAGGCGCGCCAACGAATTTTTCCATTCCGCCGGCATTCAAACCACCGCCAGCATCACGGCCAGCCGGTTGATTGACGATTACGACCGGCTGCCGGCGTTTCT
>JBEKEJ010000198.1:0-5511 GCA_050013895.1 Verrucomicrobiota bacterium | reverse complement strand
GTCCTTGCTCGACGCGAATGGCGGCAATGACGGCACGGTCAAGCGAAGCGGGAAGTGGATTCGTGGGTTGCGCTGGAAGGCTGGAAGCATGCGCCAGCGCCGCCAGACAAAGGCCAATCAGAACATGGCCGGCGGCCGCCTCCATCGGACGACGCACAATCAGGCTGAACGCAACCCACATCTGCCGGCATAATCCCTGCCGCGCAAGCGGGGCAGGGGATTTGCCGGAAACCGGGTTTGACCATCTGAATTCCACTATCACATGTTGTGCGACTTTTTGCGCGGCGCGGTTGCGGCCTTTTTCGGCTGACGGTGCAACCTGATTTTTGGTTTCCGATTTCCGATTTCCGATTTTCCCCGGACTCCGCAAAAGGTTTTTGCAAACTCCGCCAACCCCGGCTGGCACGGTGCGAGTGAGTGTGCGCCGGAGCAGCGGCGCCGTCAACGCCGGGCAAATGTCATTCTTCCGGCAGCTTGAGGCCCCCGGAACGCCGCATTCATGCGGCAGCGTGGCGCGGATGCATCGTGCAGCCGGATGAATCCGGCGTTTCTTGCCAAATTACGCCTCGTTGGGGACGGTGTCAGATACGCTCGTTGAAATGTCGCGCAAGAGGCTTCCACTTTCGCCAAGGCCAAGGAGGACAGGCTGCCTCACGCGGCAAGGCGGAAGGCGGAACGCCATCCTCCCGGTACGATATCCACCGCGAAATGGGCTGCTTTACGGCCCGTATTATCCCAAGGACAAACAACAATAATCCGTTTCGACTTCAAGCTTTGTGCTCGGATGGGAGTTCCTCTACGGTGCGGTGGCGGCGGCCTTTTGCCGGACGGTGAGATAATCGAGGTATTCAATCAGCCGGGCCTTCATTCCCTTGCGCGGCACGATGGCGTCAATGAGTCCGTGGTCGAGGAGAAATTCGGCGGTTTGAAATCCCGGCGGCAGTTCGGCCTGCGTGGTGTCCTTGATGACGCGCGGGCCGGCGAAGCCAATCATCGCCCCAGGTTCGGCCAGAATCAGATCGCCCAGGCAGGCGAAACTCGCCATCACACCCGCCGTCGTCGGATGCGTCAGGACGCTGATGTAGGGCAGGCGGTGTTGCGCATGGTAGGCGAGGGCGGCGGCGGTCTTGGCCATTTGCATGAGGCTGAACATGCCTTCATACATCCGCGCCCCGCCGCTGGTGGAAATGATGACGACGGGCAGTTCCTTTTCCGTCGCGCGCTCAATGAGTCGCGTGAGTTTTTCGCCGACGACCGAGCCCATCGAGCCGCCGAGAAAATCAAAATCCATCACGCCGAGCGCCGCGCGGTGCGCGCCAATTTTGCAAATGCCGGTGAGGACCGCGTCCTTGAGCGTCGTGGATTTCTGGTATTCCTCCAGTTTCGCCTTGTAGGTGGCGACCCCATTGAAGTCGAGCACGTCCACACTCGTCATGTCCGCGTCCATTTCCTCGAAGGTGCATGTCTCGACGAGCGAATGGATGCGTTCCCGCGAGCTGATGGGGAAATGGTGATTACACTTGGGGCAGACCTTCAGGTTTTCGTCCAATTCCTTGTCATAAACCATCGTGGTGCATTTCGGGCATTTCGTCCAAAGCCCTTCCGGGATGTCGCGTTTTTTGGATTTCGCGCCGGTCGGCTTGAGTCTTTTGGGCAACGGCGGCGTCTTGTTGACCGACGGCGGTGTCAACGCGGGTTCGACCGTATCGGCGCCAAGCGCTTTTTTGGTAAAAGTAGTCGTGGCCATTGACAATCCAATTGTACTAAATCCCGCGCGCCACTGTCCAGACGCAAACATCCTCCGCGCCGGCGGCCAGAAGCGCCTGTGCGCACGCGCTCGTGGTGGCGCCCGTCGTGAACACGTCATCCACCAGAACCACCCGCTCTCCGTCCAGCCGCGCGCCGTTGCGCATGGCAAACGCGCCGCGCATGTTGGCCGCCCGCTGGGGCCGCGTCAGCCGCGTCTGGGTGCTGGTGTATAGGACGCGGCGAAGGAGCTTTTGGTTCACCCGGATGCTTGCGGCCGAGCCGAGGTGAACGGCCAGGCGTTCGGCCTGGTTGAATTCCCGTTCGCGCTGCTTCAACGGGTGCAACGGCACGGGCACGATCAGGTCCCAAGGTTGTCCGCGCAACGCGGGCACGGTTTCGCGCAAAAGCAGGTCGGCGAGAAACGGCTCGAACCACAGCGCGCGCTGGTATTTGTAACGATGGATGGTTTCCAGCACGGGGCCGCGGGCGACCACCGCCGACCGCGCCGCGCTGAAGTGCAACTCCATTTCGCGGCAATTCGCGCATTCAAACGGCGTCGTCAAGTCGCCTTCAAACGGCAGGCCGCACCGCTCGCAGAAGGGCGGTCTGATGAAGCGCACGCCCGACCGGCACTGCGCGCACACGTAGCCTTCCCCAGCCGTGGCGTGCCGTTCGCCGCAAAGCTGGCAGTTTTCAGGATACAGAAAGCCGAGGCCGACATTGAGCCAGGTCTGGAACGGCGTGGCGGCGGCCGTCATGAAATGGCAAAGGCCGGACGCTGGTTCAGGACCGGCAGGCGGCTGGAAACGGCGAGTGTGAGCATGAGCACGATGAACGCCAGCCAGCCGTCAATCATTCTGCCGGTGCCCCAAAACCAGGCGGCGACCCCGTGAACGTCGGCGGTGAATGCGCCGAAGATTTTCAGCCAGAAAATCCAGCCCGCGTGAAGGCCGATGGAAAAGTAAAGGTTGCCCGTGCGCTGATACGCGAGACCGAGCAGCACGCCCGCCAGCGTCAGGTTGAAAAAGCCCGGCACGAGCGCATGAAAATCCGAATAACCGGCCAGCAGGCGCGGCAGCAGTTCGACACCGGAATACCAGGACACCGCACCGGAGAAATCGGCGCGTTGCAAAAAGTGCGCGAGCGCGTAAACCAGGCTGCTCAACCCCAGCGCCAGCGGCCAGTAAAACACGCGGCGCAGTCCGCCGAACACGCCGCCGCGAAACAGGATTTCCTCGAGCGTCGCAACCACCGCCGCCGTTCCCGCCGCGCTTAGAACGGTCCCGACGATTTTTCCAGCCGGGGCGCCTCCCGTCAGCGCACGCCCGCCGGAAATCAAAACAACTCCCGCGACGACCGCCAGCGAGACGAAGCCGAGCAAAAGGCCGCCGGACAATTTTTTTGTCTGACCATAGGGCGGAGTGAGGCCGGTTTCGCGCAGCGATTTGGCGCCGAGCGCGCGCAACAACGGCCACACACCGGCCAGGGCAAGGATCAAAAAGGAGCGGTCCACGAACCGATGAAACGGGATGTCGGCGAGTTTCGGAACGGAATGCGCGAAATGCTGCGCGAGCCAGTAAAGCCAGGGCGCGAGCAACGCGCCGCCGAAAAACACCACGACAACGTAGATGACCAGCGCCCAAAAGACCCGCATGACCGGAGGATAAGCCCGGGGTTGAATCGCGCCAAGCCGAATTCGTGGATGCGCTCCGCTGGGGCGCATCCGGGACGTCTCCCCGGAACGCCGCCTTGAGGCGGCAGGGAGGTGAGAAAGGCTGGTCTGCCGCGTGAACGCGGCGTTCCGATTCTGAAACAGCTTGTGAAACCGGGGGAACCGCCGGGATGCACCCGCTGCGTTGTTCCGATTACGCCGGACGGATCGGCGCCGGGGATGTGGCGAGGGTCATTCGCTCTTCATTGCAGAGCGACCAGTCGCGCGCGAAATTCCACGCATTTGCGGCGCGGACAGTCGCGCTCCACAGCCCCTCCTGTCCTGCGTCCAACTCCGTAGTGTCCCAAAACTGACGCGACGCACTCCGTGGCCAAAAGGCCCGCCAACCGAACGGCGTTTGGGTTTTTGGACAGAACGGGTGTGGTCAAGAAATTCGCGGATTCGTTTTGTCATCCTGCGCGATGGAGAAGTGATGCCTCGTTACCAATGGCTGACCAATGCGGGCGAAATTTCGATCTTCGGGGCAACTTCTGCTGGCAGCCTCTTATCGCGTTGTGAAACAAAGCTATGCAGCCTCCGGCAACGGGCGATTGCCGAGATGCCGCCAGCCTTCCTGTTCGTTCAAGATGACGAGCCAGTCGGCATTGTGCCGCACGACTTCGAGGATTTCCGCTTCCGTCAAAATCATGCCGGCCGTCGAAAGGGCGTCTGATTCGGCGGCGGACGTGGACAGCGCCCAGGCGCGATTGCGTCGCGAGCCTGGCAGACCGGTGCGCGGATCAAAAATATGTTCGCCTTTCACCGTCAAGCCCGAGCCGCTCAACGAGACCCGGCTCAACCAGTGGCGCCGGGCTGAATTGTCTTCACCGAGGCCGCATGACCAGCCGGAACTTCCCGCCGGCGCGTCGCCCGCGAGGATGCTGCTGCCTCCGGCGACGAGCAAGAACGCCGGGCAACTCCACTCGCGCAAGACTTCCGCCATGCGGTCGAGCGCAAAGCCTTTGCCGATGGCGCCGAGATCGAACTCCAGACATCCGCCGTCGCAACGGATGGAAAATTCTTTTTTCACCAGGGACCAGCGCGGTCTGGCCGGCTGCGTTTTCAAGGCCGCGGCCGCCACCGAAAACGCGCCGCGCGTGACCGCTTCCATCCTTTTCGCGATTTCCAGACAGGCAAAGGCCGGCTCGCTCAAACGCAATTTTTCACCGGCGGCAAGCTGCGCAATTTGCGCAATGTCGCTGTTCGCACGGAACCGGCTCAAACGCGATTCCAGTTCATCGGCGAGCGCAAACGCCGCCTGCGCCGTCTGCCCGGCGTAGGTTCTTTCCTCGTCGGCGATGCGCACCTGAAACTGCGTCGCCATCGCGTGATGGTTGAAAACATGGATGTTGCTCATGGCCGAACCGGCGCCGCCGCCGCTGCGTTGGTCGCCGCCGCCGACCAGAGGATGATCACCACCTCCGGCCGCACGCCGAAAAATTCCGGGCGATCACCTTTCAATCGATCACCGAGTTTTGCCGCTGCTTCCGGCGAGGTGAGGAAGAAATCCGCTGCGCCGGGATCTTGATCCGGCTGCCAGAAGCCGACTTGCGAATATTGTCGCAAATACCACGGCAGCGGCCACGGGTCGGCTGCGACGACGGCGATGCGCGGCGACGCGAGGTCTCTTTCCTTCGCCAGTTGTTGCAGGCGGGGCGGCAGCCGCAGCAAATCCCCGACCGTGTGCGCGTAGGCGTAAGGATTGTTTTCGTCAGCCGGATTTTTGAAAGCGCGCTCCCGGGTGTCGAACGCGATGAGCAATCCCAGCGCGGCGCAGCAGGCCAAAATCGTCGCGCGCGCGACTGGGTTGGTCGCGGCGTGCCAAAGACGTTCGACGGCGAGGCCCGCCAGAATCGCCAGCGGCAGCCAGAGGTTCAGCGCCAGCCATGGCGTTTTGTAAGGAATCGCGCTATAAACCGTGGTCGTGAGCAGTGCGTAAACTGCCAGAAACACGCGGGTGGCGGAACCGCGCGCACGGAAGAGTCCCAACAGTGCGAGCGCGAGAATGGCTCCGCCCGACCAGCCACCGGAAAGCAGTTTGAGGTAATACC
>JBEKEJ010000197.1:0-5613 GCA_050013895.1 Verrucomicrobiota bacterium | reverse complement strand
CGCCTCATCAACATCGCCACCAGCGGCGCCCGCTGCGGCGTGTTTACGTTGATTCATTGGGACCGCCGCCACGCCCTGCCCCAGGGTTTTGTCGCTGATGAACTCCGGAAAAGCAGCATTTGCCTCGTCCGGGGAGAAAGCGGTTTCCGGCTGGCGGACCATCAACCCGGCGGAACGCGCCTGACGCTCGACACGCCGCCGCCGCCGGAGTTCGTGACGGAGTTCTTGCATCACGTCGGCGAAAGCGGCAAGGATTCAAATCGCGTCGAGGTGCCATTCGAGCAGGTGGCGCCCCCGCCGGCCAAACTCTGGACCGAGGACACAGCCGAGGAACTCGTCGTGCCCATCGGACGTTCCGGGGCGACCAAGTTGCAACGTCTTGAAATCGGCAAGGGCACGCGCCAGCACGCGTTGATTGCCGGCAAAACCGGTTCCGGCAAGTCCACCCTGTTCCACGTCATCATCACCAACCTCGCGCTGTGGTGCAGTCCGGAGCAGGTCGAGTTCTACCTCGTGGATTTCAAGAAGGGCGTCGAGTTCAAGTGCTACGCCACCCGCCGGTTGCCGCACGCAAAAGTCGTCGCCATCGAGAGCGATCGCGAGTTCGGGTTGAGCGTGCTGGAGCGCGTGGACGCGGAATTGCGCCGTCGCGGCGACTTGTTCCGCGAACTGGGCGTGCAGGACGTCGCCGGTTACAAAAAGGCGGGTGGCGCCGAACCAATGCCGCGCGCGCTGCTCATCATTGACGAGTTTCAGGAATATTTCACCGAGGAAGACCGGGTGTCCCAGGGCGCCGCCGTGCTGCTCGACCGCATTGTCCGGCAGGGCCGCGCCTTTGGCATCCACGTGCTGCTCGGTTCGCAAACCCTCGGCGGCGCCTACACGCTCGCCCGCGCCACCATCGGCCAGATGGTCATCCGCATCGCGCTCATGTGCAACGAGGCAGACGCCTATCTGATCATGGACCAGGACAACCCGGCGCCGCGCCTGCTCTCGCGTCCGGGCGAAGGCATCTACAACGACGCCGCCGGTTCCATTGAAGGCAACAGCCCGTTCCAGACGGTCTGGCTGCCGGAAGACGTGCGCGACCATTTCCTCGCCGTCATCCGCGAACGGGCCGATCAAAGCCAGAGCCAGTATCCGGGTCCGTTCGTGTTCGAAGGGAACGCGCCGGCGGACGTGAAGGAAAACATTCCGTTGCGCGCGTTGCTTCAGAAGAAATCCGTCACGGCGCCGGCCCGCGTGCGCATCTGGCTGGGCGCGCCCAATTCAATCAAAGGACCGACCGAAGCGGTTTTCCAAAGGCAAAGCGGCAGCAACCTGCTGGTCGTCGGCCAAAGCGAGGAACCCGCGCTGACGATTTTGTCCGTCGCGCTCGTGTCGCTGGCCGCGCAGTATCCCCGGGGCGCCGCGAGGTTCTTCCTGCTCGACAACACGCCGCCCGGTATCCCGCAACGCGAATTTCTGGAGCGCGTCATCCGCGCCCTCCCGCATGAAATTGTCCGCGTGGCGCACGGCGAACTGCCCGAAACGATGGGCCGCGTGGCAACCGACCTGAAAAATCGCGCGGAGGATGAGCCATCCGCCGCTGCGCCCGAGACATTTTTTCTCGTCCACGGTCTGCAAAATTTCAAAAAGCTCCGGTTGGAGGATGAATTCGGATTTTCCAGCGGTGGCAGCGAGGGCGAAGTGCAGCCTGCGGCGGTGCTTCAGAACTTAATCAGCGAGGGACCCGGACGCGGCTTCCATCTGATTGCCACCTGCGACACCTACAACAACGTGAACCGGTTCCTGGGCCGGAAGACGATGAGCGAATTTGAGATGCGCGTGTTGTTCCAGATGAGCGCCGGCGATTCCGCCAGTTTGATTGACGCGCCCAACGCCAGCACGCTGGGGCTTCATCGCGCGCTCCTTTACAACGACCGCGAAGGCTCCATCGAAACCTTCCGCCCCTATGCCCTGCCCGGCAACGAGTGGATTGACGAAGTCGCGCAACAACTGAAGCGGCTGTTCGCGTAGTCGTCTGCTTAAAAGCAGGAGTCGGCATCAGGAAGCTCATTATTTTCGATTTACGATATACGATTTACGCGAGCGGCTTTGAACTGCGGAAGCTTTCGTAAATTGCATACCAGGAATTCAGCCCGAAAGCCGAAGTTGGGCGTGTGAAAATGGTGGCAGGGACAGCGCGCTGCGCTGTCCCCGCCCGCGTGCAGCGGGCGGAAGGAATTGTGCGGAGGCGAACGCGCGCCTCGGGTGGGTTCCGCGCCTGAACGGCGCGGTGACGGCGCAGCGCACCGTCCCTACCAATTTGGTTTTCAGGTTCAGTCCGAGCCCGTCACCGGTCTTCGCGCCGAACTCTACGACCCGGCAAGCCTCGGCTCCTACAGATAAAGTGCGCTCTGCAAATCGCGGACGAGGACGCTCATGAACGGATAGCGCCGGTCGGGGTCGCGCGCAATGCACTTCAATATGACCTTTTCGAGCGCGGCGGGCAGATCAGGATTGTGCTCGCGCGGCGGCGTGGGTCCTGAGAGATCAAGCTGGCGCGCCAGAATTGCACCGGGCGTATCGCCGTCAAAGGGCTTTTGGTTCGTCACCAGTTCGTAGGCCGAGACGCCGTAGGCAAAAATGTCCGCGCGCGGGTCAATGGGCTTGCGTTGCAATTGTTCCGGCGCCATGTAGGCCGGCGTGCCGGGGTTCTTCGCCATTTTTTTCGGCTTTTCCGGAATGGGCTGGGCGAGGTCAAAATCAATCAGCCGCACGTTGCCATTGCGCGACACGAGGACGTTTTCCGGCTTGAAATCGAGATGCATGTAACCGCTTTCATGCACGTCCGCGAGGCCCAGGGCCATGTCAATGAGGATTTGCGCCACGTTTTCGGTCAGCACCAGATCGTGCCGCCCGAACAGCAGCTTCAAATTTTCCGCTTCCACGTAATCCATCAGCATGTAAAGCGTCCCCTCCATCTTGCCGTGCTCGACGTAGCCGACGAC
This sequence comes from Verrucomicrobiota bacterium, assembly GCA_050013895.1. GTDB lineage: Bacteria > Verrucomicrobiota > Verrucomicrobiia > Limisphaerales > UBA11358 > UBA11358. Next base: position 2,620 of record JBEKEJ010000197.1, on the reverse strand, counting down.
GTATTCGCTTTGATTCAGGTGCGACAACACTTCGCAGCCGCGGAGAAAACGGCGGCGCGCCAGGAGATTGAACCGCAAACCGTCGCGCAGCCGCCGCAATGCATAAGGCTTGCCGCGACCGTCCGTGACCAGCCAGATCTCCGCCATGCCGCCATTGTTCAGAAGTTCCTGCAGATAAAAACGCCCGAACCTGTTTTGCGTCTTTTCTTCGGAGCCCGCCGTGCTTTGTGAACCGCTTGCCATTTCTTTCAACTGCATATCATATCCCCTTCGCAAATGCCAACAAAACCTGACCGCCCCAATAGACGTAACCAGATGACATTGGGTAACAGGCATTCGCGCCTCGGCCCTTCTTCGCCGAACCGTCCTGCCGCCGCAGTGAATTGCCATCATCCGGGCATGCGGCCTCTTGGGGCGCCGGAAAAGTGAAGTAAATCGTGGATCCTTCAGAAGCTGGATCAAATCATCAATGCTGGACTGGAAACGGGGAACAGCCCAAGCACAGGGCGGAAAAAATCCAAGCCCCGGCCGGTAGCAACCCCTTTTCTATTTGTCACACTGCGCCGGTTTCCTTGATCATGCGTTTAACCCCATGAGTCGAAGATCGAAGAAAAAAGCCCCTGGCGCGCGTTCAAGCGAGACCGTTTCGCCGGCCGGCGAAAGGCCGGTAGCCGCCGACTCCCGCTGGCCGCAAGCCGCCAGCCGTCCGGCGGGTTGGCCTGACCGCTGGGCGGTCCCCGGCGTCTGCCTCTTGCTGGCGGCCATCACGTTTGCCGTTTTCGGCCAGACGGTTCACCACGAGTTCGTCAATTACGACGACCGCTTGTATGCGTATGAGAACGCACAAGTTGCCCGGGGATTGACCCTGAACGGAATCGCACAAGCCTTCCTTCATGGCAGTTATGACAACTGGGACCCGTTGACGGCGACATCGCATATGCTGGATTGCCAGTTGTATGGATCGAACCCGGGCGGCCATCATCTCACCAATGTCCTGCTCCACACGGCGGCGGCGATTTTGCTGTTCCTGGTGCTGCGGCGGATGACGGGATTCCTGTGGCGCAGCGCGTTTGTGGCAGCGGTGTTTGCGATCCATCCGTTGCGGGTGGAATCGGTGGCGTGGGTATCGGAACGCAAGGATGTGCTCAGCGGCGTGTTCTTCATGCTGACCCTTTGGGCGTATGTGCGGTATGCCCAAAGGCACTCGAGAGCCGAGCCGTCTTCGCTGCGCTTTGCCGCGCCGGGGAGTCGAGAGTCGGGTACCGGCATCGACAGTTTGGCCCTCGACCCTCGACTTTGGACCCTCGACTACGGTCTGGTGTTGTTGTGTTTTGCGTTGGGCTTGATGTCCAAGCCGATGCTGGTGACTTTGCCTTGCGTGCTGTTGCTGCTGGACTACTGGCCGTTGAAACGATTCACCCAACCGGGCGGCCGCTTGGTGCCATGGCGGCTGCTGGTCGAAAAGGTTCCGCTGCTGGCGCTTTCCGGCGCAGCCTGCGTGGCGACGCTTTCTGCCGAGAAAGTCGCGCTCCGGTCGTTCGAGCAGATTTCCTTTCCTTTGCGCGTAGGTAACGCCTTGATTTCCTATGTAACCTATGTCGGCCAGACGTTCTGGCCGTCGGGCCTGGCGGTTTTATACCCCTTTGCGGCCAGGGATGTCGTGGTTTCAAGCGTGGCGTTGTCCCTGGCGGTGTTGGTGGGCATTTCCACGGGCGTGTATGTCGTGCGCCGTCAGCGTCCCTATCTTTTGACCGGCTGGCTGTGGTATCTCATTATGTTGACACCGGTGATCGGGATTATCCAAGTAGGATCGCAGGCACGGGCGGATCGCCACACCTATTTGCCGCAGATCGGCTTGTGTCTGTTGCTGACCTGGGCGGCGGCGGAGCTGTGCGCGAGCTGGCGTCAGCGCCGGGTGGCGCTGGGCGGCGGGGCCGTGATCATCCTCATGGCTTTGATTTTCTGCGCGCGGGTGCAGACGGCTTATTGGCGGAACAGTGAATTGCTGTGGACTCACGCGCTCGCCTGCACGTCTGGCAATTGGGTTGCCCACGACAGCCTTGGCATTGCGCTGTTCCAAAAGGGCAATGTGGACGAAGCGGTCGCGCATCTTCAAAAGGCGCTGGAAATCAAACCCGACTACGCGTTAGCCCACAACAACCTCGGCAACGCGCTGCTCGAAAAAGGCAAGGTGGACGAAGCCATTGTTCATTACCAAATGGCGCTGGAAATCGAACCCGACTACGCGGACGCCCACTACAACCTCGGCAACGCGCTGGTCCAAAAGGGCAATGCGGACGAAGCGATTGTTCATTTCCAAAAGGCGTTGCAAACCTATCCCGACAGCGCGGAAGTCCACCACAACCTTGGCAATGCGCTGCTAAAAAACGGCAATTGGGTCGAAGCGATCGCGCAGTTCGAAAAGGCGCTACAAATCAATCCCGACTACGCGGAGGCCCGGAATGACCTGGCATGGGTGCTGGCGACCTGTCCGGAGGCTTCGCTGCGCAACGGCAACCAGGCGGTGGCCCTGGCACAACGGGCGAATCAACTTACGGGTGATGGTAATCCGGCTTTTCTCGGCACTCTGGCCACCGCTTACGCCGAGGCCGGGCGGTTT
>JBEKEJ010000196.1:0-5637 GCA_050013895.1 Verrucomicrobiota bacterium | reverse complement strand
GGACGATTCGCCGGCAACAATTATGTGACCGCCGCCGTGACGCCGGACGGCTCGCTCGGCATGGCCTACCTGCCGCAGGGCGGGACGATCACCGTGGACATGAACAGGCTCCAGAATCCGATCACCGCCCGGTGGTTCGATCCGAGCGCCAACACCTTCAAGGCCATTGCCGGCTCGCTGTTCGCCAACACCGGCAAGCACCGATTCACCCCGCCCCGCAGGAACAGCGCCGGGGATCGCGACTGGGTATTACTGTTGGAAACGGGTGCCAGCGGAGTGTCGAATAAATAACTTTACAATTACTTCGACCGCGCAGGTTCAACTTCGCCCAAAAATAAAATATATGAATATTCCACGCCAACTGAGCACCTTTGTTATTGGGTTGTTTTTTTGCGGGGCGGTTTATGGAGCGAGTTATCCGCTAAAGGTCAGCAGCGCCAATCCGCGCATACTGGTGGATCAGAACAATGTTCCATTTTTAGTGGTGGGAGATTCACCTCATTCCTTGTGGGTGAACCTCACGTCGGCTGAATCGGCCGCTTATCTGGCCAACCGGGCGGCGCATGGCGTGAACAGTTTGTGGGTCAATTTGGTGATCATCAGACCGGTGGAGGGCCGGCCGGATTGCAGCCTGGTGGACGGAACCAAGCCCTTCACCAATACCATATCCGGCACAAGATCCTACGATCTGACCACCCCGAACGAAGCTTATTTTGCCCATGTGGACGAGGTCATGCGCATGGCGGAAACCAACGGGATTTTGGTGATGATTGACCCTCTGGAAACCGCGGGTTTCCTGCGAACAGCCCTCCAGAATGGCTCAACCCGTTGCCGCGCTTATGGGCAGTTTCTGGGGAACCGTTACAAGAACTTTCCCAATATCATCTGGCAGCACGGCAACGACTTTCAGGCCTGGAGCGTTGCGACCAACGACGCGGTCATCACCGCGGTGGCGCTGGGCATCAAGGATAACGACTCCAACCATCTTCACACCATAGAATTGAATTACCAGGCGAGCAGTTCATTGGACGACCCGAACTGGGCGCCCATCGTCGGCCTGAATCTGGCCTACACTTATTATGCAACCTACGCCGAGGTGCTTCATGCCTACAACCAATCAGCCAGCATCCCGGTGTTCATGGGCGAGGCCAACTATGAATATGATAAACAACAGAACGAAGACGGCGGTTCGCCGCGCATTCTGCGCATGCAAGAGTACTGGACCATGCTCTGCGGGGCGACCGGTCAGCTTTACGGCAATAAGTACACTTGGAGATTCCTGCCCGGCTGGCAGAATTATCTCGATTCGCCCGGTGTCGTTCAGCTTGGCTACATGGCGAATCTGTTCCGCACCCGGAAGTGGTATAATCTGGTGCCCGACCAGACGCACGTCTTCGTCACCGCCGGCTACGGCAAATTCGTTTCCAGCGGACCGCCGGCTTCGGCCCCCGGCGGACGATTTGCCGGCAACGACTATGTGACCGCCGCCCTGACGCCGGACGGCACGCTCGGCATGGCCTACCTGCCGCAGGGCGGGACGATCACCGTGGCCATGAGCAAACTTCAGAAACCGATCACCGCCCGCTGGTTCGACCCCAGCGGCAACACCTTCAGGGCCATTGCCGGCTCGCCGTTCGCCAACACCGGCAAGCACCGATTCACCCCGCCCCGCAAGAACAGCGCCGGCGATCCCGACTGGGTGTTGGTGTTGGAAGCGGGGGCCGGCCCCTGACGCGTTCCGGCACGGTCATTGCCTTGGGCAACAATAGGCGTTTTCGAGTTGGGTAAAATCCAAACACTCGACACCAATTCAGGGGATGGTAAAATTCGGACATGAGAACCAACTCACGTCATCAGATGCGTTCGCCATTCGTCCTTCTCCTGCTCGCCATAATCCTTCACGCCGGAGTTGTTTGGGGAATGCAGGAAGAGAAACAACCGGCTTGGGGAGTCAACGCGGTTGTGCTGAAGTCGCCCTGGAACGGTTCGCCGTCCATGAATGACCTGCTGGCGGACCGGGAACATACTCTCGTATTGGACCGGTTTTATCGCGTCGGCGGCGTCGAGCGTGCGGCGACCCCGACCGAGTGCCGCATTTCCTACAACACCAACGCGCTCTTCGTGGTTTTGAGCTGCCGGGAAAAGGACATGGCGTTCCCTGCGTCGGACTTGTTCTTCCCCGACACCAATCGCCAGGCGAATTGGGATTCGCTGTTTGGTTTGCCTTCCGGACCGGACGATTGCTGGCCTCCGTTTCCCGATGAGGTGGATTTGCTCATTCAGCCGGACACGGCCAGCCCTTTCTGTTACCAGTTCGCCGCAACGCCGGACGGATCGAAATTTGGCTGCACCCGGCCGTTTAGTTCCAATCCTGACGTGGTCCCCGACGATCACCCTCCCCGTCCAACCGCCGTCACCAGACTTGACGCGTTCGAGTTGAGTGTCGCCAGGACAGCCAATGAATGGCGGGTCTTCTTCCGGATACCGTGGGCGACTCTGGGCGGACGACCCGGTTCCACTTTCGGTCTTCTGCCCATGCGGACCCGCTTTCGCGACGGCGAGTTCAGCAGCCCGGTGGCGATTGATTTTGAGGAATGCCTGCCGGCTGACCTTTTGATTGAAACCCACTTTTCGGGCGACGGGCGCGTCCAGGGCCCCCGGACCAGCTTGTGCCAATTGCCTTCCGGCCTCCTCCGCTGGCAAAGGCCGGCGACCATGTTCCATCCCGACGCCAAAACGCTTCAACAAATCTGGGAGATGGAATCTTCATTAGCCACGCCGACGGACACGAACAATCTGGGGCAAAGGCTGTATCTGACGCAATGCTGGATGGACTTGATGACCCGGGAAGGATTCCAGCCGCGGCCTCATGCCTGGAGGCTTATGACGAACAACCTGACGCTGGCGTTCATCCGGCAAAAGGTGAACGCCGCCTTTCAGCAAAACAATCCGGGGCTGGCGTGTCAACGGCTGGATGAGTACCTGGGCCGGCTTGATAAGATGTCAAGGTGGTGGTATGCGGACGGCTCGCCCGGCGACATCCTGAAACAGGAATGGACGCCGCTGGCAACCGTGGAAAGCCTGGAAACGCAGGGCAACACGCTGCGGATGCGGTGCCTGGCCGGCGGCCATAAGGTTGACCTGCACCTTGCCCTGCCGAAAACGGGCGGCGTTAGAATCTACGGCAGCGATGAAGGGTTCTTCAAACCGGCAGACCTGTTGCCGCTAGAAACCAGCCAGACCGCGAAATCATGTTCCCTCAAAACCGCCGATGGCAAGGTTGTCATCAGCCGGAAACCATTTTCCGTTGTGTTTTACAACAACGCCGGGAGGGCGGTGACGCAAATCGGCGCGAATGCCTTGGCATTCCGGTTCGGTCCGGACGGCAAAATACTCGCGATTGATTTCAAGAATCATCTGGACTCGAAGGAGGTTATTTATGGCTTCGGGGAGAAATATGATCGCTTCAATCAAAACGGGAACGTGTTGACGCTTTGGGGAACGGACGACTGGGTGGGGAACGGGCTGGCTTTAAGGAACACCAGTTACAAGATCGTGCCGGTCTTCCACAGTTCCAAAGGCTACATGGTTTTTGACAATTCATCCTATCGGTTAAGGGGCGACATTGGGCAGATGGACCCGAGCCAATATCGTCTGACTCAACAAGGTCCGGTATTTGATTTTTACTTTTGGATTGGTACGCCCGGGAAGGCGTTGCAATCCTACACGGCTCTGACCGGCCGGTGTCCGCTGCCGCCGAAATGGGTTTTTGAACCGTGGTTGGGCCGGGGCGGCCGGGCCTGGGCCACCGGCCCGTTGCACAATGCTGTGGCGGAAGAGGAAAACGCGTACACACAGTGCGCGGCGCTGGACATCCCGCACTCGGCGATCTATGCCGAGGGGCAATCGGCGAATTCGCCGGAACTGAATGAGTTTATGGCCGCCCATCACATCAAGGTGTTGGGCTATTTTATGCCCGCGGTTGGCCAATCGCGGATCGAATCGCTCATGCCGGAATTGAAGCCGGAGGAACTCCCTCTTCTGAGGTGCGGCAGCCCGAGCGAAACCCGGCTGGTCGGTTACGTGGATTTCACCAACCCGAACGCCCTGGAACTCATGCGACGATACTTGAAGCAGGCCCTGGACGTGGGCGTGGCTGGCAGCATGGTGGACTTTGGCGATGTAGTGCCGGATGAGGCCGTGTTTTATGACGGTAAACGCGGCGATGAGATGCACAATTTCTATTCCTATGCCTATCACAAGACGATCAGCGAAGTGTACCGGGAAAGACGCGGAGATGATTTCATCCTGTTTGGACGGGCCGCCACGCCCGGCGACCAGCACTGGGTTGGTCAATTTGCCGGCGATCACCCGTCCAACTTCGATGGGCTTAAAGCCGTCGTGACCGGCGCGCTGAACTTGTGCGCTTGCGGTTTTTCCACCTGGGGCAGCGACTTGGGCGGCTATTTCGGTTTGCCGGAGCCGGCGGTCTATATGCGCTGGATCGAATTCGGCTGTTTCAGCCCCATCTGGCGGCCTCACGGCAAGTCCACACGCGAGCCGTGGTATTTCGGCGACGCGGCGGTGGCCAGTTATAAATACGACGCGTGGGTCCGGGAAAATATATTGAATTATACCTACAATGCCGCCGTCATCGCGCATGAAACAGGTGTTCCCATCATGCGCTCGATGCCGGTGTCGTTTCCCGATGAACCGGCGGTGGCCGCTGTCAGGGATCAATATATGTTCGGAGGGGATTTGCTCGTTGCGCCGGTGATTACCGACGATACCTTCAGGACTGTATTGTTTCCCTCCGGCGTATGGACGAGCTTGTGGGACGGCAAAACCGTTTCCGGTCCGGCCAGGCTCAAGATCAGTGCGCCTTTGGACGTGATTCCAGTCTATTTGCGGCCGGGGGCGGTGGTGCCGGTACAACTGAATCGGGGATTGCAATTCGGGCAGAGCCTGAGCAGCGGCCGAGTCAGCGCCCTGGTGGTGACACCGCCAAAGGGGAATGAAACCGTGTCTCCGGTCAATGAGAAGGGGGAAGCTACGAAAGTGACCGTGCAATCCCGGGCAAATGGTTCTGCTTGGAAACTCGAGAACCTTCCCGAAATGAGTTACGTGCTGGTTTATGGCATTACTGGCGTCGCCACGGTAAAAGTGGACGGCGAAGTTTTGCCGAAGCTGACGGCGGCCGGATTTGATATGATGCCGGCAGGTTGGGAAGCCGACTTGGCGGGCAACCGGCTGGTGATTCGTCTGCCGTCAGACCAAGCCGGGCAAAACAGGCTGACCAGAGAAATTGCAGTGGACTTCAGCCCAGGCAGGCAATAGAACAGTTTGGGCGAGGATCAGAGGCAGATTGCGCCGGACTTATCTGGGATTGTTATTCGGCGCCAACGAGCCGTTCTGGGCGCGTCATGGCGTGGATAGTTGCCCGACAGGACATTCCACGCTGGGGTGGGTTTAGCCAAAAACAATGTATGAATGCTACACGCCAACTATGCATCTTTGTTATTGGGCTGTTTCTTTGCGGGGCGGTCCATGGAGCGAGCTATCCGCTCAAAATCAGCAGCACGAATCCGCGCATTCTGGTTGACCAGAACAACACTCCATTCTTGATGGTGGGTGATT
>JBEKEJ010000195.1:0-5648 GCA_050013895.1 Verrucomicrobiota bacterium | reverse complement strand
CGCTCCGCCCGCCATGCGGTCCAGGGAACGCCCGGCCCGCGCGCACGCGCGCCGCAAAAGCGGTTGGATGGTCTCCATCACGATGGCACGCTGCAGCGCGGCGAGGTTTTCCGGTTTGCGTGCGGCGGCGATGCGGGTGACCACGTTGTCACCGAAGCGGATTTGTTCGTTGAACGCCCCGGCGCGCGACAACACCTCGCCGGTGACCAAATCCACGAGCAACACGACCACGGTGGTCGTGCCCACGTCCACCGCAAACGCCGTGTCGCGGCGGCCCGCGATGGGCGGGAACAACGGTTGATGCGCGCAGGGCACGGCGATTTCAAATGTCTCGCCGATTTGCGGCTTGTGCTCGATGCGCGAGCGCGACGGAACCTGAATCACCGCTTCGCCGGCCAATCGCGCCCGGCAGGCTTGAATCGTGGCGGGCGCGACAATCACACCCGCGTCCGTGTGCAACGTGCCCGACCGCAAGAACACCTCGCAGCCGCGGCACAGCCCGTGCTGGCCGCAGCGGGTGTTCAATGGCAATCCGTGCGCCGCGAGCACGTCCGCCAGCGAACGCGCCCCGGTGGTGGGAATGGGGATTTCCCGGCGCTCGCCGTTTTCCAACTCCACCACGATCTGTCCGCCGGCGTTCATGGCTCGGGCGTTTTCGTTTCCGCCGGCTCGGCGCGCAGGATGGCTTCATCGGGTGAGTGGCCCAGGCGCATGCCGGCTTCGATGGTTTGAAAGCGCTCCGCGTCCCAGTTGCCCCAGAGCAAGTCATGCAATATCTTCGAGTCTCCCCGGAGATGCTCGAACTTCCAGCCGAGCCATTGGGCGCAGCGTCGCGCGTAATCCGCTTCCGGCTCGGCGTCGTCCGTGCCCAGGTCGAGATAGGTGGCGGTGTCGTGTAACGCCCATTGCCCGCGCTCGGTTTCAATCAGAAACTCCACGTCGTCGGGATCAAATTTTTTTGCGAGTTCCAGTTTCAAGGCCTCCAGTTTCTCCGGCCCGGGCACGCGGCGCCCGCGATTCCAACCCGGCGTGTAGTAGAAGCAGGTGGGGCAGCGCCGCTGATGCTCGGCATAGGCTTCCTTGCTGCCCATGAATACGGTGATGCAGTCGTGGGCGCGCGGGATGACCAGCTTGTGGTGCAACGGGCGAAGTCCCGCCGTGCCGCGTCCGCAAAGTCCATAAGCCAGAACGACAGCCTCAATGTCCGTCCGCGCGTCCACGGCCTCCAGATTCAGTTGCAAGGTGGCGCGCAATTCGTCGGGACGATCATGCAAGCCCATTTCAAAGAAGCGGACCTCCGCGACGTGGTTCGCGCCGCGCGCATGGAGCGCTATTTCCCGCTCAAATACCGAGCACGCCAGCAGCGCGATCCTTGGCGTCGCTGGTGCGTTCTTGCCCGTCCGTGGCGGATTGTTCATACCAACTGGTTTCAAACTGTGCGCTGTGAATTCACCCAAATCAAACGACTTCTGAAAAGCAGCGCACGTTTTCCGCCGGTGAATATCGCGGTATTTCGCAGCCCGCCCCGGCAATCCACGCAGGCCCGGCGTCGGCGCGGCATTTCGCCAGCGCCTGGCGCACGTCGTCCGGTGTGCCGTTTTTGACCACGTTGACCGTATGCACGTTGCCGAGCAGCACTTGCTTGACGCCCATGGCGGCACGCGCGGCACGCAGGTCAACCAGGGTGTCCAGATCCACAATTTCGCAACCGAGCGTGGCAAGGGCATCAACCAGGTGCGCCGCGCGTCCGCAAATGTGCAACCGGACCCTGGCGCCGGCGGCATGAATGCCGTCCACCAGCCGCTTTTCGTAAGGCAGAACAAACTCATCGTAAAGCTCGCGGTTGATCAGCGAGGCCGCGGCATCGCCCACGCCAATGATATCCGCCCCGGCTTCGATTTGCGCCTGGGCGAACTTCAACGTCACGTCCACGGTGAATTGCGCCAGCGCGCGGGTGAAATCGGGATCGTCGTAGTAATCCAGCATCAGCGTGTTGATGCCGCGCAAATCTGCGCTTTCGGCGCACGGTCCTTCGACCCAGCCTTCCACGAGGTGTGTGTCGCCGGCCTGCCGGCGCAACAGGTGCACGGCCTCAATCCGATTGGCCATGCGACTGCCCGCCCGATGCGGATCGGGAACGCGCAGCTTGGGCAACGTGGCCGTGTCCGCCAGCAACGCCTGCTCTTCGATGATTGCCGGCGGAGCGTCCGGCGGATGAAAAATCGCCGCGCCCAGGTCCGCCGCTTCACAACAGGGATCCGAGATGACGGAAACCTGGTCGAAACCAAACTGGCGCGCGGCGGCGCACTGGGCGGCCGCCTGGATCCCGGCGCGCGTCGCGTAGTCATGGTATTTGGCGCTGATCAAGTCGGCAGCCCACATCATGGTAATGGGCATGGCCGGCGGGTGGTCCACCGGTTTGCCGGCCAGCAGTGTCAATACACGTTCTCTTGAGGTCATGGCGTTTTCCTCCAACTCTGCTCAATTTCCTCCAGCGATTTGCCCCTGGTTTCCGGGACAACCAGCATCACCGCGAGCAGAACGACGCAGAAGCCGGCGTAAATGTAGAACGGGAAAGCGTGTTTGAAACGGGATAACAACCAGGCGTTCTGGTCCATGATGGTGAAAGTCTGCGTCACGGCGTAGTTGGCAATCCACATCCAGAACGTGGCCAGCCCCAGGGCGCGTCCGCGCACCGCATTGGGGAAAATCTCGGAGAGAATGATCCAAATCACCGGCCCCGCCGACAGGCTGAAGCAGCCCAGATAGACGATGATGCAGGCGAGCATCCAGCCGCTGACGGATGCCGGAACCTGAACGGTCTGCGCCATCGCGCCCATCGCCGCCAGGCTCAACAGCATGCCGGCGGTGCCGAGAAACATCAGCGGTTTCCGTCCCCATTGGTCCACACACGCAATGGCGACGAGGGTGAAGACCGTGCCGGCCACGCCGACGAAGGATTGCTGGATCATGCCGGCGGTGGCCTCGTTGCCCTGCGCCATGCCCTTGAAAATCGTGGTGCCGAAATACATGAACACATTGATGCCGGTCACCTGTTGCAGGACGGCCAGCGAAATCCCGAGCACGAGCGGCAGGCGCAAGGCCGGCGAAAACACTTCCGCCCAGGTGCCCTGTTCCTGAGAGAGGGACTGCCGGATGGCCGCCGCCTCGCTCCGCGCGAATTCAACGCCGCCCACCCTGCCCAACACGGCCTCGGCTTCCGCACCGCGGCCGGCTTCCACCAGCCACCGCGGGCTTTCGGGAATCCGGAGCAACAGCAGTCCGAAAGCCGCGGCCGGCACCGCCCCGCTGGCAAACATCCAGCGCCAGCCTGTCGCCACAAGCCAGGCCACGTCACCGCAGCAGGCAATGGCGTAATTCACGAAATAGACACTCGTCAGGCCGATGACGATGGCAATCTGATTCACCGCCACCATGCGCCCGCGAAACCGGCCGGGGGTGATCTCGGCGATATACATCGGCGTGGACATCGAGGCAATCCCGATGCCCAGACCGCCGAGGAAGCGGAAGACGATGAAGGTCGTCACGTCGGAAGGCATTGCGGCGCCGATGGCTGAAACCATGAACAAGGCCGCGGCCAGAATCATGGTTCGCTTGCGTCCGAACCGGTCGGAGAAGGGTCCCACCGCCACTACACCCACTGCACACCCCACCAACACGCAGCCCGACACCCACCCCTTCATGGCGGCAGACAGGGCAAACCTGGTGGTCATCGGCTCGATGGCGCCGGAAATCACGCCGGTGTCATAACCGAACAACAGCCCCCCGATCGTGGCCACCAGACAAATGGGGATGAGATACGCCAGGTTGACTTTGGCCGGCGTCGCCTGAACGACGGGGTTGGATGAGGGAAAAGTTGCCGTCATAGGTTCCCACCGCTTCAGCCAGCGAATAGAAACAACTGCCAGATTGGTAAAAAACGAAAGTGCTGGCGAGTCCCAATTTCATCTCTTTGAGACATCCGTGTTGAAATGGCGGGAGCGGCGGGGCTCGAACCCGTAACCTCTGCCGTGACAGGGCAGCGCTCTAACCAATTGAGCTACGCCCCCGCAATGGGGCGGATCAGGCTAAAAGATACACCGGGGAACGTCAAGCGGGTTTGTAAGATTCGGGCAGCAGACGCCAAGGAGGTGGGGGTGGGGAACCCCGCTGAAGAAACGTACTGCCACCCGAATGCTTCAATCTTACTTTTTTGCGGCCACTTGTCAATAAGTTATCATGCGACCCTACAAGAACTTAGCTTTGCATTTCTTGGCTTTACGCCGACAATTTTTTTCGTAAAGTCCATTCCCGCCCCTCTGGCCGGCATCCCGGTTCTCTTTTCGACAGCCGGTGCCGTTGAATCGTTGTCATGTTGGCCCGTTGCGTTGTAGCATGGTTCCGTCGGATGGATGAGTGCCGCTGTTTCGCGAAGCGCATGAACCGAATCAAACTGCTGCCTGAACAGGTCGCCAATCAAATCGCCGCCGGCGAGGTGATCGAGCGGCCCGCAAGCGTCGTGAAGGAACTCGTGGAGAACGCCCTCGATGCCGGGGCGAAAAAAGTCACCGTCGAAATCCAGGCCGGCGGACGCAGCCTCATCCGCGTGACCGACGACGGCACCGGCATGAGCCGCGATGATGCGCTGCTTTGCCTCGAACGCCATGCGACCAGCAAGATTCAAAGGGCCGAGGATTTGGCGGCGATTGCCACGATGGGGTTTCGCGGCGAGGCGCTGCCGAGCATCGCCAGCGTCAGCAAATTCATTTTGACCACGCGCGAACAGTTTGGAGTTCCGCCTTCAGGCGGCCCGGCCGGGAAGAACGCCGGCCGCGTGAACTTGGAACTCCAAACGGAATCCATCGAAGGCACGCAGGTCGTCGTCCACGGCGGAAAAATTGTCGAAGTCAAGGCCGCCGGCAGCGCAACCGGCACCAACGTCGAAGTGCGGCAGCTTTTTTTCAACCTGCCCGCGCGCCGGAAATTTTTGCGCACCGAGGAGACCGAGGCGGCGCACATCCAGCATTACCTCACGCTCGCCGCGCTGGCGTTTCCCGAAGTGGCGGTCACGTTTCAAAAAGACGGCCGGATGGTCTGGCAACTGCCGGCGCAAAAATCCGGCGCGGCCACTTCGAGCCGGCTGGAGGCATTGCGCGAACGCCTCCGCGCCCTGCTCGGCGACGAAAAGCTCTTGCCCGTGAACTTCTCGACCGCCCTCGACGACTCCCTCCAGCCGGAGGAAGCCGATATCTTCGAGACCGCGTCTCCGGAAAACTCCGAACTCCGAACTCCGAACTCCGAACTCCGAATCTGGGGTTTTATCGGCGCGCCGGGCGTGTCGCGCGCGACGCGCGAGAGCCAGCACTTGTTCGTCAACCGGCGCCCGGTTGAGAACCGCGGACTTAATTACGCCTTGCTCGAAGGCTACCACACGTCACTGATGAAGGGCCGTTATCCGGTCTGCTGCCTGTTTCTGGAAATTGATCCGGCGGCGGTGGACGTGAACATCCATCCGGCCAAGCGCGAGGTGAAATTTCACCGCGAATTTGAAATCCGCAAATATACCGCCCAGGCCGTGCGCGATGCGCTTCTGGCATTTCACTCCGAACTGGCGAAACCAACGGCAAATCTTAACGCTGAGACGCAGA
>JBEKEJ010000194.1:0-5651 GCA_050013895.1 Verrucomicrobiota bacterium | reverse complement strand
CATTCGTTGCCTTCCCAGTCAATGCCCCTGGCCGGAGCGGGCACGCCCATGTCCTCCCACCAGACGTCGTTGTCCGGCGTCAGCACCACGTTGGTAAAAATGGTGTTCCTCGCGCAGGCCTTGAGCGCGTACGGGTTGGACTTCATGGAAGTGCCGGGTGCGACGCCAAAGAAACCCGTCTCCGGATTCATCGCGTAGAGACGCCCGTCCTTGCCGACGCGGATCCAGGCGATGTCGTCGCCCAGCGTCGTCACTTTCCAGCCCGGCAGCGTCGGTTGCATCATCGCCAGGTTCGTCTTGCCGCAGGCGCTGGGGAACGCGGCGGCGAGATAATGCTTTTTCCCCTGCGGCGAGGTGAGGCAGAGGATGAGCATGTGCTCCGCCATCCAGCCTTCCTTCTTTGCCACGGTCGAGGCGATGCGCAACGCCAGGCATTTCTTCCCGAGCAGCGCGTTGCCGCCGTAACCGGAGCCGTAGGACCAGATGGACGGTTCCTCGGGAAAATGAACGATGAATTTATTCTGCGGGTCTGGTTCGCACGGCCAGGAAACGTCCTTTTGGCCCGGTGGCAGAGGCGCGCCGACCGAATGCAGGCAGGGAATGAACGCGCCGTCGGCGCCAAGCTTGTCGAGCACGGCCTGGCCCATGCGCGTCATGATGCGCATGTTCACGACCACGTAAGGTGAATCGGTGATTTCAATGCCGACTTTGCAAAGGGGCGAGCCGAGCGGGCCCATCGCGAAGGGGATGACATACATCGTGCGGCCCTGCATGGCGCCCTTGAACAGGCCGAGCAGCTTCTGCTTCATCTCCGCCGGATCAGCCCATTGGTTCGTGGGGCCGGCTTCGTCCTTTGTCCGGGAGCAGATGAAAGTGCGGTCCTCAACGCGCGCCACGTCGCTCGGGTGTGAACGCGCCAGATACGAGCCGGGTCGCTTCTTTTCGTTGAGTTTGATGAACGTGCCGCTCCTGACCATCAAATCGCACAGCGCCTGGTTCTCCTCCGCCGACCCGTCGCACCAGTGAATCTGGCCGGGCTGGCAGAGGGCTTCCATCTGTTTTACCCACGCGATCAGCCTTTGATTGGTCGTATTTGGAACGTTCCACATTTTGCTCGTCATACCGCGATCTGTTTCCTTTCTCGTATTGTTTGGCAACGGCGCATAACTTGCCATGATTCCGCCGGTTTGGACAGACTAAAAATTGAAATTGGAACATTTCCAGGCGGTTTTGGAATCGCCGCGTGCACGATGATGTGCTACAAATAATTGTATGAGTTCGCCAGAGACCACCGGCGCCCCGTGCCCCGATGAAAACGCGCATTGTCTCGCGCGCTCGGTGGTGAAAACCTTGGCCGAGGAGCCGGCCCTCGAGGCCGTGACGATTGACCGCGCGCACCGGAAGATTTCCGTCGCCACGCTGGGAAGGGCCGACGTCGGCAAACTCGCGGCACGCATCACACGGGAATTCGAGGCCGCGCAATCCGTCCCCGTCAAACGCCATTGCCGTCTGCTCGCCGGCGAGGAGGATTGCTGGAGCTGCGAGACCCCGCTGTCCAGCCAGGAACGGCAGCGCATCACCATCAAACATGACGGCGGCAGCACGACCATCGCGCGCATCACCTGCCCGACCGCGCCGACCTTCTGGCGCTGGCGCGACCTGCCGTTTCCCAAGGTCGTTCCGCGCGATGTCGAATTTCTTGAGCATGTCGAGGCGGTTGACGAATGGAAACCGCAGCTCGCCGCCGCGGTCCTCTGCGGCGTATTCGGGCTGGCCGGATTCTTCCTGCCCGCGCCGTTCAAGGTTTTTGCCTACGCGGCGGCGTATCTCGCGGGCGGTTTTTATCCGACGGAAGAGGTCTGGGAGCGTCTTAAAAAGCGCACGATCGACGTGCATTTCCTGATGATCTTCGTCGCCGCCGGCGCGGCCAGCATCGGGGCCTGGGGCGAAGGCGCCACGTTGCTTTTTCTATTTTCATTCTCCAGCGCACTCGAACATTACGCGCTGGGCCGGACGCAGAAGGAAATCCGCTCGCTCTTTCGCGACGCGCCCAAGACCGCCACGGCGCTGGATGAACAAGGGCGCGAACGCGAGGTCAAGGTGGAACAGCTCAGGACCGGCATGCGCCTGCTCATCAAACCCGGCGCCCAATTTCCCGTGGACGGCGAAATTACCAAAGGCGGCAGCGCCGCCGACGAATCGAATCTCACCGGCGAAGCCACGCCCGTCAGAAAAAGCGTCGGTGACACCGCGCTCGCCGGCACCATCAATCTTTGGGGCGCGGTCGAGGTCACGGTCACCCGGCCCGCGGCGGAAAGTTCGCTGCAAAAAATCATTACGCTCATCCGTGAAGCCCAGCAGCGCAAGGCGCCCGCGCAGCAATTCACCGACAAATTCAGCAGCGTTTACACCTACGCCGTCATCGGGCTTTCGTTTGCGATGTTTTTTGTCTGGTGGCTCGGCTTCCGGCTCGCGCCGTTTGCATCCGCCATCGAATCGCACAGCGCGTTCTATCGTGCGATGACGCTGCTGGTCGTGTCGTCGCCGTGCGCGCTGGTGCTTTCGATTCCGTCGGCGGTGCTGGCGGCCATTGCCTGGGGCGCGAGGCACGGCATCCTGTTCCGCGGCGGCGCCGCGGTGGAAAAACTCGCCGAGATCAACGTCGTCGCCCTCGACAAGACCGGCACGCTCACCACGGGCGAATTGCGCGTCGAACAGGTTGAAAGCTTTCCGCCCGGCCGCGAAAACGAAATTCTGCGGCTGGCCTACTCGCTCGAAAAACTTTCCACGCACCCGCTCGCCCGCGCCATCACGCGCCACGGCAAGCAGCAAAAGATTGAGGCGATTGAATTCGAGCATTTCGAGTCAGTGACGGGGGAGGGCCTGCGCGCACGGCGCGACGGCCTTGAATACCGTCTCGGCGGCCGCGACTGGTTCGCATTGGAACGCCGGCTTGGGAGCGCCGGCATCCTGCCGGCGAGTTCGGGGGGAACATCCCTCTCAAAACACGCCGGCATCTTGCCGGCGCTCCCGGAGTCAAAATGCGCCGGGCCGCCCGTCCTCCGTAGCAATACTGCGGAGGGTGGAGAGGCCGGCGCTCCTGTCGCTGCCGGCTTTTCCGAGGTGTGGATCGAGGGCGGCGATTTGCTGGGGCGCGTTATTTTGCGCGACGACATCCGCCTGCAAGCCGCGCCGGTGGTCGGGGAATTGCGCGACGAAGGCCTGCGCAGCGTCGTATTGACCGGCGACCGCAAGGCGGCCGCCGAACATCTGCGGTCAGAATTGAAATTGGATGACGTGCGCGCCGAATTGAAGCCCGACCAAAAGGTCGCGGCCATCCGCGAATTAAGCGACCGGGGCGGAAAGGTGGCGATGATCGGCGACGGCGTGAACGACGCGCCGAGTCTGGCGGCGGCGCACATCGGCGTGGCGATGGGCGCGCGCGGCGCGGATGCGGCATTGGAACAGGCCGACGTGGTGTTGATGCACGACCGGCTGGAAAATTTCCTCGCGGCCTTTCGCCTCAGCCAGCGCGCGCGGCGCATCATCCGGCAGAACCTGGTCATCTCACTCGGCACGGTGGTGGTGCTGGTGACGTTCGCGATGCTGGGCAGGATTCCGCTGCCGGTCGGCGTGGTCGGCCACGAAGGCAGCACCGTGGTCGTGGTGATGAACAGTTTGCGATTGTTGTTTGGCGGCGCGGCGGCAAAACAAAAGTGATTCCAACCACGGATAAACCCAGCGCGGCTTACGGCGCAAGCATAGGAAATAGCCGCAAGAGAGCACAAGGAACGCAAAGATGTAAGCGATTTCTCTCGTGTTCTTTGCGTTCTTTCGCGGCCAATTCTTTGCCAAGAAAACAAAGATATTCGTTATTGTATTACGGATGTAACAATTGCTTTCCTTCAGGAACCGCCGGGGGTTTGAAATAGCGCGGCAGCCGGTTTGGAGTTCCGCCTTCAGGCGGTTCGTTTCGCGTAAGCGCGGGACTCCGAACGACGGTTTGTGAATGGTTGTGCCGGAGCGGCGGGTGAGGGGAATCTTTCCTGTTCATCCGCGGTTTGAGCGTGTTTAATCAACGCCGTTGAATTTGTGAATCCATTCCGGAAATTTGTTTCCGAAAACGCGCGGCTCCTGCGGCGCGGCAGGAAACTTCCGCGGGGCATATTAAAACGGGCCGCGCACCGGACAAACATTCCGTCTGACAGACCGGAGGTCCTGATTTTCTCGCCGCACCCGGATGACGAGTGCATCACCGGCGGGCTGGCGTTGCGGTTGTTGCGGGAGGCAAAGTGGAACGTCATCACCGTGGCCGTGACGCTCGGCAGCAGGCGCGGACGTCGCGCGGCGCGGTTGCGTGAATTGCAGAATGCCTGCGCGTTGCTCGGCTTTGGTCTGGTTGTGCCGGGGAAACGGGGCTTGGAACATATCAATCCGGAAACGCGGAGGCGAAATCGCGCGCATTGGCGGGCGGGCGTCGGGGCCATTGCCCGAATTCTGGCTGAACATCGGCCGCAGGTGGTTTTTTTTCCGCACGAGGGCGACGTTCACGAAACGCATGTTGGGACGCACCTTCTGGTTTTGGACGCGCTGAAAACGTTGCCGGCCGCTTTCAAATGCCACGTCGTCGAAACGGAATTTTGGGGGCAAATGACGGAGCCGAATCTGCTGGTCGAATCGGGGGCCAAAGACGTGGCGGACCTGGTCGCGGCGTTGGCGTGTCACGTCGGCGAAGTGCGGCGCAACGCGTATCATGCGCGGTTGCCGGCCTGGATGATGGACAACGTGCGGCGGGGCGCGGAATTGGTGGGCGGTCAGGGTGGGGCGGCGCCGGATTATACGTTTGCCACGATTTACCGGCTGCGGAAGTGGAAGGGCGAAAAATTTCAAAAGAATTCCGGCGGCGGGAAATTTTTGGGCGAGGCGCAAAATCCAGCGGATTTGTTTGGCGCTTAAAGATAAGACAGACACGGATTTCACGGATTAACACGGATTGGTTTTATCCGAATTGAATCTGTGCCAATTAGTGTATTCCGTGTTAAAGCCTTAAGAATCCATGTCTATCCGTCCGGGTATCCATGGAAGTTTTGTTTTCTGGCGTAGATTTTCCAACGCCGAGACGCCGAAAACGCAGAAAACCGGGGAGTATTCCTTTTCCAAAGCGGCGTAGCGGCTCCTCGGCAGAGAGCCGCACTCTTCAGTTTGCCGGTGAAATGCGGCGGCCGGCCGACCGCCGCTACGATGATACGCGGTTCAAGTTTGCTTTAGGCGGGAACTTTTCCCATTGTTGGTGCGTCCGAATAGTGGGATGAAGAAGAAATTGAAATGGGTTTTCGGCGCGCTCGTGGCGGTATTCGCCTTGTTGCAGCTCACGAATCCGGCGCGCACGAACCCGCCAATCGTGCCGGGACACGATGTTTCGGCCACCAACGCGCCGCCGCCGCCAATCGCCGCGTTGTTGCACGCAGCGTGTTACGATTGCCATTCCTACGAGACAAAGTGGCCGTGGTATAGCCGCGTTGCGCCGGTTTCATGGCTGATCGCGAGCGACGTCAATGGTGGCCGCAAGCATATGAACTTTTCCGACTGGCCGCGTGACCACCCGGATTGGCTGGTGCGGCGATGGGAAAACATCAGCGAAAAGCTGGATT
>JBEKEJ010000193.1:0-5798 GCA_050013895.1 Verrucomicrobiota bacterium | reverse complement strand
GATAGGTCACTGGCTCTGCTCTGCGTTGGCTTGGTGTTGCAAGCGCGAATTCTTCCTCCCACACCGGATTCAGATAGTTACGCGCAATCCACTCAATTACCGGAACGCACACGGCATCGCCAAATCCGAAAAGCGCCTGATTGAGCGATGCTTTAATGACAAATTTATCTGCGCCCATGAGCCGCGCGCATTCTCGTGGTGTCAACAACCTGACTGCGAAACGGCCCTTCCCGGCAGCGACGAGGATTTGCCGTCCGCTGCCCCCTCGCGGGGTTCGCAGGCAACCGGCAACCCCATCAGTCCGAAGCTCCGCCATTGACTTTCCGTTGCGGACTCGCCTGAAGACGGTTCCATAACTGGTGCGGCTGCTACGAATCATCGCCTCCGCCGCCGCACGGTGTTTCGGACTCATTTGGTTCAACAGATACTCGCAGCGCTCTTGGCTCCACCATGTCTGAGAATTTGGCGACAAATCTTCAATGATGTCTTTCAGATCGAGCGTCGCAGTGGGCAGCGGTGGCAGCGGGCGAATCTTCCATGTAATGTCTCCATGCCAGTAAACAAAATCCGCCAGCGCAGACGGTCTGCATTCGCTCTCGTAGAACTTCGGAGTCTTGTCATTAAGAGCGGGAACAATCTCCGTCTTGGTGCCAACGACGAACAGGCGCTGCCGGCTCTGGGGCACGAAGCGGATTGCATCAACGATGAATGCGTCAACGGCATAGCCAAGTCTATTCAACGCAAGGAGTGCGTCTCGAAAGTCGCTTCCATCGTGCGAGGTTAGGAAACCCGTCACATTTTCCAGAAGGACCATCGGCGGCCGCCGCCGCCCCATCTTTGTCAGAATGTCAATGAACCCCCAAAACGCGGAAGACTGGGCGCCAGCAAGCCCTTGGCGTGCCCCGGCAAGCGAAAGGTCATTGCACGGAAACGATGCGGTTGCCAATGCGACATCGGGAACGGTATCCACGTCGAGATGATGAACGTCGCCAACAATAAACTCGCCCGTGTCTCCAAAGTGGTCGCGATACATCTGCCACTTGTCTTGGTCAATATCGTTGGCAAATGCGATGCTCCAACCCGCCTGCTCCAGCCCAATGCGCATCAGGCCGATGCCAGCAAAAAACTCCGCAAATGTTTTTTTAGTTTTCCCGTTCATTATTCTGCCCTTCATCTTTGCATCATCAACCTGCTGTGCTCAATGCAGATTTAATGCTACGCGCAACCAAGTCCGAATCCTTCAATGAGTGCTGCCAGAGCCGAACAACTCGCCAGCCGGTCCGGCGCAGTAAGCGAGTTGTGGCGCGGTCTCTCGCGGCGTTTCGTGAAATCTTTTCCTGCCAGTATCGCCGGTTGCCTTGAGGCATCCGGCAATGCCACCGGCAACCGTGCCAGAAGCAGCCATCTACAAAAACCATGACGTGTTGTTTCAGAAAAACGAAATCGGGTTTGCCGGGTAACGGCTGGTGCCGCCGCCAGCCCTTGATTCCATGCACACGAAGAATGGATGCTAATTTCAATTCGGTGTCTTTGTTGCCTTTCGACCGAATGGCAGCCATGACCTGCGAACGTTTCCTTTTTGAAAAGACATCGGCCATTGATTCTTGAGCACATTCTACCGAGGGCATTTCCCTTTTGAAAGTTCAGTCCTTTAAATTTGTGCATTTCGCCGCCGAAAGCCGGGGAAAGATAGAATTTCTCGTTGGCTCGAAAATCCGCCACAAGCTGCTTCACCCGTGCAAAGGCCACGTAAAGCTGCGCCACGTGGCGGGCTGCATCAAAACCGGCTGGCATGACTCGACGTTAACAACAAACCAACAGAGAAGCAAGGCGCCGGCTGCTTCGCCGGAGCAGCAATTTACGTCGCCGGCACGAACCGTTGCAGCCACAGCGTCGCACCGAACAGGACCAGAAAAGTACAGCTCAACCAATGCGGACATCCCGGGGCCACCGCCAGCCAGTCCACCCAAACGATGCCCGCCAGCAGGCCGGACACGATTCGTGAGACGTTGACTTCGGCCGGCTGAAAAATGGTTCGCGTGCAATAGGCCAGCCACAGGACGAGCACGAGCGACAAACAAACACCAGGCAGCCGGCCTTCTCCGGGGTCCATCAGTCCTGCCAGAACAATGGGCGCGGCCAGCAGCGCCAGCGGCCAATCAGGAACCGGTTTGCGAAAGCTTTCCTGCTGCGCCACGCAACCCAATCCCGTCACGTAAAACGCCAGCGCCACACCGCACCAGATCGGCCAGCCGTTCAGGCCAAAAGCGCCTGTTGATCCGGAGATGACATAGACCCAAAACCGGCACGCGCCCATCAACCACGGTGACGCGGTGACGGCTTTGTGCGCGGCGTCGTAAATCACGATGCAAATCGCCAGCACCACCGCGAGCGCGCCGGCGGTTTTGCCCAGGATCGTCAAACATAAAAGGCCGAGGGCCAGCCACGCCCAACCCCAACGCCAGACCGCCGCCAGTGAAATGGCCCCGGACGGGACCGGGCGTTCCGGGCGGCGTTGCCGGTCAAAGTCCGCGTCGAACGCGTCGTTCAAAAACATTCCGCCGGTGTAAAGCGCGCTGACGCCCAGGAACAACAGCGGCAGTTTCCCATAATTTTCGCCGCCGCCGAGCCACCAGCCCGCAAGGCAGTTCGACCACACCGTTGGCAAGTTCGATACGCGGCCCAGAATGAGCAATGTTCGCAAGCGAGGGGGCATTGATAAATTTACGATTTGCGATTTACGATTGATGATTGCTTCAGCAGCGAAACGGTGGGTAATGTAAATCATAAATCATAAATCATAAATCATAAATTCAACGGAGTCCGCGCTCGGCCAGCCGCGCCAGTGTCCAGTCGTATTCCGCCGCGAGCTGCCCGACGACGCCGCGCGCCTTCAATTCCGGCGGCAGCACTTCCCAGGTGTAGGTTTCCATTTCGAGGTGCGAACAGAGCTTCGGATTTTCCGCGAGCCAATCCAGCGCGCCAAGCAAATGATCGTTCGTGTTGTCAATCGGGGGCGAGGCGGGCGCGTGCAGCGGAACGTGGAAATGCACCCGCCATTCCGGCGGAATCGCGTCTCGCGTCCGGGGTCTCGGGTCTCGGAAAGCGAGGGCGTCGGGAAGATCGCGGAAAAATTGCAGCTGGCCGTCTTCGCCGCGAGCGGCGACCTGGTGCAGGTAAACGTCGTCGGCGAATTTCGCCAGGGCTACGCGTGCCTCTGGCGTTGGCCGCGTTTTGAGCGCCGAGCTCAAATGGAGCTTGCTGATTTTGATTCCGTGTTGCGTCAGGGCGGACAGCGCGTTTTGCGGCTCCTCGAATTCCACGGCAAAGTGGCAGGTATCGTAATTCACGCCGAGGAGTTGCGCCAGGCGCGGGTCGCGCGGATGCTCGCCGCGCAGACGGTCAAAAAACCGGATGGTTTCGCCGCTGTTTTCCAGCAGACAGAGCGGTTCCGGTTCGAGGCCGAGATGCAATTGGCGTTTGGTGCGTTCGCCCAGCCGCGTGATATGCTCGACGCAACGCCAGAGATTTTCGCGGATGATTTTTTCCCCGCCGCCTTCGCGGAGGGATTCCTTGAACGAGCCTGGCAGTGTGCTGACGCTGCCGGCGACGTCGGCGGGCAGGATTTCCGCGAGCAAATCAAAGAGCCGGTTCGTGTAGGCAAGCCGTTCGGGCGAAGTCCAGTCGGGCGCGTAAACCTGCTCCTTGACGCGCGTGCCGTGGAATTGGCCGTAAGGAAATCCATTGATGGTGAAAACGTAACAATCGTTTTGCTCCAGCCAGCGCTGGAATTCCGGCAACGCGGGGCGGTCATTCAGTTCGCTCGCGGCACGATGGCTCAACCGCAGGCCGATGGCAAACGGCGCTTGCGGACAAACCCGTTCGCGCACGGCGAGCGTGTGGGTTTTGAGCGAATCAAAGGTTTCGCGCCACGTCTCGCCGCGATGAACGTTCGTGCAATAAGCGAGGTGGAGGCCGTGATTCAGTCGCATAAGGTCGCGCGGCAAACCGTTCCGCGCCCGCGATAATCTGCCGCAAGACCCGCGTCTGCCAAAGTCAAATCGTGATTTTGGTTTCGGCCACTTTGGGCCTGTTTCGACTTCAACCAGTAATGACGGCCAAATCCTCAATTGCGCCAGTTTCAACAATGGAATCGGCCACTTTTGCATCTCTCTTGTGCTCGTTTGCCTGTTCCTGCGTTCACCGATATGGCTGGTAAACAGCCCGGACGCGAAGCCGCAGGAGTTGGCGTCGCCTGTTTCGGTGCCATATCAGGCGCCCAAAATAATTCACCAAAAAAACTGCGCTCCAAGGGGAATCGTAATGGATGGGCGCGGCTCTTCAGCCGTTTGTATCTTGACAGCCGGCTTGCTCTGGGAAGAGGAAGCGCCTATGCTCGGGCAATGATATTCATGCGAACTTGCTTGGCCTTGGTCTTCCTGGCGGCAACGCTCAACGCCGCCGAGGAGAAACCGTTCATGTCCTTTAATAATCCTCCAGCCAAACCCATAGCGCTTGAGACCAATCATGTTTATGAGAGTGCCGTCATGGGCGTCAAAGTGGGTTATAACCTCTATCTGCCCCCCGGATACGGCGATCCGGGCAACACTAATCGGTATCCAGTCATTTATTGGCTGCATGGGCGCGGTCGCACGGAAAGCAACGACCAGTTTCCGCCCGCCACGGTGGACGCCGCCATCCGCTCAAACGTGGTGCCCCCGCTCATCTTCGTATATGTCAGTGGTGGTGGAATGAGTTTTTACAGCGATTCCGTTGACGGCAAGTGGATGTCGGAAACCACCATCATTAAGGAACTGATCCCTCATATCGATGCCACCTACCGGACCATTGCCAATCGCGGCGGTCGAGCAATCCAAGGCATGAGCATGGGGGGCTTCGGGGCGATGAAACTGGCACTCAAGTACCCTGATCTCTTCGGCAGCGTGGTCGCTTTTGCCGGCGGATATCGCACAGCCGAGGAGTTTCAGACGGTTGAAATCGACCGCGAAATCCTCAACCACGTTTTCGGAAATGACATCGGGAAATTCATGGCCAATCACCCGGTGACCATCGCCAAGGCCAACGCCGACGCGGTGCGAGACCGCGTCGCGATCCAAATGCTGGTCGGCCTGGATGATTCACTGCTGGAGAACAACCGTTGGATGCACCGGACTTTGACCCAACTGAATCTGCAGCATCAATATTGGGAAATACCAGGTGTTAAGCATGATATATCCCAGATCAGCGCTTGGATCGGGACCGCGGGACTTCAATTCGCGGCGAGCCATTTTTACAGCAACACCAACTCCTTCAAGGCCCAAAACTGATTCCGCGCTGCGCCGCATTGGCGCGCGCAGTAATCCATTGGATAAGTGGCAGGCATCGTAATTCACGCCGAGGTGCTCAATCAGGCGCGGGTCGCCGGGATGTTCGCCGCGCAGACGATCAAAAAACCGGATAGTTTCGCCACTATTTTCCAGCAGACAGAGCGGCTCCGGTTCGAAGCCGAGATGTAAGTTGCGTCCGGTGCGTTCGCTCAGCCGCGCGATGTGTTCGACGCAGCGCCGGAGATTTTTGCGGATGATTCGTTCTCCGGCGCCGCGTTTGCCAAAGTCAAATTGTGATTCTGGTTTCGGCCACTTCAGGCCCGTTTCGACTTTCGGCAATAATGACGGGCAAAAGCTCACTTCCACCAATATCCATAGTCATGTCATTGTGAAAATGCAGGTTTTGCGCATGCCGAAACGAATGCGCAGGAACATGCTTGACTTTTTTGGCTAATCAAGGGATGAACACCT
>JBEKEJ010000192.1:0-5822 GCA_050013895.1 Verrucomicrobiota bacterium | reverse complement strand
GCCCCAGCCTCTATTTTGCCGGTGAACTGTTGGACATTGACGGCATCACCGGCGGCTTTAATTTCCAGGCCGCGTGGACGACCGGCTGGCTGGCCGGAAAGGCAATGGCGGCGAAGTGAACCGATGGTTTGCCCGTTCAAGCAGACCGGGTAAAGCCCGCCCGTTCGCGGGAAAAAGTCGGGTGACTATCCGGCGGCGATTTGCTAGCAATCTTCCGGCATGGTCAAACTCAAACCGATTGCCAGCCTGCCGATTGACCCGTTGGAATCGAGACGCCTGCGCATCGTGCTGGCGACCATCGCCATCAACGTCGCCGCCGTCGCGCTGCTCGCGTTCGCGCCGTGGTCGGACTGGCGGACCGGCCTCGCGCTCAACCTGTTCGACAACGCGTTGCTGCTCGGCTTTATTACCCTTTACCGGGATGCGCTGCTCGCACGGCTGATGATTTTCGGCCTGGCGACCGGTTTGGCCGAACTGGCCGCGGACGCGTGGCTGGTGGACGGCACGCGCACGCTGGATTATTCCATCGGCGGCGGGCCGATGTTGTGGCGCTCGCCGGTTTGGATGCCGATCGCCTGGGAAATTGTGGCCGTGCAATTTGGTTGTCTCGGCCTCTGGCTGCGCGACCGGTTCGGCGGGGCGGGTCTCGCCGCCATCGGCGTGCTCGGCGCGATCAACATTCCCTATTACGAAGAAATGGCGAAGCGCATTCACTGGTGGCAATACAGCGGCTGCCGCATGATTTCCCACACGCCCTATTACATCATCCTGGGCGAATTTGGCATTGCCATCGCCCTCACGCTGCTGGCCAGATCGCTCCGCCACGGCAACGCGGCGAAGGCCTGGTGGCTGGGTGCCGCCGGTGGCGCTGCAATTTTCCTTTGCTACGCGCTCGCCTACGGCATGATCGACGCCCTCAACCGCCGGTGAGAAATGAGCGCAAGCAGAGTCCCGCCGATTTGTGAAAAGCAACGGAAGCCCGTCACCACTGCATTTTGGGCCAAAAAGATAGTTGCCGATTGTTCTTGCTATTGCGGCGGAACCGGCGATATTACGCGGGTCTGTTAGATAGCTTATCGCTTCCACGGCATGGTGAATCTTCAGGTGAACTTGGTTCAGTGATGATTTGAAATCCGATTAACGGGAACAGTCTGGCTAGAGCAACGGTTAATCTCACAGTTGAACATCACATGAGTAATAAATTGTTTGTAGGAAATCTTTCCTTCGAAACCACTGAAAACGACCTGCAGGAC
This sequence comes from Verrucomicrobiota bacterium, assembly GCA_050013895.1. Classification (GTDB taxonomy): domain Bacteria; phylum Verrucomicrobiota; class Verrucomicrobiia; order Limisphaerales; family UBA11358; genus UBA11358. The sequence goes on along the minus strand of JBEKEJ010000192.1, from coordinate 4,569 downwards.
GCCTTTGCGGCGCACGGCACCGTCGTTGAAGCCAACCTGATGACGGACCGGGTCACCGGCCGTCCCCGTGGTTTTGGTTTCATCACCATGGGCACGCCCGAAGAGGCGCAGAAGGCCATTGCGGCGCTCAACGGTTCGCAACTGGGCGGACGCGCCCTCACGGTGAACGTCGCCAAGCCGCGCGAAGAGCGTCCGGCCGGCGGTGGCCGTCGTGAATACGGCGGCGGCGGCAATCGCAGCCGCTACTGATCGCGTTTGAGATTTCACGGCGGGGTTCGGGTGAACCGGGCCCCGCCGCTTTATTCGGCGGCGTCCCGTTTGCCGGCCGGTCGGATGTTGCGGTTCCCAGCCGATCCGGTAAACTGAGCCAGTTCATGAAAGAAGAACACATTGAAGTGGAAGGTTGCGTCACCACGGTGCTGCCCGGAACGATGTTCCGCGTGGAATTGGACAACAAGCACCTCGTGCTGGCCACCATCTGCGGCAAGATGCGCAAACGCTGGGTGCGCCTGACTGTCGGCGACCGCGTGAAAATGGAAATGTCACCCTACGACTTGAACAAGGCGCGCATCACCTGGCGCCTGAGATAACATCGTGCCTTCCTGCGTGATTGGTGGCTGTGGCCGGGTTGCTGCCGCCGGATTGCGCGTCGTTTCGAGCCCCAAAACCTCGATTTTCCCCTGCCCGGCAAGCAAAGTTATTTGACGAAACCCATGAGCAAAACAGTTTTATTGACCAGTGTCTGCCGCCCCATGGGGCCGCAATTCGGCGATGCCCCCTCCGTCGGTTACGAACTCCTTTACCGCCAGGTCACGCGCGCGCAGGGCATCTTCAGTCCGCGCACCGTGAACGTGAATTTCGCGCTCGATTACATCGCCGAAAACCTGGACGCGCCGACGGTGGTGCTGCAATACCCGTCGAAGCGCGAATTGATCAAGGAACTCAAGAAGGGTTACGATTACGTGGGCGTCTCGTTCATCATGGCGTTGATGCACAAAATGAAGGAGACGGTGGCGTTGATCCGCCAATATGCGCCGGACAGCAAGATCGTGCTCGGCGGTTACGGAACGGTGCTGAAGGACGAAGTGCTCAAGCCGTATGCGGATTTCATCTGCCGCGAGGAAGGCGTGGCGTATTTCCGCCGGCTGCTGGGCGAACCGGAAGTTCCCATGCCGTATAAACACCCGCTCATCGTGAGCTGGCTCAAGGTTTTCGGCTGGAAAGTGTCCGGCACGGGAAAAATCTTCGCCGGCCTCGGCTGCCCGAACGGCTGCGACTTTTGCTGCACCTCGCACTTCTTTTCCCGCAAGCACATCAAGCTGCTGCCGACGGGGCGCGACATTTACAACGTCGTGGAAAGATATTTCGACCTCGATCCGGGCCTGGTCTTCCTGATCCTGGACGAGGATTTTCTGCTCAACAAAAAGCGCGCGATGGAGTTTCGCGACTGCGTATTGCAGGGCGGTAAACGGCCTTCCATCTTTGCCTTCTCCAGCGTCAAGGCCATCAGCCAGTATAAAGTGGAGGAAATTTTGGAGATGGGCATTGACGGTTTCTGGATCGGCTACGAAGGCACGCGCTCGAACTACGCGAAGCAGCAGGGGCGGCCCATTGACGAAATCCTCGCCGAGTTTCGCGAGCATGGCATCACCGTGCTGACCTCGATGATCGTCGGGTTCGATTATCAGACCCCGGAGATTGTCGCGCAGGAACTTGACGGGCTGATGAAGCTCAAGCCGTCGCTGGCGCAGTTCTTGATTTACGGGCCGGTGCCCGGCACGCCGTTTCACGAGCGCGTCATTCGGGAAAACTTGTTGCAGGACGTTTACACGAGCGACAAGGACTTGTTTTACCGGCGCGCGGACGGGTTCAGCACGATGATGAAGCATCCGACGCTCTCGCCGGCGCAGATCGAAGGCATCCAGCGGTGGTGTTTCGAGCAGGATTTTCAGCGGCTCGGCCCGAGCATCTATCGCGTGCTGGAAACGCGTTTTCTCGGCTACCTCAAGCTCAAGAATTCGCCGAATTCGATTTTGCGGCAGAAGGCGGATTACTTTGCCCGGGAATTGCGCTATGCGTATCCGGTTTTTCTGCCGGGCAGATTGCTTGGCCCCAACGCCGCGGTGCGCCGATGGGTTGGCGATCTGGAGCGACGCATTCACGCGGAACTCGGACCACCGGCGTTAGCGCAGCGACTCAAATCCGTGATGGCCGTGGGCGCGGCGCTGTGGACGGCAATTACCTTGAAGCTCGACCTTTTCCAGCATCCGAAACTGCAGCGAACGACGTATCGCGTGCCGGAAAAAAGCTGGAGCGCATTTGACCTGTGGGAAGGTTTCCAGAAAAAACATCCCATCCCGAACTATTCCGTCCAGGTCGAATTGCAGCACGCGAAGCAACAGGTTTGGATGCGGTTGGAAGGCGCGCTCTCGCCGGCGGACGCGGAAGGATTGGGCCAGCGCATCCGCGATTCCCTGGCACGCAGCCGGAGCCGCCTCGTTCTGGACCTGAAGAAGCTGCATTGGGACAAGGTGGACGACTTGCGTCCGTTGCGCGAAAAACTGGTGGCGTATCGCTCACGTATCCGGGTGGTCCTGCCCAAGTTGTCGGCGGCGCATCCCGAGCTGCTGCTGCTGGCCGGAATGTTTCATCATTACTAGGCCTGAACGGACAATTCGGAAGCGCGCGTTCAATACAAAAACCGAGGTTGGGGGAGCACACCCGCCACGAGTGTGGCTGGACGCGCCTCGTGTCCAGTTCTTTCGCGCGCTTTGCCGGCCGGAATGTTCGCCACTTTCTTGTGCGCTCGAAGTTTTCCGCGAGGCGCGTGCGCTCCCCCACCTCAACTTCAGTCTCCGGATTCGTCCACGACACGTTCAATCCGCCGGTCGGGAATGAGCCACATCAAGGCGACGAACACATAGAGGCAACCCGCAATCCACGGCCGAAAGAATGAAATGGGGATGGCAATGGCGTAGAGGACCGGAGACAGCTTGCCCTTGAAATCGCGGCCGATGGCCGCTGCCAGTTTGGAGTCCCGGCCTTGTTGAGTGATGATGATGTTTTGCAGAATGAAGTAGGCGATGGCAGCCAGCAACAGTGCCGCGCCGTAGAGCGCCGTGGGCGCCGGCGCGAAGTGGTTTTCCCCCATCCAGCCCGTGACGAACGGAAAGAGCGACAGCCAGAAAAGCAAATGCAAATTCGCCCACATCATCCCGCCATTCACCTTGCGGACGGCCTTCAATAGGTGGTGGTGGTTGTTCCAGTAGATGCCAAGGTAAATGAAACTCAACACATAGGTTAAAAAGACCGGCAGCAGGGGCTTCAACACTGTGATGTCTGGGCCGGCCGGCACCTTCAATTCCAGCACCATGATGGTGATGATGATCGCCAGCACGCCGTCGCTGAAGGCTTCGAGCCGGTTCTTTTCCATGACCGGCGGCTTCTCGACCAACGATTTGTGCTATCTGCCGCTATTTCCGCAAACCGGCCAATGATCGAATCCTGATTGAACTGGCCAGGACGAAAAGGCCGGCCAGCAGCAAGCCCAGGGATGCAGGTTCGGGCGCGGGCACCAGGATCGGAGAAAACACCGGCGTGCTGTCTCCAGGATTATCTTGAGTGAAAGTAATTCCGTTAACATAAGCAACAGATTCCCCGGACGGTGAAGTGGTGATGGCTGACGGTGTAGAAGTGCTTACAAAGGTGAAAGTCGCCGAATGACCCGGCGTCAGAGCGCTGCCTGAGCTGTTTATCCATTCGATGGAGTTGCCGGACAGGTCATTGTCCCAGCCAAGTGAATTCAACGCGCTGGTCGGGTTCGAAGGCAGGTTGTTGCCACTCGTTGTCCAACCATACCAAAAATCGTTGAGATTGCCGCTGCCCGTATTCAGCAGCGTTATAGTGTAATCAAAAACAGGACCCGCCGCCACACCGGAGATGGTGGCAGAGGCGCTCTGCGCAGGGCTGGAGACCGTGGATACGGCCCATCCCGCGGCAATCGCAAGGGCAAAACGAATTGAGATCATTTTCGACAGGTTTTTCATATTGTTTCCTTTCCAGTTCTTTTGGCGTCAAATACAAACTATACCACAACCTTATGTGTGAGGAACAAGTCATCGGAATGTTCCCCGAAAAACCCCTTCCCTCCGCACCTTTTGACATGCCTCGCGCGACTATCGCGGCCATTTAGTCTTATTAAGCAGCATATTAGCAGCTCTGCCCGTTCCGTCAAGCCTTTTTTTGGGCTCCAAGGCCGGATTGGGTGCATCTCGGAAGTTCCCCCGATTTTCAGATTCCCTGGAATCAGAACGCCGCATTTGCGCGGCAAATGCATCAATTCCCATATTCCTGCCGCCTCAAGGCGGCGTTCCGGGGGAACATTCAACCCGAATTCCGAAGTCCCGAATTCCGAAGTTGGGTGCGCGCAAAAGGTGGTAGGGATGGTGCGCTGGGCACGGACTCATCACATAGGTGACAGTTTAGACTCATCACATCGGTTACACTTTCTGAGGTGGGGCATGGTGGGCTGGGCGCATCGCGCCTGGATCCGAGCGATGGAGATGGCCC
>JBEKEJ010000191.1:0-5881 GCA_050013895.1 Verrucomicrobiota bacterium | reverse complement strand
CGGCGTTCACCAGTGCCGGCACCGTTTGAACCAGCCCGACGTTCAGATGCGCCTCCATCAGTTTCACCAGATCCACAATCGTTTCCCCGCGCATGACACTGTCGGCGTCGCAAACCATGAAGTAACGGTAGCGGCGGCCCCACGCATTGAGGAAATCGCGCACATTGCCGCTCTTGGCGCCGTCGTTGTTCAACCGCCGGCGGTAATAAATGCGGCCGAGCGCGTCAAGCTCGCGGACCAGATCACACCAGCGCCGCTCCTCCTCGACCCATTTGTCCGGATCCGTCGTGTCGCTCAGGATGAAAAAGTCAAACCGTTCGAGCTCGCCGGTTCTGGCGAGCGATTCAAACGTGGCGCGCAGCCCTTCATAGACGCGGATCGTGTTTTCGTTGCAGATGGGGAAAACAATCGCGGTGCTGATGCCGGCGATGCCTTGCGCGCGGAAATCCGCAAGCTGCGTGATGCGCCACCGGGCGCCAAACGTCCGCAACACGAACCCATAGATTCCGTGCATGCAGCCGATGGCGGCGAACAAAAACAAAACCACGAACAGGACCAGCAACACCGTCCGCGACGCGGACCAGCCGGTGCGCCAGAGCAAGTCCGCGAACAGCATGGAGACCAGCCCCGTGAGCAACACGGCGGATGAATAAAAAATGAACAATCGCCAGCCGCGCCGGAGACGCGGGGCGGCCACCGTGGAAATGGCAGGGGCCTCAGGCATGTCAGCGGGAGAACTGCATCACCCAAACCAGCAACGCGGAAAGACGGGTTTTCAGTTGCTCAAACCCGCCGTGGGTCAGCCAGAAAACCGCGACGAGCAGCGCGGCGAATCCGGCCCACACCAGCGCCATGCGGACATACGGCAGCCGCCCCAGGTTCGTGAGCGTGGTAATGGCGCCAAGGTCGAGCGGACGCGGCGCCATTTTTGAGAGTTGAAAATCCGGCCCGGCGCGGAAATAGGTTTCGCGCATGGCGCCGATGAATTCCTGCGGCCACGGGCCGGGGCGCAGAAATTGTTCCTGCCACCGGCCGGGCATGTCGGCCAGCAGCAAGGCCAGCCGCCCGCGCGTGGTCAACATTTGATCCTCGTTCGCGGGCGATTCCTGAAGCACGGCGGCGAACCATTCAATCACCAGCCGGTCCATTTCCTCGGCGGCGAGCTGGGTGGCGGAGCGGCCCGGCTCGGCGGGCGCGCGGCGCATGGCGCGTTCGAGCACGCGGAGGACGAGCTGGCCGAGCAGCGCCTTGTTGCGCACGCGCAGCGCATGGAAATAATTCTCCACTTTCACATAAGCGGCGTTCCACTCTTCCAACGGACGGCCCGCCAGTTGGCCGGCCGCGCCGGTCACGGCGGATTCCATTGATACGTCCATGTCTCGCTCAAAAGGTTGGTTCCTGTTTGCAGCGTGCACCGGAGATCCACCGGGTCGGTGTTGCCCCGCTGGGGCTGCAATTTCAGGATGACGCGCCAAGTTCCAAGAAACGGGTTGCGGAGGACGAGGTTGTCCACGATCGCGGCGTTCGTGCTGCAATTGGCGATGGCCACCGGCGGCTCATTGAGCGGCAAGGCATCCAGTTTCGGCCCGGTAAAGTCAATGACAAATTGCCAGGCGTTCGTGAAATGCTGGTCAAGGCCGACGCGCGTGGAAACGACCCGGTTTTCGGAAAGCTTCACGTCCGCCCCGCCGCTTTGCCAGCAGATTGTGTAACTGAAGCGATAAGGCTGCAACGGAGCGGGCTTGTCCTTTGGATCCCAAAACGCGACGATGTTGTCCAGGCCTTCGTATTCCGCGCTCAATTCGACGAGGTGCAAATCACCGTCACCCCAATTGCCATGCGGCTCGACCCACATGCTCGGCACGAGTTGATCAGGGTTGAACGTGTCCTGGTACGCTGCGAATGAGCGCTCGCGCTGGAGCAATCCGAAGCCGCGGATGTCCGGCGCGTGGAAAATCTGATGGCGCATCACCGGCGGATCGTCGAGCGGACGCCAGAGGATTTCGCCGCCGTCCATGCGCATCAGCAAGCCGTCGCTGTCGTGGACCTCCGGGCGGTAATCATCGAACTTGCGCTCGGAATTTTTGCCGAACCAGAACATGCTCGTCAGCGGAGCCAGCCCGAGGGTTTTGACGGGCAGACGCTTCGGGTCTACGGCACGGACCTCTTTCGGCTCGCGGAGAAACAGCACCGCCTCCACGTCCGCCACCGTCGTTTGCCCGGGCACGATATGGAATCCATACGCGCCCGTGCAGCGCACGCTGTCGAGGATGGCGAACAAGGTCAATTCCCTGTCGTCCTTTTGCGGCTTGCCCAGCCACCAGTCGGTGAAGATGGGGAATTCCTCCGGGCGATCAGGTTCGCCGCAATCCAGCGCCAGCCCGCGCGCGGACGGGCCGTAAGACTGGGCTTTGCCCAGCAACCGGAAGTAGCTCGCGCCGAGGAACGCCCCAAGCTCGTCCCATTTGTTGGTTTCATTCAGCTGGCTCAACACACGATATCCTGCGTAGCCCGTGTCCGCCGGGATCTGATTCTGGATATTCAGGGCGCGGTAATTGAAGAAGCCCTGCACAAAACGGATCGGCTGCACGTGCGTCGCAGTAAATTCATTCACGTGCACCGGTTCCTGATACAAATATCCCGGATGAAAAAATTCGATCCGAAACGGCAATCCTTCGGACGCCCACAGAGCCTTGTCATGCCGGAACTCGATCTCCCGGTATTTGTCATAATCAAGATTGTCCTGTTGCAGCACCTTCGGCAAATCGGCGCGCGGCGAGTGGAACGGATGATGCGCGCGCTCCAAGGCGCGCTTGGCCACATAGTCCAGGTTCACCTCAGCCGCCTCTGGGGCGGCCAAAAGCCTGCCCGCCAGTGTTGCCCCGATGATAATAATCAAACAACTCCGTTGCCACATGCGGGCAACATGGAAATGCAAGCGGAGGCAATTTGCAAGTTCAACGCGGAACTGGCTGTGAATCAAGGCGTTTCACCGGCCATTGGCGGCTCAATCGAGGCCCTGCGGCGCGAAATAAGGCGCGATGCCCGAAATGCGTTGCGCCGGTTCCAGCGACCTGCTTGCGGCGAAATGACTTCAGACGTTGCCGCGGTGCATCTCGGCGTGGACCCTGGCCACGCCCTTGGCGAGCGCGTCCCAGTCGGGTTCGCTCGTTTCCCAGCCGCCGCTGAACCGCACGGCGCGGACGGCTTGTGCCGCCTTGAAACCCATGGCGGCGAGCACGTGCGACGGTTCCTCTTTGCCGGTGGTGCAGGCCGAGCCGGTGGACGCGGCAAAGCCCGCCTTGTCGAGTTTCACCACCCATTGATGTTTGCGGTCGCCTTCGGGCATGAGCGCGGAAACGGTGTTCCACAGGCGCGGCTGGTTTGTGCCTACAATGATCGTGCCGGGCACGGCGTGCAAAAGCTGGCGCTCAAAATTGTCGCGCCACACGCCGCGCAATATGTGTTCGTTGCGGGCCATCTGCTTCTCCCGGATTTCCAGGGCCGCGAGCATGGCAACCATGGTCGCGACATTTTCGGTTCCCGCCCGGCGACCGCCTTCCTGCCTGCCGCCCAGGAGCAGGGGAGTGACCTGACTCCGGTGCGGCACCTTCAAAAAGCCGATGCCGCGCGGACCGCCGAATTTGTGCGCCGCGCCGCTCAGATAATCGCATTCACCCAGACCTTTGGCCGGCATTTTACCGAGCCATTGCACTGCGTCGCAGAAGAACGGCACTTGGTATTGCCGGCAAATCGCCAGTACCTCGCGCCACGGTTGAATGACGCCGGTTTCGTTGTTCGCCGCCATGACGCCGACAAGGCCGGGACGTGTGTCGGCCAGCTCGAGCGTGAGCCAGTCCAGATCAATCGCGCCGTCGCGCGTGGCGGGAATGAGCCGCGCGCGTCTGCTGAAATAATGCTGCGCCGATTCCATGACGCACGGATGTTCGATGGCGGAAACCCAGATTTCGTGTTTCGCATCGAGCACGCGGGCAAAATGGTGCAGGACCGTGTTGTTCGCCTCGGTTGCGCCGCTCGTCCAGACGATGTCCAGCGGATGACAGCCAAGATACGCGGCGAGCTTTTCGCGCGCCTCGGTCATGGCCCGTTGCGCCCGCGCGCCGAATTGGTGCATGCTGGACGGATTGCCGCCGATTTTCTCGGTCGCCTCCAGCCAGGCTTCGCGCGCCTCGCGCATGACCGGCGCGGTGGCGTTGTAATCAAAATAAATCATCGGTCGGATAAGATACGATGGGTGGCAAAACTGGCGAGTTTTTTGTGGGCGGCGGTGAAGGCCAGCCGGTGCATTTGGGCTGGCGTCCGCCAAATTCCCATTTCGGAGGGGCGAGCTCTGCGAGTCCCTGACCTCGCCCGTTCTGGATGGGGACTCGTGTAACTCGTCCCTCCGAGAGGCACATGAAACGCTTCCAGCGTGATGCGGTAACGTGTGATGGAATGTTTCACGGTGCACAGGGGTTTTGCGGTGCGGATGTCAAAGCCGAGATTTTTTACGGCGGAGGCCAACCTGGTGGCGGCGGGCGTCCCGCTTGCCGTGGAGGGCGGCATCCTGCCGGCCGGAATTTTGCGTGAAATTTTGACCGACTGGTCATTGCCGGAGTTCTTTCCACCGGGCGGGACACCCGGCTCCACGGCAGGCAGGCTGCCCGCCGCCACTTCCACATTCGGGAATTCCCACAAATGCGCATTCACCGCTCCAGCGGGCCGCTGCCGGACAAGAAAACGGCCGTTTTGCTCAAGGACAACGGCAACGAAGCGGCGGGCCGCGGCGGGTGCGCGTTTGCCGAGGTTGGGCAGCTCGTTCACGCGGTTCTCCCGAAACGCGACGCAGAGTTTCTTGACCGGACAATCCGGGCATTTGGGCTGCCGTGGGGTGCAAACCAAGGCACCAAGTTCCATGAGGGACTGATTGAAGTGCGAACAGGCCAAATCGTCCTCGTTCTCGTCCCTCGTCCTCGTTCCCTGACGCGGCGAAGTGTGACGATGACGGCTCGTCCTCGATTGGGAACGTGACAGGTGACACGTGACCTGTGACACGTGAGCCACCAGTTCTTCCGCCAGCCGCCATAGCCGCGCATTGGTCTTCTTTTCGCGCGGATTTTTATCGATGCCGAACATGCGCGTCAGCACGCGGATGACATTGCCGTCGAGGATCGGCGCCGGCTGGTTGAAGGCGATGCTGCAAATCGCGCCGGCGATGTAACGTCCGATGCCCGGCAACGCGAAAACGTCGCCAAAATTTCGCGGGAATTCTCCCCGGTGCGCTTCCACGATTTGCTGGGCGGCTTTCTGCAAATTTCGGGCGCGGGCGTAATAGCCGAGTCCTTCCCAAAGCTTGTGGATTTTGTCCGGGCCGGCGTTTGCGGCGGCCTCGACTGTCGGCAGTTCGCGCATCCAGCGTTTCCAGTAGGGGATCACGGTTTTGACCTGCGTTTGCTGGAGCATGATTTCGGAGACCCAGATGGCGTACGGATCGCGGGTGCGGCGCCACGGCAGGTCACGGGCGTTTTCCGAAAACCAGTCGAGCAACACCGGGACCAGCTGATGCGAGTTCGGAGTTCGGCTTGTCATGTGCCGGGATTATTGGCGCAACGAGGCGCAAAAGCCGCAAAAATTTGGCTGTAGTCTCGAGCCGGCGGCCCAATTCGTTTCGGCCATCAGCCTTCGTTGGACTTCGGCGCGACCAGCAGGCCGAACCCCATACCGGAACCGCCGCAAAACTTTTTGTGTTCTTTGCGCCTTTTTGCGGCTATTTATTTTTCAGTGAAACCGCTGACATCCTACACCAGCAAGCTGACGGACCAACAGGCGTCTGCGCTGGAGGCCGCCTTGCACGCGCGCCACTGGAAATTCCGCGAAGTGC
>JBEKEJ010000190.1:0-5917 GCA_050013895.1 Verrucomicrobiota bacterium | reverse complement strand
AGCGACGCGCTCGACGAGCACCGCGCGGTTGACGTTGTAGGGGATTTCCGTGATGACAATTTGCTCGCGCCCGCCCTTGAGCTGCTCGACGCCGACCCGGCCGCGGACCTTGACGCCGCCGCGGCCGGTCGTGAAATATTCCTTGATGACTTCCAGCCCGCACACCATGCAGCCGGTCGGGAAATCCGGGCCTTTGACGAACTTCATCAAGCCCTTGACCGTGATGTCCGGGTCGTCAATCTGCGCGCAGATGCCGTCGATGATTTCACCGAGGTTGTGCGGCGGGATGTTGGTGGCCATGCCAACGGCGATGCCCGTGCCGCCGTTGACCAGCAGGTTGGGAAACGCGGCGGGAAAAACGACCGGCTCGGTGCGGGTCTCGTCGTAATTGGGAACGAAATCCACCGTGTCCTGGTCCATGTCCTCCATCAGCGCGGCGCCGAGGTGCGTCATGCGCGCCTCGGTGTAACGCATGGCGGCGGGCGGATCGCCTTCCACGGAACCGAAGTTGCCCTGGCCATCCACGAGCCGTTCGCGCATGGCCCACGGCTGCGCCATGTGCACGAGCGTCGGATAGATCACTGCTTCCCCGTGCGGATGGTAGTTGCCGCTGGTGTCGCCGCAAATCTTGGCGCATTTGCGGTGCTGGCGGTTTGGAAACAGTGAGAGATCGTGCATCGCCAGCAAAATGCGGCGTTGCGAGGGCTTGAGACCGTCGCGTGCATCGGGCAGGGCGCGCGAAATGATCACGGACATCGAGTAATCAAGGAACGAGTTCTTGATCTCCTCGGCCACGTTGACCTTGGCGATCTTTTCACCCGAGGCGAACAGCGGCATGTTGCTCACCGGCAGGTCATTGGAGGGTTTGGATTTTGATTCGTCGGGCATCGTGGTTAATTAGAATTTTGGCCTCTTTCAGAAAGCTTTTCCGGAAAGCACGGCAGTCCGAGACGCTGCGCGGCGGCGCGCATCCGGCGGTCCGTCGCGCACAATGAACCGCGCGAATGGATCAGCGCCGTCGCCACGTGAATTGCGTCGAGCGAGCGCAGGGCGACATCGGGATGACAGCTCACCAGCAAACCGGCGGCGCGTTCAATCACCTGCCGATTGAGCGGGTGCAACCGCATTTGTTCTGCGTCACACATGTTTTGAAAGCGGACCAGGGCGCTTTTCCGCTCGCGGGCGGAAATGTGCCCCGTCCGCTCCTTGATAAGAATTGCCGAATGCACCTCGGCCAGCGACAATTCGGAAGTCCATAACGGATGGCCGGTCAGATGATGCTCAAACCAGCCGGAGTCTTCCTCGCGCACAAGCAATTTCATGATAATGGCGCTGTCGAGATACATAAGTTTATGGGCGCGAATCGCGCCCGGCGCGAATAATTTCGTCCGCCGTCGGCCCGCGATGGATCGGCTGTTTCATCAGGTAATCACCCATGCCCTGAAAAATCTTTCCGCGTTCGTGCGTCTCGGCCTTGACCAATTTGGCCTTCGGCTTGCCATCGCTAGTGATGGTGATTTCACGCCCGCTCGCGACCAAATCCAGCAATGCTGACAAATGCGCCTTGGCCGAACGGACGCTGATGACTTCACCAATGCCCGGCGCGACGGCGACCTCTTTGAGCACCATCGGCTCCGGTTTGCGCCGCAGATATTTGATTTCTTTTGTTTTCATGGCTCGAATGTAGTCACGCGTGACTACATTAGCAAGCAAAAAGTTGTTTAAATGTCCAGGTTCCGCACGTTCAGCGCGTTGTCCTCGATGAACTGGCGGCGCGGCTCGACTTCCTCGCCCATGAGCTTGGTGAACATTTCCTCGGCGTCCACGGCGTTGGTCAGGTCAACGCGCAACAATTTGCGCCGCGTCGGATCCATCGTCGTTTCAAACAGTTCCTTCGCGTTCATTTCGCCGAGGCCCTTGAACCGTTTGATGGACAGCCCGCGCCGGCCGACTTCCTTGACCGCCGCCAGGATTTCCGGGATGGAGAACAGCGATTTGACGGTTTCCCGGTCGCCTTCGCCCTCCCGAATTTCAAACAACGGCTCGTTTTGGCCCGCGTAGTGCTCGACGCTGAAGCCCTTCTTGTTGAGCTTGGCCAGCAATTCGACGATGGCCTTGCTTTCGTGCAGCTCAACGTGGTGCGCGCGCCGGGTCGAACCGTTCTTCTTCTCGATGGTCGTGGTGTCTCCTTCGTCCTCGCCGCCAAATAATTTCAGGTCGGCATTCTTCGCCCCGAAATGCGCCAGTTCCTCCTCGGTGTGGAAGTAATGGACCGTTTCATCGTTGCCGGCGCGCACCTTGACCAGATGCTTCGGCAGGTCGCCGGTCTTCTTCTGGCGATGCTCGACGTATTCCGCGAAGTCGCCGCCGTGGCGTTTCAAGGCGTTCGCATATTTGTCGAGCGACTCGAGCAGTTCCAGGATTTCCGCGAGCTGCTTCTCGGACAATTCCTTTTTGTCTGAAAGGTTTTTCAAACGCACTTCTTCGGTGCCGAGTTCGATCAGAATTTTATTCAGCCGCATGTCGTCATCCACGTATTCCACGCGTTTCTTGCGCGCGATCTGGTAGAGCGGCGGCTGGGCGATATAGACAAAGCCGTTCTTGATGAGTGACGGCATCTGCCGGTAGAAGAACGTGAGCAGCAAGGTGCGGATGTGCGAGCCGTCCACGTCCGCATCGGTCATGATGATGACCTTGTGATAACGGAGCTTTTCGAGGTTGAACGCGCCCTCGCCCTCGCCGTCGCCGATGCCCGTGCCGACGGCAGTAATCATCGTGCGGATTTCGTTGTTCTGCAGCACCTTGTCCAGGCGCGCCTTCTCAACATTGATCAATTTGCCGCGAATCGGCAGGATGGCCTGGAATTTCCGGTCGCGTCCCTGTTTGGCCGAGCCGCCGGCGGAATCTCCTTCGACGATGAACAACTCCGTGTTCGCCGGGTCGCGGTCGGAGCAATCGGCCAGCTTGCCGGGCAGACCGCCGCCGGTGAGCGCGCCTTTGCGCACCGTCTCTCGCGCCTTGCGGGCGGCTTCGCGCGCCCGGGCGGCCAGCAGGCCTTTTTCGATGATTTTCTTGGCCACGCCGGGGTTCGCGTCGAAATGCGTCATCAACCCGTCGTACACGATGGACGAAACAATGCCGTCAATTTCCGTGTTCACCAGCTTCACCTTCGTCTGCGACTCGAAGCGTGGGTTGGGCAGCTTCACGCTGAGTACGCACACCAGGCCTTCGCGCACGTCATCTCCGGAAATCGTCGGGTCCTTTTCCTTCAGCAGATTGTTTTGCTTGGCGTATTGATTAATGGCGCGGGTGAGCGCGGAACGGAAGCCGGTGAGATGCGTGCCGCCATCCGTGTTCGGAATGGAGTTGGCAAAGCAAAGAATCTGGTCGCTGTAGCTGTCGGTATATTGCAGCACGCAATCCACAAATACGTCCTCGTCCTTGCCGTCAATCTTGCTCTGCCGCTTGCCCGTGAGCGAGACCGGCTTGGGATGCAGCGGCTGCTTGCTGCGGCCCAGCTGTCGGACGAACTGTTCGATGCCGTCGCGATAAAAAAACGTCTCCGTTTTCTCGTCACGCTCGTCGGTGAGCACGATTTCGATGCCCGGATTCAAAAACGCGAGTTCGCGGAGGCGGTTGGCGAGGATGTCGAACTTGAACTCCGTCGTGATGGTGAAAATCGTCGGGTCGGGCTTGAACGTGATGAGCGTGCCGGTGCTTTTCGATTTGCCGATGACCTCGAGTTTTTGGGTCGTCTTGCCGCGCTCGAATTCCATCGAATACACCTTGCCGTCGCGCGAGACCTCGACGCGGAACCAGTCGGCGAGGGCGTTGACGCACTTGGCGCCGACGCCGTGGAGGCCGCCGGAATATTTGTAAGCGCCCTGCCCGAATTTTCCGCCCGCGTGCAGGTTCGTCAGCACGAGTTCAACGGCGGGCATTTTCCATTTCGGATGCATGTCCACCGGAATGCCGCGGCCGTTGTCGCGGATGGACGCCGAGCCGTCCACATTGATGGTCACCTCGATCTTGTCGCAATGGCCGGCCAGATGTTCGTCAATCGAGTTGTCGAGCACCTCGAAAACACTGTGGTGCAACCCGCGTTCGTCCGGGTCGCCGATATACATGCCGGGCCGCTTGCGGACAGCTTCCAGACCCTCCAGTTTATCGATCTTGGAAGCGTCGTATTTTTCCGCCGAACTGGTGTTTGCCGCTTGATTTTTTGCCTCAGCCGGCTCGTTTTTTTTCGACATAAATTCTTTAAAAAGCTCGTTCGCGAGCACCCAATTTCAGGCACAAAAATTATAAGAAAAATGCCATTTTCGCACAATGATAAATTCAGGAATATTTGGCTCAAAAACACCATTAGTTGGGCGGGTGTTTGATGGCTGACGGATATGTTGTGGCCGTCGAGAATCCGGGTCCGGGCAGGGGGAATGCCCTGAGCAACCACGGTTTTTCCTGGCTTTGTAGGTCCAAAACTTGCCACTTTCCACTTGCCCCGCCGCATTTTAGTCTCCCCGGGTGAATCATCGCCGTGACCAGCTTTTCGCGCCGCTGAAACAATACTTCGGCTTCGCTTCGTTCCGCCCGTTGCAGGAGGAAATCATCCGTGATTCCCTCGCCGGCAAAGACGTTTTCGCGGTCCTGCCCACCGGCGGCGGCAAATCGCTGTGCTTTCAACTCCCCGCGCTCGTGCGGCCCGGACTCACGGTGGTTGTCTCGCCGCTCATCGCCCTGATGAAGGACCAGGTGGACGCGCTGCAGGCGGCGGGAGTGCCGGCGACGTTCCTGAATTCCTCCCTCGGCGCCGGCGGGTCGCGTCCGCGATTGCGCGGGTTACACGGCGGCGAATTCCGGCTGCTTTACGTGGCACCGGAGCGGCTGATGTTGTCCGGCTTTCTCGATGATCTGAAGAAATGGAACGTCAACCTGTTCGCGATCGACGAGGCCCATTGCATCAGCGAATGGGGACACGATTTCCGGCCGGAATACCGGCAGCTCTCGACGCTGCGCGGCCTGTTCCCCGACGTGCCGATGATGGCGCTGACGGCCACGGCCACCGAGCGCGTGCGCGGGGACATTGTCAAACAGCTCCACCTGCGCTCGCCCGCGTGTTACGTCGCCAGTTTCAACCGTCCGAACCTGACCTACCGCGTCGCGGCCAAGTCCGGCGCCTATGAGCAGATTCTTTCCTACATCCGCGCGCGGCCCGGCGAGAGTGGGATCATTTACGTTCAGGCGCGCAAGACGGCGGAGAGCATGGCGGCCAAACTTTCCGCCGACGGGGTGAAGGCGTTGCCGTATCATGCCGGCATGGGCGCGGGCGACCGGACAAGAAATCAGGAGGCGTTTCTCCGCGACGAGGCGCGCGTGGTCTGCGCCACCATCGCGTTCGGCATGGGCATCAACAAGCCGAACGTGCGTTTCGTGATTCACTACGATTTGCCGAAGAACATCGAGGGTTACTACCAGGAAACCGGCCGGGCCGGCCGGGACGGTCTGCCCGGCGAATGTCTGCTGCTGTTCAGCCCCGGCGACCGCGTGAAGCAGATGCGGTTCATTGACGAAAAGCCCGACCCGAAGGAACGCGACATCGCCCGCGCGCAATTGGAGCGGATGATTCACTACGCCGAGGTCGCGACCTGCCGGCGGGAGTTTTTGCTGGGGTATTTCGGGGAGAAGTATGGAGCGCCGGTCTCCGACCCGGCGCGTTCCATTGGAGTTCAGGCATCAGCCTGCACCTCGGACAAGCTAAAGCTTGAACTCCAACACGCCGGGTCGGACCAGCCTTCGCTCAGAAGCTCCGGCGCGGCAGGGACCGGCGCCCCGGTCAACTGCGGCGGCTGCGACAACTGCCTCGCGCCGCGGCAGACCTGGGACGGAACCCTGGCCGCGCAGAAATTTCTCTCGTGCG
>JBEKEJ010000189.1:0-5919 GCA_050013895.1 Verrucomicrobiota bacterium | reverse complement strand
GGTGGTGGGATTGGTGGGGTTGTTTGGGTTGGCATCTTCACCAACAGTGCCAGCACCGCCAACTGGGTAACATCCCAAGGCAAAGGAACCGCATCTTATACCAATGACGCTCCTTCGGGCGGTCCTTCGACCGGCTGCCTGTTGTTTCAAGCTCCCTATGGTGGCACAAATGCGACCTGGCAGGGAATCAGGAATGCGTCTCTGAACTTCAATGTCACCAACTACACCGCTCTCGAGTTTGATGTCAAAATCAAAGGAGCGGTTGACCAATATGGCCAAATCCAGCAGTTACAGCCGCTTCTCCAGAGCACCTACAATGGTTGGATGCAATGGGGTGGGCCAGCTCTTTCGGCCATCGCCACCAACAACGGCTGGCAGCACATCATCATTCCAGCCAGCGGCATAGACGGCGGCAACATCACCAACTGGGCTAATATATACGCGTTGGAGCTGGACGTGTATGACGGCAATTACACAAACGCCCAGACTATGGTCCTTGGATATGCCAACATCGCGTTCACCGGGGGGTCTGGCTCTGGTGGCAGCACGAACGCTGTCACGCCCCAATTTTCGGGTTTGCCCAGTTCCACTATTACCACTTATGGCACTACCGGCGTGTCATTGTCGGGCAAGGTGAGCACCAACGGCGCCTATCTGCCCAGCGGCACCGCTGTCACCGTGACCGTCGATGGGAATGCGCAACAGACCACGATTTCCGATTCGATCGGGGATTTCAGTCTCGGTTACAACACGGTGGGCATACCGGCCAGCGCTACGGCCTATCCCGTTACCTATACGTCTGCCGCCGCCTCTGGTTTCAATCCCGCCACCAATACGAGCACCACGATGACGATCAATCGGCTACCGGTGGTCTTAAGCGGTTCGATGCCCTACAATGGAACGACCACTGTGCCGGCATCGGATCTCACGGTGGCGAATCTGGTGAGCGGGGGCAACCTGACGCTTTCGGGTACCGTTCAGATCGCCGGAACCAATGTGGGGCCGGAGAACATCACGTCCTTCAGCGGTTTGACCCTCGGCGGTGCCTCGGCCGCCAATTACACGCTGACGGGCGCCAGCGGCTCGGTGACCCTGACCTCCCCCGGCCAGGGGGGGGTGACCAACTGGATCGGCGTCTTCAAGAGCGCCTCGGATATCGCCGGCTGGGTGGATGGCGGTGGTAACGTCGGCACGGGCGTCAACGCTGCACTGTCTTTCGCGGCCGGGGACGCTCCGCCGTGGGGTCCCTCGACCGGTGCGCTGGTAGCCACCGCCCCCGTTACGCCCTCCGGCATCTGGGCCGTAATCGGCACCAATCTAAACGGCGTGAACCTCACCAATTACACCCAGCTCGAGTTTGACGTCAAAGCAGGCGCCAATCAAACCGAATGGAACATTTACGGTTACGCCTGTAACAACCTCAGTCCCGTAGTTGAGTATGGCAGCCCTGGAAATCTCACCGTCGCCTACGGTCCGCAGCCGCCGATTCCCCCGGCGGCGGCCTACAACGGTTGGCAGCACATGGTCTTCCCCGCCAGCGATTTCGGGGCCACCACCAACTTGAGCTCCGTCCAATGGTTCCAACTCGAAATGATCTCCGGCGGCTTCCCGGCTAACGGGACGATGGTACTGGAATTTGCCAACTTCGAGTGGGACACTCCGCCCTCGCCGACTGCGACCGTCAGCGTTAATGCCAGCCAAACCGTCCGCATCGCCGACTCGCGTTGGTTCGCCATGAACGCCGGTGATTATGACTACGATTTCAACGTCCAGCATACCGTGCCCGAAGCCCAAGCCGCCGGTTGGACCATGTTCCGTTATCCCGGTGGAACCGTGGCCGACACCTTTAACTGGGCAAACTTCCTCTCGTCTGGCTGCAACAACACCGTCAACAATTTCGTCCAAGTCGTTACCAACTTGGGCGCCCAGCTCGTCATTACCTCGCCGGGGGCGACCATTGGCGGCAATCCGGGCCGGGTGGTTACCAACCTGATCAACCAGCCCATCATTGGCGTCAATTACGGCACCGGCACGCCCCAAGAGGCGGCGGCATGGGTTGCCTGGGCCAATGTGACCAATCATTTGGGCTGGAAATATTGGGAAATCGGCAACGAAGTCTATGCCGTGCCGACCGAAGTGGATAACAACCCTTACCCGCACGATCCCTGGTCCTATGGCACGAACGCCGCGACCTATATACAAAAGATGAAAGCGGTTGACCCCACCATCAAGTGCGGTGTGTTTGTAGTCCAGAACGCCGTAATCGACAACAACGGCTATACCAACAACACCGCCACCAATTTGGTCACCGGCCAGGTCTTTAACGGCTGGAACCCCGTGTTATTGAGCGCCATGCGGCGAGCGGGCGTGGCGCCCGACTTTGTCATCTACCATTGGTATCCCGAACCGTTTTACACGGGGCCGCAGACGCCGGATGACGATGAGGAGCTTTTGGCTTCGGACAACTGGGCCGCGGATGCGGCAGAGATTCGCGGGGACATCACTGACTTCTTTGGTCCGGCCGGCACGAACATCGAGATTCTCATCACCGAAAACAACAACGACCAGGGCACACCAGGCAAGCAATCGGTCAGCGTGGTCAACGCCCTGTATTACGCCGACAGCCTGGGCCAAATCGCCCAGACCGAGTTCAATGCGCGCGTCTGGTGGCAACTGCACGATGGCAACGCCCCATATACCACCGGCGATCTCACCAATTCGCTCTACGGCTGGCGACAGTACGGCGCCTTCGGCGCAATGGATTGGCAGCAAGGGTTGGTGATGACCAACCGTTATCCGCCATTCTTCGCCGCGGAATTGGTCCACCACTTTATCGTCGGCGGCGACACGGTGGTGAGCACCACGAGCGGCAACCCGCTGGTCTCGGCCTACGGGGCGGTGCGGACCAACGGGAACCTGTCCCTGATGCTCATCAACAAGAGCCTCACCTTGACCAACTACACGGAAAACATCATGTTGAACAACTATTCGCCACTCGGCTCGACGGCCACGGTTTACTCCTATGGAATACCACAGGACAACCTGGCCAAAGCAGCCAACAACGCGTGCGACATCACTACCAACACCATCAGCGTCGGCGCGAGCTTCAACTACACCATCCAGCCCTACTCGATCAACGTCTTTAACTTTACGCATTGATCTTCACCGCAGGCGCCGGGCGATTCGTCCTCCACCAGGCCGAATTGCCCGGCGTTCTCTGCATGAGGCAAACCTCCACTGGCCTCTCCGACTGTGCATTTGTCGCCACCAACCCTCTGACAGGCAATGTGCTCGACGTCACCCACACGATGGCCTCGGACGCGCATTTCCGGCGCGCGTTGTGGCTGCCCCGAGCCGGGACAACTGTAGAAGTCTGATATGCCTCTCCTTTTTTTCAACGCTATGATCAAGCCTTCAATGCGGGCGCGGCACTGTTTGGAACCATGACAGGCATTACGGCAAGAAGTCTCTACCCATTCGCCTCGCGCGATCAACGGCGCACTCCGGTGAAAACGCCCATCCCAAAAGCGTAGAACAAAATGACAACGGGCAGCGCATCTTGTGATGCGCACGGCGTTGCCGAGGCAACGCCCTTCCTGCACGCCGCTTATGCGGACCAGTTTTCCGGACGCGTCGGCGATGTTGAATCAATCGTGCCGGCGCGGCGTTACGAACCTGAAATGTTCGGTCGGACTTTCCATCCGCCGCCCCCGCCTTCAAATCGCGGCCGCCACCAAATCTCCGACTTCGCGCGTGCCATGGCCCATCTTGCCGGCGGCGAGCGATTTGATTTTCGTATTGATGATCTTCAGAACGGCGTTTTCAACGGCCGCGCCCGCTTTGGCTTCGCCGAGAAAATCGAGCATCATGCCGGCGGCGTTGATGGCGGCGATGGGATTGATGACGTTCTTGCCGGTGTATTTGGGCGCGCTGCCGCCCATCGGTTCGAACATGCTGGTGCCCTCGGGATTGATGTTGCCGCCGGCAGCGACCCCGAGGCCGCCCTGAATCATCGCGGCGAGGTCGGTAATGATGTCGCCGAACATGTTGTCGGTGACAATCACGTCGAACCACTCCGGGTTTTTGATGAACCACATGCAGGTGGCGTCCACGTGCGCGTAATCGCGTTTCACCAACGGATACTGCGCGCCGAGTTCATGAAACGCGCGTTCCCACAAATCGAAGGCGAAGGTGAGCACGTTCGTTTTGCCGCAAAGCGTCAGTTGCGCGGTTTTGCCCGCCTTGACGTCCTCCGGTTTGAGACCTTTCCACGGTTTGCCATTGCGCCGTTTCTTCGCCAGTTCAAAGGCGTATTGCAAACAGCGTTCCACACCGCGGCGCGTGTTGACCGACTCCTGGATCGCGATTTCATGCGGTGTGCCCTTGAACACGAAACCGCCCGAACCGGTGTAGATCCCCTCGTTGTTCTCGCGCACGACGACAAAATCAATGTGCTCCGGCCCCTTGTCTTTGAGCGGGCAGTCCACGGCGCGATACAGTTTCACGGGGCGCAGGTTGATGTATTGCTCCAGTTCGAAACGGAGGCGCAACAGAATGCCCTTTTCCAGAATGCCCGGCTTGACCTGGGGATGGCCCACGGCGCCCAGAAAAATCACCTTGAACTTGCGGAGTTCGTCCACCGCGCGGTCGGGCAGCACCTCGCCCGTTTTCAGATACCGGTCGCCGCCAAAATCGTAATGATGCCAGTTGAGTTTGAAACCGAGTTTTTGGGCGGCCGCTTCGGAAACCTTGAGCGCCTCGCGGGTCACTTCCGGTCCCGTCCCGTCGCCGCCAATTACAGCAATGTCATATGTTTTCATGCGTTATTTTTGCCTGCCGTCGAAACGAGGACGGTCATGCTAACATTTCGGCGCGCGGTGACAATGAAGAATTTACGATTTACGATTTATGATTTATGATTTGTCGGATTTGCCGGGAAGCAGTCGTAAATCATAAATCTCAAATCAAAAATGCCTGCGGCATTGCCTTACAAAATCGCCACGCTGCTTTATTGCTTCAGCGGGCGCGACGAGGTGCTCCTGCTCGAACGCGCGCAGGAGCCGAACTGCGGTTTCTGGAGCCCGTGCGGGGGCAAACTGAAAATGGGCGTCGGCGAATCGCCCTACGCCTGCGCCTGCCGCGAAGCCGCGGAGGAACTCGGCGTCAGGATTCACCCATCGGATTTGCATCTGACCGGCATCGTCAGCGAACACGGTTATCAGGGCCGGACGCATTGGTTGATGTTTTTGTTTGAAGTGAAGAAGAAGATAAAGTCGTTGCCGCCGGCGCATGCCGAAGGGGCCTTTCAATTTTTCCCGCGCGCGGCGCTGGCCGGTTTGAAAATTCCGCAGACCGACCGCGAACAAATCTGGCCGTGGTTCTGGCAATTCCGCGGCGGGTTTTTCGCGGCGCACTGCCATTGTTACCCGGATGGGCGGAATGAATGGGTGTTGGAGGAGCCCACAGTCGCCGGTCCACAGTCAACAATCCGCCGCAGTTCGACTGTGGACTCAGGACGGCGGACTACGGACTGATTTATGGACGAACCGGTCATTGATTTGCACGGGGATGATTTTTTCATGGGTGACGCGCTGCGCCAGGCCGCCAGAGCCTTTGAAGCGGGGGAAGTGCCGGTTGGCGCGGTGATCGTGCGCGATGGCAGAATCATCGCGCGGGCGTTCAACCAGGTGGAATTGCTCAAAGACGCCACCGCCCACGCTGAGATGCTCGCGCTCACGCAGGCGCAGGAAATCGCGGGCGACTGGCGTTTGGTCGATTGCGTGCTTTACGCAACGAAGGAGCCGTGTCCGATGTGTGCCGGTGCCATGGTCCACACCCGGGTGTCGCGGGTCGTGTTCGGCGCCAGCGATTCGAAGGGCGGCGCGGCCGGCAGCGCCATGAACCTGCTCCAATGCCCGG
>JBEKEJ010000188.1:0-5932 GCA_050013895.1 Verrucomicrobiota bacterium | reverse complement strand
ACGGCGCAGGGGGACCGGGCGGGAAATTTGTTCAACACCGTTACGAAATACAAAAAGCATGTCTCAAGATTCTGACAATCCTCATGACCGGAAACCGCTGCACGGACACGGATCAACCATTCATCATGTCCCATCCCGACTGGCCGTTCGGATGCCCAAGGCGGAACGGCCGCAAACCTTCACCCGGATTTTCCGCTGGCGTTTGCCCGCCGGCCAGACGCAGGAACCGGCCACGGTGGAAGTGGTGGGCACATTCACAAAATGGCAGAAGGTGCCGCTGGTCCGTGACGAAACGCGGCACGCCTGGCAGGCGACGTTGCACGACGTTCCGTGCAACCGCACGCATCACTACATGCTGCTGGTGGACGGCAAGCCGGCTCGCGACGAGAAGTGCGATGGCCTGGCCATCCCGCGCACCCCGCAGGAGGCGCAATATCAATTAATGACGCCTCGCGGCCCGCGCGTGCTCATGCTCTTTGCGCAGACGAAATAAGACCGGTTGCCTCCGACGGGGCGGGCGTGCCTGTGAACCGTAAAAGTGAATTGAAATGAGTGCACCTTCAGCGCATTCTAAACGGGTGAGCCATCTTGACCAAGCCCGCAAAGTGTTTGACATCGAACTGGCCGCGCTGAAATCCGTCCGCGCGCAGTTAGGCAAAACCTTCGACCATTCGGTTGAGCTGATGGTTGAAGCGCTGCGGCAACGCGGCAAAATTATTGTTGTCGGCATTGGCAAATCGGGAACCGTCGGCCAAAAAATTTCCGCGACCTTGACCAGCACCGGCGCGCCCAGCGTGGTGCTCAACAGCGTGGATGCCTTGCATGGCGACCTCGGCATCATCGCCGACGGCGACGTGGTTCTGGCGCTGAGCTATTCCGGCGAGTCGGACGAATTGCTGAACCTGCTTCCCGCGCTGAAACGGTTTCCCGTCAAAATCGTGGCGTTGACCGGCAACCCTAAATCGTCACTGGCCCGGCACAGTGACGTGGCGCTGAACGTCAAGGTGCCCAGGGAAGCCTGCCCGTTCAACCTCGCGCCGACCTCCAGCACCACGGCCATGCTCGTGATGGGCGACGCGCTGGCGATGGCCTTGTTGCGGGCGCGCGGATTCAAGCAGAAGGATTATGCGAAATACCATCCGAGCGGCGCGATCGGCCGCGCGATGCTGCTCAAGGTCGGTGACATCATGCGCAGCGGCGAGCGCAATGCGGTTGCGAATGAAGATCTTTCCGTGAAAGAAGCCCTGCTCGTGATGACACACGCCAAATCCGGCAGCTTGAGCGTGGTGGACGCGCGCAACAAACTCGTCGGCGTTTTCACCGACGGCGATTTCCGCCGCCGCATGGCGGGCGATGAAAACCTGCTTTCGCAGCCGCTGAAAAAAGTGATGACGCGAAATCCAATTTATATTTCTGAAAACGCGCTCGCCGTGGAAGCCCTGAAAATTTTCAACGAGCGGAACATTGACGATTTGATCATCGTCAACGCCAAGAACGAGCCGGTGGGTCTGGTGGATTCCCAGGATCTGCCGAAATTGAAATTGATGTGAGGGGAAACTTGTGAACATTATGAAAAAAATCCTGTGCTTATTCTTCGCCGCAACGTTGGTGTCCTGCTCGTCCCTCAAACCCACCGCCGTTTCAGCGGACAAACCGGCAATAGAAAATTTGTCGGCGCGCACATTTTCCATGGTTGTTCACGCGCAATACTCGCTTTTCCTGCCGGAAGGTTACAATCCGGGCGCCACCAATCACTGGCCGCTCATCGTGTTTCTGCACGGCATCGGCGAGAACGGAACAAATGTCTGGAAGACCACCGTGCATGGTCCCGCACAATACATCAAGCAACACCCGGATTTTCCCTTCATCCTGGTTTCACCGCAATGTCCCATCGGCCACGCATGGTCGGACGAAACGGTTTTGGGCATTCTCGACCAGATCACGGCCAAATATGCCGTGGATACAAACCGGATTTATCTGACGGGGCTGAGCCTGGTCGGTTACGGCACCTGGAGTCTGGCCACTTTTTATCCTGAACGGTTTGCCGCCGCCGCGCCCGTTTGCGGTGGCGACGGCATGGTTGGGGTTATTGTGGCGGACAAGCTGAAAATCGCCAAAAAACAGGCTTTGAAAAGTCTGCCGATCTGGGCCTTTCATTGCGCAGGAGACCCCCTCGTGCCGGTGGCAGAATCAGAACGGATGGTCAAGGCGGTGAAGGACATGGGTTGCCAGGAGGTGAAACTGACGATTTATCCCAAAGCAAAGCATGACGCCTGGACTGAAACCTACGACAATCCCGAACTTTACCAATGGTTCCTCGCGCACCGGCGGGAACAACCGCCGTTACAATGAGGGAATTATTCCAGCCCGCTCGCTTTGCGTGCTCGTTTCAAAACGTTTTGAGCCGACGTCCGCGCTTTCGCCGCGCCAACGGCTAAAACCTGGTTCACATAATCCAGATTCGCGGCCAACTCCGCGCGCTTTTTCCGCGCGTCGGCGAAGTAATTCCAATAGTGCTCGAACAGCGCCTTTTTCAAATCGCCATAGCCAAGGCCGCCGGCGCGCAGGCGGTTTTCAAAATCCTTCGCCATGGCCGCCGGGGCAACGAGTTTCAGCAATTGGATCGCATTGTTGCTGTCCGCGTCCGGTTTGGGTTCCTGCGGCGTGCGACTGTCCATCTTGATGCTCATGACTTTTTTGCGCAGCAGCTTTTCGTCGCCAAAAATCTCGATGGTGTTGCCGTAGCTCTTGCTCATCTTCTCGCCATCAATTCCGGGCACCTTGGCGACCTCGGCACGGACCTGCGGCTCGGGAATGACAAACGTCTCGCCATATTGCTCGTTAAACTTGGTAGCGATGTCGCGCGTCATTTCGACGTGCTGTTTCTGGTCCTGGCCCACCGGCACGATGTTCGAATCGTAAATCAAAATATCCGCCGCCATGAGCACCGGATAGGCGAACAGGCCGTGGCTTGGCGCAATGCCCTTGGCAACCTTGTCCTTGTAACTGTGGGCGCGTTCGAGCAGACCCATCGGCGTCACCGTGGAAAGCAGCCACGTCAGTTCGGTCACTTCCGGCACGTCGGATTGGCGGAAGAAAACGGTCTTCTCAGGGTTGAGGCCGCAGGCGAGGAAATCCAGCGCCACCTCCAGCGTGTTTTTGCGGCGCTGGGCGGCGTCGGTCAGCGAAGTCATGGAGTGGTAATCCGCGATGAAATAGAACGCCTCGCCCTTATCCTGCAGCTCGATGGCAGGCCGCATCATCCCGAAATAATTTCCGAGATGCAGCGCGCCGCTGGGCTGGATGCCAGATAAAATTCGCATGGGGAAAAGCTAGCAATCAATTGGCCGCAAAAAAGCGCAAAATGCGCAAATGAATTTCTGCTCTGCGCCTTTCGCGCCTTTTCGCGGCTAGAGTTTTTTAAGGTTGCCGGCGTGGACTTCCCACCGCTGCAACTCTTTTCCCAGTTCGCGCGGCCAATTTTCCCCGGTGGCGGTCATGAACACCTGGCTGCTCGCCTTGCGCGCCTGCTCCAGCAACGGCAGGAAACCGCTGCGCCGTTTCACGTCCAGTTCGCCCATCACGTCGTCAATCAACAAAATCGGCGGCGAACCGTGCATGCCCGCGAGAAACTCCGCCTGCGCCATTTTTAATGCAATGGCGAGCGTGCGTTTCTGGCCTTCACTGCCAAATTGCGCGGCGGATTTTTCGTTGAGCAATAACTGCAAATCATCGCGATGCGGGCCGACGAGGGTGGAGCGGTAAGTTCGTTCCCGCCGTCGCGATTGCGCCAGTTCGACGGTGAAGTCCTTCTTCACACTCGGCAGATACTCGATGCGCAATTCCTCGGCGGCATTCGAGATGCGGCGATACGCCAGCCGCGCCAGCGGTGAAAATTTCGGCGCGAGTTCACGGCGGGCACGGATGATTTCGTCGCCGAGCTTCACGAGTTCCTGTGAAAAACTGTCCAGCGCGGCTTCGTCCACGACCCGTTGCTTGAGCAGCGCGTTGCGGGCGCGGACAGCGCGCAGGTAACGCTGGAGCAGGGGAAGATAACCGGGCTGCGTCTGCGCGAGCAGCAAATCCAGAAACCGCCGGCGCGCGCGTGCCGTGCCTTTGATCAGATGCAAATCCTCCGTGCAGAACACCACCGCGCTCAGCACGCCGAGATAATCGCTGAGGCGTCTGACCGGTTGGCCGTCCAGTGCCAGTTTGCGTTCGCGCGCCGACCAGAACATTTTAATTTCGCGTGCGCCCCGGGCGACGACGTTGCCGCCGACGAAGTAGCCACGCTGTCCGTGCCGGATCATCTGCGCGCCGCCGACGCCGCGGAAAGACCGCAGCGTGGCCATGAGATAAATGGCTTCGAGGATGTTCGTCTTGCCCTGCGCGTTATCGCCGAGCAGCAGGTGGCAGCCGGGCGCGAAATCCGCGTCCAGCCGCCCGTAATTACGAAAATCCCGCAGCCGCAAATGAGCCAGATGCACGCGAAGAAAATAGGAGCGCTGGCAGCCTGTCCGCGAGTCTTTTCAATCGCGTTGAAGTCCAGGCTTCAGCTTGTTTCTGGAACCGGCCGGGGCCTGAACTCCGACCACCGGCGAAGAAAATGAATCGGAGACGAGCCAAGCTACCATGTCCGACCTGATACTGCCGGTTTGTGAAGAGGCCGAAATTCAGGCCACACAACAATGACGAGGCAATCAGACGTGCGAAGAGACGTTAAAAAAGGGTCTCATGATTATGAGTCGCCTGCTCTGGACATTGAACCACGGGTCGCCATGAAGCCATTTTGCGCCGGCCCGTGCGCGCGACAACTTTATTTCACAGGGTTTGGCTTTCCGATTTCCAAAAAACCGTGCAATTGCCGGATGCGCGTGGGATGGCGCATTTTGCGGAGCGCCTTGGCCTCAATCTGCCGGATGCGTTCACGGGTGACTTGGAACTGCTGGCCGACCTCTTCGAGAGTGCGCGCGTAGCCGTCACCAAGGCCAAAACGCAATTCCAATACTTTCCGCTCCCGGTCGGTGAGACTGCACAGCACGTCGCCCAGCTTGCCCTTGAGCAGACTGAAACTCGTCATATCGAGCGGGCTTTCGACACCCTTGTCCTCAATGAAGTCGCCGAAGTCCGCGTCTTCGCCGTCGATGACGGGTGATTGGAGCGAGATCGGCTGCTGTGCCATTTTCAGGACGGCGCGCACGCGGTCCACCGGCATCTGCATGTCGTCGGCAATTTCGTCCGGCGTCGGTTCACGTCCGAAATCCTGCAGCAGGCGCTTCTGCGAGCGCATGAGTTTGTTGATGATTTCGATCATATGCACCGGAATGCGGATGGTGCGCGCCTGGTCGGCGATGCTGCGGGTGATGGCCTGCCGGATCCACCAGGTCGCGTAGGTGGAGAATTTGTAGCCGCGGCGATACTCAAATTTTTCCACGGCCTTCATCAATCCCATGTTGCCTTCCTGAATCAGGTCGAGGAACGACAGGCCGCGGCCGGTGTATTTCTTGGCGATGGAAATGACGAGGCGGAGGTTGGCCTCGACCATTTCGGTTTTGGCCTGGAGTGCCTGGGTGGAAAACTCGCGCAGGCGGTTGAAGAGCTTGAGGAAATTGGCATGCGGCATCCGGATGAATTCCTCGAGTGCCCTGATTTTTTGCCGCTCGGCTTCCACCAGATGTTGCTGCGCGCTGGATTCGCGCTGGTTCTGCGCATCGGCGAGCGCACGCAGGCTGTATTGCAATTTGTCGTGAATGTTTCCGGCCACGAGCGCCATTTCCTCGATGACCTTTTGCTTGAAGCAAAATTTCGGGAACAATGTCTGGAGTTTTTGGTCGGCCTGCTTGAATGCCGCCATCGCGCGGCGGCGGACCTGCGAATGCGCCCCCCGCCAGGCATTGTATTTGGCATCCACCTCCTGATCCATTTCGTGGAC
>JBEKEJ010000187.1:0-5965 GCA_050013895.1 Verrucomicrobiota bacterium | reverse complement strand
GGCGCTTTCAGCCGACGAGCGAAGGCATTGGATTTGGATTTCAGGCGCCGCCGTGGTGGCGTTTGCCGTTCTGGGCGCGTGTCTCCGCCCTGTTCTTTCCCCCTCGCCGCTGACCAATGCCGTCGCCACCTTGAATCGGCTTTGCCCGGGTGAACGCACCGTCTTTGTCTGGCAGGCTGGCGACCCAGTAGCCGGCCAGCTCCGGTTGCTTTCCGGGGGAACTCTGACCGTGAAAACGCTGGCGCCTGAAGCCGGGGTTTCAATTCTCGCCACCGCGCGCGCTGTAATCACCGTGTCTCCGTTCCAGCAGAGGCTTGCCGACGCGGGCTATCAGATCGTCGAAGTCACCGCAGTCAACGCTGCCCTGACGAATTCCTGGTTGGGACGCCTGATGGTGGAAAAGGCCGCGGACGTGCGGAACAGTCCAAGGCAATCCTTCTGGGTCGGGGTGAAATCTCAGTAGAGTTTGTCCACAGTTGCGAAAGAACAGATCATGCATGACCAAATCATGTTGAAAGAGGAACCTGGCTGGAAACCGGTTCTGCTCATCGCGCTTTTGGCAGCGTGTCTTTTTACGCTGCGGGTTGCATGTCCTGCCAACCTGGCGGGCCAGGACCAGGAACGCCCGGCAATGTATGTGCTCGACGCGGTGAACAACGGCAACTGGCTTTGTCAACGCGACCTCAATGGCGACATCACGTCCAAACCTCCGCTTTACACCTGGTGCTGCGCCCTGCTTACGGTGCTTTTTGGGCGGATCAACATCGTGTGCCTGTATCTGCCCGGGGCCCTGGGTGCGTTTGGCATCGCGTGGCTGGTGTTCAAAACCGGTTCAGCCCACTTCGGGCGGCGGGCCGCCCTTTTCGCGGTGCTGGCCACGTTGCTGACGACCGCCAATCTCAAGGGCATGGGATTGGCGCGCACCGACGAGCTGTTTACCTTCATGGTGGCAGCTACGGCACTGCTGGCTTATCGCAGTTGGACTCAGGGTGGCGGGTGGGTCTGGTTCTGGCTGGTCGCGGCGGCAGCAACGCTGACCAAAGGACCACTGGGCGTGGTGCTGGGGGCGGCCGGATTGCTGGCCTGCCTGTGGGAGCGCCGGAGCGGGGAAAGGTTGCCGCTCAAAGGTTCTCACCTCGCCGGCATCATCCTCTTTTTTTTGATCACGGGAGGATGGTTATTGCTGTCCTGGTGGGAGTATGGCCAGCCGGTAATCGCCAAATTGATTGGCAGGGAACTGGTCGGAAACGCCGTTATAAACCAAACCCATGCGATCGGGGCGCTGTTTTGGCAGCCGGCGCTATATTATCTCGGCCGCGGAGCGCCGTGGAGTCTGTTTGCGTATTATGGCCTGTGGCGGCTTGTGAGGCACCCCGCCACGGAGGCAGGTGAGCGCCGGTTTGAGCGCTTCCTGTTCTGCTGGTTTGCCGCCGGTTTGTGCATCTTCAGCCTTTCGCCCCACCAGCGCGGGGACCTGCTCTGGCCAATCATGCCGGCCGGCGCGTTGATCGCCGGACGGGAACTGGCCCGGTTGACACGCGCCTGGACCCAGGCGCGCGTGAACCGTCTGGTCGCCGTCATTATCGTTGTGGCCATGTCCTGGTTCGGTTTTTACTACCTCACCGGCCGCCTGGGCGAGCGCGCCGTTCTGGAAACGGTCGCGCTCAAAAAACTCGCGCGCGCCCTCGAGCAGGCTGGGGGAAAGGGATTTCCGCTCACCCACGTGGATGACCCGAGGACGTTGCAGTTTTATCTGAATTCGTGGCGCCCGGGTGTTTCCGACGAACGCGCCGCACAACTTCTCCGGGGCGCCGAGCCTGCCTTTGTGGCGGTCAACGACTGGCAACAACTTCAACTGGCCCGGAAACCGGATGATCCGCCCTGGTTCACGCTGTTGCCGGACGCAGCCAATTCAAACAACTGCCCGGCCCGAATTGTCGCCAATCGTCCCGGCCTGAACCTTGCGGATGGTTGTGCCTTTTGCTTTGGACCCGTATTCGTTCGGGTGCATGGCGCGCGGCTTCTCAGCGCAACCGAACCCGAACTGCGCTTCACCGCCTCCGGCAGCGCCGGCGAAATCATCATCGCCAACGAATCGGCGGCGGCCCGCAAGCTCAGGGTGTGTGTGATTGCAGAGGGACGCCGGCTGGTTCAGGAAAGGGTCTTGGCGGGCAATGAAACCTGGTCAATTCCCCTCGGCGCCATCCCCCGCCAGTCCGGTTGAACCCGAACTCCGAAGTTGATGGGGGAGCGCACGCGCCTCGCGTGCTGTTTTCCGTACCCTCGCGGAAAACATCGAACGCATCGAAATTTTCCCAACTCGGGTGTTCGTCACGCGCGCAAAAGGCTGGACGCGAGGCGCGTCCAGCAGCACGCGAGGGCGCGTGCGCTCCCCAACTTCGGAATTCGGCCTGAACGGAGACAGGCTTCAACTTCCTCGATCGTCAACCTTCGCCCGGTCAGGCAAAGGCGCGCGCACAGGCCGCGATGGCCGTGTCGGTTTCGATGTGGCCCACGGACTCGCGTTCCGGCGGTATGATCGCCCAGTCGGCATGTTGAAAAGGCAAGGTCCTGGCTCTGGCAGACGCCATGAGCATCACCACCCGCTTGTTCATCGCCACCGCCAGATGCAGCAAACCGGTGTCTCCGCCGACAATCACAGTGCATAACTTCATGAGACCGGCCGTCACGAGCAGGGAAGCGCCGGCGGAGACGGGATAACCCGCCCGGCGCGCAGGTTCCAGCGCCTCGCGATCCGCCGGGCCGCCGCCGAACAGCACCTGAACACCGTGGCCGCGCCAGTGCCGCGCCAGTGCCAGCCAGTATTCGAGCGGCCAGTTCTTGTTCGCTTTGCTGGTGAACGGTTGAATGAACAAAACACGTTGGGCATCGTCAATGCCCAGTGCGGCAATCAGCCGGCGGGCCTGTTCCAATGCCGTCGCCGGCAGGACGAATTCATTGCGGATGCGCCCAGCCGGCAGGCCGCACTGTTGCAGCAGGGACACGTTGGCTTCGGCGGGATGAACGCGGCGGTCGGGTCTGACACACCGCGTGTAGGCCCGGCGGCGCATGGTTTGATGGACGTTGCCCCACCGTTCGGGCGCCCGCGTGTACCACGTCAACAGCGCGGTCTCGCCGTACCCCTGAAAATCCACCGTCAGCGTGAATTGGCCCCGCCGCAAACGGCGCAGCAAGCCAAGCGTTTCCGTGGCGATGACTTTCAGGTTGCCCTGACGGTAGATCGCCCGGTCCAAAGGCAGCACTTCGTCCACGTCACGAAAACCTTCCATCAGCGGCGCATGTTCCCGGGAAACCAGGAAGGTGATTTTCGCGCCGGGGAAATTTTCCCGGATGACATGGACGGCGGGCAGCGTGAAGAGGATGTCCCCGATGGATTTGAGGCGGATCAAGAGAACCCTGGGATCCGGCGGAATTGCCAGCGGCTGGTGTGCATCTCGTTTGGCCATGTCGTGGGCGCCCAGCCGGCAACTCGCCCGGGTTATCCAGCCCGGGCGCAATGTGCGGTTCGAAACACGAACGGCCAGCCTGACTGCACGCACGAAGCAATCTGCTGTCGCCGGCGGCCAGACTCAAGCAAATAGCCGGTGCCCGTCCCGGCTGACGCCGACAAACTGCTCGCCTTGTCCGCATGATCGCCGCATATTGGCGGCCAACTTATGCTGGCCTTCTTGTTCAAAGTCTGGGGTTTGGCCAAACCCTACCGGGTGCGACTGTTCCTCGGGGTGCTGACCGGGGTCATCAGCGGGCTGATGATGCCGTTGTTAATCTGCACCGCCATGTTTGTGTATGGGGCGGTTTTTGGATCGGGGAACGATGCCTCTGCGCCACAACAGCCGTTTCGCCGGATGCCGGAGTTTGTGCAGGAATGGTTTTCAAACGTGCGCCAGGCGCTGGAAAGCGGGGTGCACGCGCATCCGTGGGCGATCGCGGCACTCATCGCGGCCATCCCCGCCATCATGTTTTTGAGCGGCTTGTTCGGGTACCTGAACGTCTATTTCCTGCAATGGGTTTCCAGCCGGACCATTGCCGATCTTCGGACGCGGCTGTTCGCGCACCTGCTCAATCTGTCCGCCGGTTTTTACACGGAAAATTCATCCGGCCAGCTCATCTCGCGGGTGATGAACGACACCGGCTCGTTGCAGGTCATTTTGAGCAACGCGACTTCCGTGGTGGTCCGCGACCCCATCAAGCTCATAGGCCTGCTGGCTTTCTTATTCTGGCAGCAACCCCGGCTCACGTTGATTTCCATGATCGCGTTGCCGGTGTGCGCAATTCCCATCGTCATTTACAGCCGCAAGGTCCGGCGCTCAAGTCGCGAGATGCAAACGCAGACGGCCGAACTGACGCAGATCATGGCCGAAGCTTTCACCGGCCACCGCATCGTCAAAGCCTACAACCTCGAAAACATTGTCACCGAAAAATACCGCGTCACCATCCGCAAATTTGTCAGCCATTACATGCGCATCATCCGGGCGCTGGAAATTCCCGGGCCGCTGATTGAGTTTTTCGGTTCCACTGGCGTCGCCCTGCTGCTGGCGTATCTGATCTATTACTCCGCCTCCCGGCCCGACCCGACGGTTTTCCTGCAATTGCTTCTTTCACTCTTTGCGATGTATCAGCCGGTCAAGAACCTGACGCGGCTGCAAAACCAAGTGGTCCAGGCGCGCGCTGCCAGCGAGCGCGCCTTTGCCCTGCTCGCCACGCAAAACACCGTGGCCGAACCGGCCCAGCCGCGCCTGCTCCGCGCCGAGAACGCGGACATCCAATTCGACCACGTGAACTTTGCCTATGGCGAAAAAGCCGCGCTGCATGACATCAATCTGCAGATCAAAGCCGGTCAACTGGTGGCGCTCGTCGGCGCCAGCGGCTCCGGCAAAACGACCCTCACCAATTTGCTCCTGCGCTTCTATGACCCGGCCAGCGGGGCCATTCGCATTGGCGGCGTGGATATCCGGGAATTCGCCACCCGGGACCTCCGCAACCAGATCGCCGTCGTCACCCAGGAAACCATTTTATTCGACGAGACCATCCGGCGGAACATCGAGCTGGGCCGCCCGGGCGCAAAAGACGGGGAAATTGTCGAGGCCGCGCGCCATGCCTACGCCTACGATTTCATCATGGAAAAACCGCAGGGCTTCGATGCCGTGGTCGGCGAGAAAGGCGTGACGCTCTCCGGCGGTCAGCGCCAGCGCCTGGCCATCGCCCGCGCCGTGCTCCGCAACGCGCCCATCCTCATCCTCGACGAAGCCACCAGCGCGCTGGACACCGAATCCGAACGGGCGGTGCAAGCCGCGTTGGATGAATTGATGAAGGGCCGCACGACACTGTGCATCGCCCACCGTCTCTCGACCATTCTGCACGCCAACCTGATTGTCGTCCTCGACCAGGGCCGCATTGTGGAGACCGGCACGCACGCGGAATTGATCCAGCACGGCGGCGTTTACCAGAAACTTTACGAACTGCAGTTTCAGTCGTGACGTGAACGGCAGAGACGACGCCCCCAGTTACTGCCATCCGCGATCCCTTGCCGCGGCGTGAACTGCTTTGGCTCGTAGCGGAGGAAAGCGCGCCACTTTTCCAGTTGCTCCCCGGCGCGCCAATCAATTATTTTCCCCATGACATGGAAGAAAAAATACCCTATCTCGACTTGCCGGCGCAATTGCGCGGCGTTCGCAAGGACCTTGACGCCGTCATCGCGCGCACCATTGACCACTGCTCGTTCTGTCTCGGGCCCGACGTGGCGCAATTTGAAAAAGACTTCGCCCGATTTGCCGGTGCGGAACACTGCGTCGGCTTCAACAGCGGCACCTCGGCGCTGCACGTCGCCATGCGGCTGCTCGGCGTCGGCCCCGGCGACGAGGTCGTCACCACGCCGTTCACGTTTGTCGCCACGAGCTGGGCGATTTCCTATGTGGGCGCGAAACCGGTCTTTGTGGACGCCGAC
>JBEKEJ010000186.1:0-5972 GCA_050013895.1 Verrucomicrobiota bacterium | reverse complement strand
TTTCGGAAATCAACGATGGCACGATTGAAATCAAAGGGATCGCCCGTGAACCGGGTTTCCGCACCAAAATGGCGGTTTATTCCCGCGACAACAAGGTGGATCCCGTTGGCGCGTGCGTCGGCATGCGCGGCCAGCGCGTGAAAAACATCGTCCGCGAACTCAACAACGAAAAGGTGGACGTGATTCCGTGGTCGCCGGACATCCGGACGTTCATCACCAACGCGCTCGCGCCGGCCAAGCTCAAGAGCTTTGAACTGGATGAGGCCGGCAAGCGCGTAAAAATCCTGGTGGCGGAAGATCAATTGTCGCTGGCCATCGGCAAGCGCGGCCAAAACGCGCGCCTGACGGCCAGGCTCACCGGCTGGGAAGTGGACATTGACGCCGAGCAGGTCGTCACGAAAGGTTTCGAGGAAAAAGTCGCCGAAGCCGTTGAGTCGCTCGCGGCCATTCCGGGCATTTCGCGCGAGCAGGCCGATGCGCTGGTGCATGCCGGGCTGACGCGGCTGGAGGATTTGTTGTCGGCGGATGAAGGCGATTTGAGCAGCATTCTACAGGTGGGCGAAAAGGCGGCGGAAGTTTTGAAGGCGGCGCGAGCCGAGGCCGAACGCCACACGTTGAGAGTCGGCGAGCCGCCGGCGAATCCCGACGCGCGTGTCGGGGTGAACAGTTGAAAGTTATGACGCGGACCGAAACAGCGTTTGGAAACGCGCGTTAGCCATGACGGCCTTTCGCACATTCCGGTCGGCGGCGGTGAGAATTTATGCCCGTTCGCATTTACGACATCTCGAAGAAGCTTGGCTTGGACAACAAGGCGATTCTCGCCAAAGCCAAGACGCTGGGCATTACCGCGGCGAGGGTCCCGTCCAGTTCGCTCGATAAAATCAGCGCCGAGTTCCTGGAAGAGGAGCTGTTCAAGGATCATCCCGAGATTGCCGCCAAATTCAAGGCCCCTCCGGCTCCCGCCGCGGAAGCGCCCAAGCCGCCGCCGGTCGAGGAAAAAATCGTCGTCATTACCGCGCCTCCGCCCGAGCCACCCAAGCCGGAACCCAAACCTGAACCGCCGCCGGTCATCGAACCGCCCAAGCCGCCGCCACCACCGCCCAAACCCGCCGGCCCAAAAGTTGGTGACAAGGTCGGATTTATTCAGTTGCCGCAGAAGCCATCGCCGAGAACCAGCGAGAAGGCCGGCCCGGCCAAATTGCCGTCAAAATCGACGGCGCCGGGCAGGCCGGGCGGCAGACCCGCCGCGCCACCGCCACATAAAGAAGACCGCAAAGCGCCGGCTCCAGCGCCGCAGCCCAAGTTTGTCGTCCCGGCAAGCGCCGAGGTCATCGTCATCAAACCGCCGATTGTCGTTCGCGAACTCGCCGCGCAGCTCAAGCAAAAGCCGTTCAAGATCATCGCCGATTTGATGGAACTGGGCGTTTTCGCCAACGTGAACCAGGCCATTGACGAAAAAATCGCGCAGCAGCTTTGCGCCAAATACGGTTTCCGGTTTGAAGTGGAAAAACGCGAGCGCGGCGGCGGCGTGGTCCACGCGCCGGTCAAAAAAGTCGAACTCGACATGGAGGACAAGCCGGAGCAACTCAAGCCGCGCGCGCCAGTCGTCACAATCATGGGCCACGTTGACCACGGCAAAACGACGCTGCTTGACGTCATCCGCCAATCGAACGTCGCGGCGGGTGAGGCCGGCGGCATCACGCAGCACATCGGCGCCTACACCATTTCCGTGCCGCACCCGGAACGCAAAAAGGAACTGGCGCAAATCACGTTCCTCGACACGCCCGGCCACGCGGCGTTCAGCTCGATGCGCGCGCGCGGTGCGAACGTGACGGACATCGTGGTGCTGGTGGTGGCAGCCAACGACGGCGTCATGCCGCAGACGCTGGAGGCGCTCAACCACGCCAAGGCTGCCAAAGTCCCGATTCTGGTTGCCGTTAACAAGTGCGATCACCCGAACGCGAACCCGATGAGGGTCCGGCAGCAGTTGCAGGACAGGGGCCTGGTGCCGGACGATTGGGGTGGCGACACGATTTTCGCGGACGTTTCCGCGCTCACCAAACAAGGCGTGGACAAATTACTGGAAATGATCCTGCTCCAGGCCGAGTTGCTCGAACTCAAGGCGAATCCCGACCGCCGCGCCAAGGGCAACATCATTGAATCCGGCGTCGAGCCCGGCGGCCCGACCGCCACCGTGCTCGTGCGCAAAGGCACCCTGCACCTGGGTGATATCATCTTGTGCGGCGAGTTTTACGGCCGCGTCCGCGCCCTCATCAACGAGGAAGGCAACCGCCTCAAGGAAGCCGGGCCGTCGGTGGCCGTGAAGGTGCTGGGTTTGAACGGCGTGCCGGAAGCGGGCCTGGAATTCAGCGTAGTGGAGGACGAAAAGGCCGCGCGCGAACTGGCGGAGCAGCGCGCGCACGAAATCAAGACCCAGGATTTGGAGAATCGCTCGAAGGTTACGCTGGAAAACCTGTTCGCCTCGCTGGAGGCAGCGCAAAGCAAGGTGCTCAAGGTCGTCGTCAAGGCCGACACGCAAGGCTCGGTGGAGGCCATCGTTGAAGCGCTCAAGAAAATTGAGGCGGAAAAGGTTTCGCTCGAAATCATTCATAGCGACGTAGGCACCATCACCGAAAACGACGTGGCCCTCGCGTCCGCGTCCGCCGCGGTCATTCTCGGCTTTCACGCGCGGTTGGACAACACCGCCGCCGAAAAGGCGAAGCATGAAGGCGTGCAAATCAAATTGTACGCGATCATTTACGAGCTGATTGATCAGGTGAAGGAGGCGATGGCCGGGTTGCTCGAACCGGTCGTCAAGGAAATCATCATCGGCTCCGCGGAAGTGCGGCAGATTTTTGAATTGTCCAAGGGCGTGCCGGTCGCCGGCTGCATGGTGGCCAGCGGCCGCATCGTCAAGGGCAAGGTCCGCGTGCGCCGGCGCAAAGATGTCATTTACGAAGGCATCGCGCAATCGCTGCGCCGGTTCCAGGACGAAGTCAACGAAGTCCGCGCGGGCATGGAATGCGGCATCCGCATCGAGGGCTACAGCGATTTCCAGGTCGGCGACACCATCGAATGTTACACGATTGAAAAAGTGGCGGCGAAATTATGAACCAATAAAGCAAACGGAGTAATGGGGTGGTGGAGTAATGGGGATGACACCCCGAATCAATGTTCCAATGCTCCAGTACTCCAATACTCCATTTTGATATCCCATGCCATCCCTCCGACTCCAACGTGTGCGCGAACTTTTGAAGCGCGCGATCGGCGAGGCCGTCCGGCGTGAATTCCACGTCAGCGAGTGCGGCTTGATCTCCGTCAACGACGTGGACGTGGCGGGCGACCTCAAGACGGCGACTGTCTTCATCAGCATCCTCGGGAATCCCACTCAGCAGAAGCGCGGCTTTCAGATGCTCAATGACCATCGTGTCCGCATTCAGGGATTGGTCGCCCGCGCCATTGTACTGAAATACACGCCGAAGCTGAAATTTGCCTTCGACGATTCGATCGTGCGCGGCAACCGCGTGCTCCAAATCATCGAGGAACTGGAAAAAGCCGCGCCCGCCGACGAAAAAGATTCCGAGGAATGAAAACGAATCGCCCAAACGGAAGAATAGTGGCACGGGCGTCCCGCCTGTGTGGTTCAACAATGGTTAAAAACGGAAACTCGCGGGCGGGACGCCCGCGCCGCTACCTTTGCCAGCGCGCCCGATGTTAATTTGTGAAAAGTTATCCGAAAATCATTGACCGCATTCTCGACGCCATTCGCGCGGGCAAAACCTTTTGCGTCGCCGGCCATGTCCGGCCCGACGGCGATTGTATCGGCTCCCAACTCGGGCTGGCGCTGGCGTTGCAAAACGAAGGCAAAAAGGTCGCCTGCTGGAACGAGGATCCCATCCCGCAAAAATACAAATTTCTCGACGCCGACGAATTATTCCAACGACCGAAGCGCGGCCGGAAATTCGACTGTGTCATTGCCACGGACTGCGCGAGCTTTGAGCGGCTGGGCCGGGCCGGCAAGTGCATTGCGCAACGCAAGATTTTCATCAACATTGACCATCACGAAAGCAACACACGCTACGCCGACGTGAACTGGGTGTCCGCGCGCGAACCTTCCTGCGGCGAGCTGATTTACCGTTTGCTCAAGGTCGCGCGCTGGCCGATCACCAAACCGATTGCCGACTGCCTGTTCACTGCTGTCTCGACGGACACCGGCTCGTTTCAATACGCCACGACCCGGCCCGGCACCTTTCACGCCGGCGCGGAACTCGTCGCGCGTGGCGCGAACCTCGCCAGGATTTGTGACGAAGTCTATCAGTCGTACCCGTTGTCGCGCGCCCGGCTGCTCAAACACATCTACAGTAAATTCCGGCTGACGGCCGGTGACCGGATTGCGTGGTTTTGGCTGAAGCAGGCCGACTTCGCCCGCACCGGCGCGGAGAGCGACGACACAGAGGGGTTGATTGACCACATCCGTGCGATCGAACCGGTCGTCGTCGCCTGTGTGTTCGAGGAACTTGAACCGGAACTGACCCGCATCAGCCTCCGTTCCAAGAGCAACCGGATAAACGTCAACGAAATTGCCGCGCAATTCGGCGGCGGCGGCCATCCGGCAGCGGCCGGCGCGCGCATTGCGGGCAAGCCGCTTTCGGTGCAACGCAAGGTGATCGCCGCCATCAAACGCGCGCTGAGCACGGCGAAATAACTTTCATGCAAGAATTTTCCCCGCTCGACGGCGCCATCCTCATTGACAAACCCTCCGGCCCGACTTCGCACGACGTGGTGGATGCCATCCGCCGCCGGTTCGGCATCAGGAAGGTCGGCCACTGCGGCACACTGGATCCCAATGCCACCGGCTTGCTGCTCATCGTCCTTGGCCGCGGGACGAAGCTTTCGGAAAAATTGATGGGCGACGACAAGGTCTATGAAGGCGCCGTCAAATTCGGCGAGGCCACCGACAGTTACGATTCCGACGGGGAAATCATCGAAACCAAACCCGTCCCGCCGTTGACGCTCGACCAGTTGAATGAAGCCGCTGCCGCGTTTATCGGCGACCTCATGCAGACGCCGCCGATGGTTTCGGCTGTCAAGAAGGACGGCGTGCCGCTCTACAAACTGGCGCGCAAAGGCATCGAAATCGCGCGTGAACCGCGG
This sequence comes from Verrucomicrobiota bacterium, assembly GCA_050013895.1. Classification (GTDB taxonomy): domain Bacteria; phylum Verrucomicrobiota; class Verrucomicrobiia; order Limisphaerales; family UBA11358; genus UBA11358. The sequence continues at coordinate 818 of JBEKEJ010000186.1, read as the reverse complement.
CTGGTTCACATCTACAATTTCCGTTTCACGAATTACGGGCCGTCCACCGGGCAGTTTCGCATCGCCTGCACGAAGGGCACTTACGTCCGCAGCATCGCGCACGAACTGGGCCAGAAACTCGGCTGCGGCGCGCATCTGGCCACGCTGCGGCGCGTGACTTCGGGAAAATTTGATGTGGCGGATGCGACACCGTTGGACGACGTTCTGAAAATGACGGCCGCCGAATTGGAGAAAAAAGTGATTCCGTTTCTGAAACTGGCCACCACGAGTTAAGACTATGATTATGATTATGATTAAGAACAAGAGAGAGCGCGCGCCAGCTCTTAATCTTGCTCTTAATCATAATCATAATCTTAATCCCCGCCGCTGCTGATGAAAATCATCCCCGCCGCAAACGAGTTGAAGCCGGCCGGGCGCAAGGTCTGCCTGGCCATCGGCTTCTTTGACGGCGTGCATCTCGGCCATCAGCAAATCATCCGCCAAACCATCACCGACGCGCGCCAGCATGACGCCATCGCGCTGGTGCTCACGTTCGACCGGCATCCAAACTCGGTCGTTGCGCCCGGTCATGTGCCGCCGCTGATTTACTCGCTGCCGCAAAAACTGGCCGCGATTGAATCGCTCGGGACAGACACGTTGTTGCTGATTCATTTTGACGAAAAGTTCAGCCGGCAAACCGGGGAGGAATTCATCCGCCGCCTGGCGCGCGATTTGGGAAGAATTCAAAGCCTGTGCGTCGGCAAGAATTTTGAATTCGGACACCAGCGCAGCGGCAACGTCGCGCTGTTAAAGCAACTGGGAGACAAAACCGGTTTCAC
>JBEKEJ010000185.1:0-6026 GCA_050013895.1 Verrucomicrobiota bacterium | reverse complement strand
GCAGCCGTTGAAAAGCCGATTTGTTGGGAGCCGCCAGCATCTCGCGATGAATCGCGCCAACCTCTGCGGCAGGAATTTCAGTTCGAGGGCGCATAGCTGCCCTCAAATTACATTAGTATCTTATTGATTGCAAGTTACTATGAGATTGTCTCGAACGTATCGGAGGGGCGAGTTATACGAGCCCCTGACTGATCGAATGCCTCTGAAAATGGGGGCTCGTGTAACTCGCCCCTCCGCCGAAAAATTGTTTTGAGACAAACTCCGCTAGCCGCGCCCTGGCGCAGCAAAGGCGAGTTTCCGTATTCAATCGCCGGCGTTCGGCATTCGATATTTCACGTTGGATGTCGGGCACCTGCCTGGCATGCCTTTTTCGGTTGCACCGATTTTCGCCAGCCGCTTTGTTTCTTTTGGCCGGCTTGGGCATATTCATTTCGCCGTATCGGATAGCCGCGCGGCCACGTTCTTCAGCTCGGCGGGCCTGGCGTTGCCGTACTGCTGGTGACAACCATTCTACCAGGACGCGCCCAAGGGGCTGGACGCGCGACACCCAAAAATCAATCGGTGGTGAATTTCCCATTTCTGGCGTCAAGGCCCCGACGGAAGGTTGGCTGGGGCGCCAACAAACGGACAGGCTGCACTGCTCACGGTTTGGCCCCGGTCTGCGGGGGCAATTCGTTGGGCGGTTTCACCTGCGGCAGTTCGACCGGTTTGAGCCGGCGCACGCCGCCGACCACCACGACATCGCCGTCGTCATTCACACTCAGGCGCGGGCGCGAGTTGAAGTAGTCGTACATTTCCCGTCGGATGATACTGCCATTGGGGTTGACCACCGAATAGGTGAACACCTGCGCGCCGCTTTGGAAGAGCACGTGCAGATTGCTGAGGCGGTCCAGTTTCGCCTCCGGCTGGCTGAAGGAAACCAACGGGCCAACCGCCGTAACTTTGAACACGCGCGTCTCCGATTCGTTGCTCACCTGCGCGTAAAGCCGCAGTTGCGATTTCAGGTAATTGGCTTCGATCAAACTGTAGCGGCGGACTTCCGGCGCGCGATTCGTCACGCCGGCGGGCATCGGCAGGCCAAAATCCTGCGACCATAATTTTGCGCCATCGATGATGTCGAATTCTTTCACGGGGCTGGGGACCTCTGCATTCCATTCCTTGATGCGCACCGTCGCGATGACTTTGTAACGCCCCGGCCGCGACAGGACGAAATACGGCGCCAGATCCACGCGTTTGGTTGCCATTTGCGACGAGTCCAAATCGAATGCGCCGGTCACCGGCACATCCGAATTTTTGATGACGACGAAACCCTCTGTCGATTCCACGTTGAAGGTGAGCCAGTTCGCGTCCGCGCCGAGGTGCAGCGGCTGGCCGGAACGATTCGTGATGCGCACGGCTACCGGCACGGATTCACTCGGCAGAAATTGTTCCTGATCCAACACAACCTCCACGCTGACCTGCGCCGGCGCATTGACCAGCGTCAGCAACGTCAAACCGAGAATGAAGGGCGCAAATTTCATATGAACGTGCATACTCTAAACCGCCGCCCGCGCGTGGCAACGCAAATCTCGGTAATGTCCCGCCTTCGTTCCGGCGGTGACGTTCATCCAAAATCAAAACGACGCAAGTCCGTCCGGCGCACGAATAAATTTTCCGGTTGCTTCCCTCAGGCGCGCAAAATCTGCGCGGCGCACGGCGGGGTGAGCAGTAATTGCGTGGGAGCTATTCCTGATTCCCTTAAAAAGCGGCGATTTTCGCGCTGGCATGTTCCTTGCATGGATTTAATTCGCAAGCAAAGGGCGGCGCGTGGGTCGTCCGTGACAAAGCAAAATCAACAATCCAACCACGAGAGGAAAATTCGATGAAAATAACAAATCTGTTAACTATTTGCGGAGTAGCCGCCGCTTTGATGTTGGGCACCGACAGCATCTTCGCGCAAAATAACGGTGGTGGCGGTGGTGGCGGTGGTGGTGGCGGAGGAGGCCGCAATTTCGATCCGGCGCAAATGCAGCAGCGTATAATGCAACGCGTCCAAGATCAACTCGGCATCACCAACGACACCGACTGGAGCGCGGTCCAGCCACTCGTCCAAAAAGTGATGGACGCCCAGCGTGCCGCCAGAAATATGGGCGGCATGGCCCGGCTGTTCGGCGGCCGCGGCGGCCGCGGCGGCAACAATGGCGGTCCAGGCGCCTTTGGCCAGCCGGCTGACCCGGCTGCCGAAGCGCTGCAAAAGGCAATTGATGACAATGCGCCTGCCGCGCAAGTCAAAGACCTGCTGGCGAAATATGAGGCCTCCCAAAAGACGAAACAGGCCGCTTTGATCGCGGCCCAGGCCGATCTCCGCAAGGTGCTTACGGTCAAACAAGAGGCCCAGGCGACTTTGCTGGGGCTGCTCGACTGAACCAAACCGCAAACGAGAAGCCGACGCTCCGCTATGAACGAAACCGTTGTTCAGGATGCCAGTCAGTTGCTTGAGCGCATGATTGCGGCCAAGCAACTGTCTGCGCTTGACGCCAAGGCGCTGGAGAAGGCGAATCCTCCGATGCAAACCGAGGAAGCGGTCCTCCGCTGGCTGGCCCAGGAATACGGCCTGGCGTTTACGACCCTGGACGACCTGGAGCCGGATCGTCAGCTTCTCTCTCTCTTTCCCGCGCGAATTTTGCTGAAGGAGGAACTCCTCCCGCTCCAGCGCACCAACGGCACGATTGAAGTCGCCACCAGCCGGCTCTTCGCCACGCAGGGACTCGACGCGCTGAAAACCATGACCGGCTTGAACCTCAAGCCCGTCCTCGCCTCCAGCGAAGCCATCCAGCGCGAAATCAAAAAACGCCTCGGCGTCGGCGCGGACACCATCGGCACGCTCGACGAGGAAAAAGGTTTTCAAGTCGTGGACGAAAGCGCCGAGGACACCAACCTCGACGAAGCCGCCGAGGACGAAGCCTCGATCATCCGCTTCGTCAACCAGGTCTTGAAGGACGCCATCGAATTGCGCGCGTCGGACATCCATCTCGAACCGTTCGAGGACGAATTCCGCATCCGCTACCGCATTGACGGCGAGCTGCAGGAAGTCTCCGTCCCCGCGCAATTGAAACGCTTCCAGCCCGCCATCGTTTCGCGCGTCAAAATTTTGAGCCATCTCAACATTGCCGAAAAACGCGTGCCGCAGGACGGCCGCATTAAAATCCGCCTCGGCGACTCCGATGTGGACATCCGCGTCTCGGTGATTCCGATGCTGCACGGCGAGGCGGTGGTGATGCGTCTGCTCCGGCAAAATTCCACGTTGCGCGGCATGGGGGAACTCGACATGGACCGGCGCGAGCTGGATTGTTTCCAGCGCGTTCTCCAGTTGCCGCACGGAATCATTCTCGTCACCGGCCCGACGGGCAGCGGCAAAACCTCCACGCTTTACACCGCGCTGAACGCCATCAACGACGCCGTCCGCAAAATCATCACGATTGAAGACCCGGTGGAGTACCAGCTCAAAGGCGTCAACCAGATTCAGGTCAACGAAAAATCCGGCCTCACGTTCGCGCGCGGTCTGCGCTCGATTTTGCGCCACGACCCGGACGTGGTGCTCATCGGCGAAATTCGCGACCAGGAAACGGCGCAGATCGCCGTGCAGGCGTCGCTTACCGGCCATCTGGTTTTTTCGACGCTGCACACCAACGACGCTCCCGGCGCGGTGACGCGGCTGGTGGACATGGGCGTCGAGCCGTATCTCGTCGCCTCGTCGCTGGAAGCGGTGCTCGCGCAACGCCTCGTCCGCGTGCTTTGCACCCATTGCAAACAGCCGGACCATTCCGTGACCGCGCAGACGCTCAAGGCCAAGCTGGGCTTCCCGGCGGAAAAAGTGATTTACAAATCCATCGGCTGTCGCGAATGCCGCAACACCGGATTTTTCGGACGCCACGCGATTTTCGAGTGGATGGACACCGACGAGGACATCCGCCGGCTCGTTTTGACCAACGCCTCGACCGACCAGATTCGCGAAGCCGCGCGCAAACAGGGAATGAAAATGCTCGCCGAGGACGGCTGGCGGCTCGTCCGCGCGGGCATCACGACCGTCGAGGAGGTTTTGAGCGTGACGACCGCGAAGGAAATCGCCGCCACGGCGAAAATTCACGCCGGCGAATCCGCCGCGAGCATCGCGGTGCGAGGTGAAATATGAATCGGGAACATCGAACATTGAACGCTGAACGCCGAACACCGAATGTTCGGACCGTTCGGCGTTCGATGTTCGACGTTGGATGTTCGATGTTTTTCTGAATTTCAAATGCCCACGTTCACTTACAAAGGGTTGCAGGCCGACGGCCGGATCGCCGAGGGGCAGCTCGACGCCCCCGGCCGGCCCGACGCGCTGCGGCAAATGGCGGCGCTTGGCCTGCGGCCGGTCAACCTTGCGGAAAAAGCCGGCGCGAAAAATGGTTCGGTCTCAAAAAACGCTTTGGGCCTTCCCGCCGGGCTGGAAGGGCTGGGAAAAATTTCCTTCAAGTTCGGGGCCCACAAGGTTTCGGCGAAGGAACTGGAAAATTTCACGCGGCTGCTGTCGAGTCTGCTGGCGGCCGGCGTGCCGTTGAGCCGCGCGCTGGTGATTCTGCACAAGGAAGCCTCGGCGCCGGCGGCGCAGGCCAAATGGAAGGATATCCACGACCTCGTCGTGGACGGCATGTCGCTGGCCGACGCGATGGCGAAATCGCCGGAGACGTTTCCGCGCGTCTATGTCGCGATGGTCGAGGCGGGCGAGACGGGCGGATTTCTCGACGTGGTGCTGGCGCAAATCGCGGAATTTCAGGCGCGCGAGAAGGAGCTGAAGTCGAAAGTCATCACCGCGATGATTTATCCTTGCATCCTGTTCTGCCTTGCCCTGGTGGTGCTGACGGTGTTGCTGATATTTTTCATTCCGAAGTTTCAAAAGATCTTTGCGAGCCTTCACGGTTCGTTGCCGTTGATCACGCAACTCATCATCGGCGCCAGCCATCTGGTGCGTGTCTACGGATTCTTCGTGGCGGTGGGTATCGTGGCCATCGGATTTCTGTTGCGCACCTGGTTCACCTCTGAAAAGGGCAAGCGCGTCTGGGAGGGACTGGTTTTGAAAGCGCCGCTGGTCGGCCCGCTCAACGCGCAATTTGCCATGGCGCGCTTCTGCCGGATGCTGGGCACCTTGATTGGCGCGGGTGTGCCGCTCGTGCATGGCTTGAATGTTTCGCGCCGCTCCATCGGCAACCAGATTCTCGTGGATGCCGTCGGCCAGTCCATCGAGCGCGTGCAGCAGGGCGGACGGCTCGGCCAGAGTCTCGCAGATTGCAAGATCCTCTTTTCCGGATCGACGCTGGAAATGATTTCCGTCGCGGAAGAAAGCGGCAAGCTCGATGGCGAACTGGTACGCATCGCCGTCGTCACCGAGGCGGACCTGGACCGCAACCTGAAGACCGCCGTGGCGTTCGCCGAGCCGGTAATGCTGTTTATGATCGCTGCGTTCATCGGCACCATTTTCATCGGCATGTTGCTGCCGATACTCTCCATGAGCGAATACATCAAATGAAATTGGAAAAAATATGAAAATTGAAACTCAAACCACTATTGACAACGAATCGCCGATCGGCGATTGCCGATTACCGGCGAGTTTTGAAAATGGCCCCACCCGCCGGAATGCTTCAATCGGATATCGAAAATCGAAAATCGCAAAAGGATTTACGCTCGTCGAATTGATGCTGGTCGTCACCATCATCGGAATCCTCGCGGCCCTGGTAATTCCCAAAATCGCGGGCAAAGGCCAAGAGGCGCGCGTCAAGGCGGCGTATGCCGACATTCATGGAGGCATCAAATCCGCGCTCGACGAGTATGAGGTGGACAATGGCGCTTATCCCCGGAGCCTGCAGGATTTGATCCAACAGCCCAGCAACGCCAAAAATTGGAAGGGGCCCTATTTTGATCCGCCGACACTTCCGGTTGACCCGTGGGGCAATCCTTACGTCTATTACTTTCCCGGCAAACACAATCCCACCAGCTACGATTTGCTGTCC
>JBEKEJ010000184.1:0-6069 GCA_050013895.1 Verrucomicrobiota bacterium | reverse complement strand
GCGGCGGATTGGTCCGGTCCGTCGCTTCATACGCGGCGATTTCGCTTTCCCATTGGCCAAAGTCGTGTCGGGTTTCGCCACCCGGCGCGGCACGAAGCGGCGCGAGGACGAAGAAGCCAACCAATGAGAGCAGGACCGCGCGGTTCGGGTTCATGAAGTCATTCTCAGAACTGCGAATGAGTCCGCAACTAAATTCTGGTCGTGATTCATATCCACGTGTCATCGCCTTGCCGGTCGCACGATGCGGAATCCCGATTCCGACCAAATGAATTGTGGCCGGCTGAGTTCTTGTCAGCGCCAATCTTCTGGCTCATGCTCACGAGATGAAGCGGCGCAACAAATTCGATTTTGACGTGGCGGTGATCGGCGGCGGCAGCGCCGGTTACGCGGCGGCGCGGACGGCGGCGGGTGCGGGCTTGAAAACCATTGTCATCGAAGGTGGCGAAGCGGTCGGCGGACTCTGCATCCTGCGCGGTTGCATGCCCACCAAGGCGCTGCTCTACGCGGCGGAAGTGATGCACCTTGCCAGCCACCCCGAACCGTGGGGCATCCGCGCCGGCAAAGTGGGCTTCGATTTCAAAAAAGTCATGGCGCGGATGAACGCACTGATCAAGGACTTCGCCGATTATCGCGTCCGGCAGCTCAACAGCCGGAAGTTCAAATTCATCCGCGCCAATGCGCGGTTTGTGGACGCGAATACGGTGAAATTAAATTGTAGCGTTCGGCCTGTGGCCGAATCGAATCGAGCCGCAGGCTCGACGCTACAGATCCTCACAGCAAAACATTTCATCATCGCCACCGGCTCAATCGTCGCGCCGCCGCCACTGCCGCAACTCCGCGAAGCCGGCTATCTGACCAGCGACGATGCGCTGGCGCTCAAACGGTTGCCGAAATCGCTCGTTGTGCTTGGCGGCGGACCGACGGCGTGCGAATTCGGCCAATTCTTCGCCCGCTTTGGCGTCCAAGTCACGCTCGTCCAGCGCAGTGAACACATCCTGAAGGAATTTGACACCGACGCCGCAATGGAACTCGAAAAGGTCTTCCGGCGCGAGGGCGCCAAGGTTTTCACCGGGACAAAAATGGTGGACGTGGTAGGGACATCGCGCTGCGATGTCCCCGCCCGTAAAGCGGGCGGAATGATTGCGCCGCTGAACGCGGCGCGGACGGCGCAGCGCGCCGTCCCTACCAATGACCGCAAAGGAAAATTGAAAACCGTTCTGTTCGAGCAGAATGGCAAAACCGTTTCCGTCTCCGCCGAGGAAATTCTGTTCGCGCTGGGCCGCGTGCCAAACACGGCCTCGCTGGACTTGGAAAAGGCTGGCGTGCAGACTGAATCCGGTCGCATCATCGCGAACGAACTGATGCAGACCAGCGCGCCGCACGTTTACGCGGCGGGTGATTGCACCGGGCCGCATGAAATCGTCCATATCGCGGTGCAACAGGGCGAAATCGCCGCGCACAACATCGCCAATCCAACCGCACCGCGCCGGATGGATTACCGGCTGCTGATTTCGGTCGTGTTCACCGAGCCGCAGGTTGCGTTTGTCGGCCTGACCGAAAAAGAAGCGAAGGTGCGCGGTGTTCCGTATCTAGCGGCAAGTTATCCGTTCAACGACCATGGCAAATCGCTCATCATGGAGGCAAAGGACGGTTTTGTGAAACTGCTGGCCAATCCGAAATGCGGCGAAATTCTCGGCGGCGCGTGCGTCGGGCCAGTCGGTGGCGAATTGCTTCACGAAATCGTGGCGGCCATGGCCAGGCGCATGACCGTCCACGAACTGGCCGCGATGCCGCATTATCATCCCACGCTCGCGGAAATCTGGACCTATCCGGCGGAGGAACTGGCCGGAAACATTTCCGGTCACTGACTTTTGGGCGCGAACATTTGCGCGGCCATTTTCATTCCAGCGATTTGCAACTGCCGCTGCGTCTTTTGGAAATCTTGAAACGCCACGAGCTGTTCAGCCGTCAATATCTGCTGCGCTTGCGTGAGGAATTGCTGATCGAACCGCTCCTTGTCCTGCGCGAATTTGTTGATGTTGTCGTCGTTAAACAGTGAGGCATAATCACGATTGGCCATGTCGGGCTTGTTGTTCAAATCGGTTGTCCATTTGAAATTGCTGCGCGCTTCGCCCATTGCCTGAATCAATTGCTCCTGCTGTCCCACACTCAACGCCGTCGCTGTTCCAGCCAACTGATCGTTGAGCAGGTTGACCACGGTTCGATCGGGAACCGTTTTCTCGTAATTTTGGAACGCCTGATAATTTTCATCGCCGAGAAGTTGTTTGATTTGCTTTTCGACGTCGTCGCTTTGGCTCTTGACCTGCTTCGCCAGGTCGGCGCGTTGCGTGGCGTCCAAGCTGCCGTCAAGCATCGAGAAACCGGCGTCGGCGCCCGCAAACATTTTCTTTCCAAGCAAGTCCTTCAAATTGGCGGCTTGCTCCGGCGTCAAGTTGAGTTGCTGAAACAATGCGCCGTACTGCTTGTCCAACATCGGCCCCATGACCGCCTTTTGCTGTGCCTTGATCATTTCGCGCATCTTCGGGTCCTTGAACATGGCGGCAAAACCCTGCAAGGGATTGTTGGTTTTTGCGGCTGCCAGCGATTGCTCCAAATGTTCAGCCTTTTTTGACTGTTCAGCCGCGCCTGCCTCGGTTTCCACCAGTATCTGCTGCAAAACTTTCTCATTCGCCGCGGCAAATTCTGCGTGTTCGATGGTTTCGTTTTGTTTCGACAACTCCGCCTTTGTGGCGGTTAGTTGCGCTTCGGTTTGGGCCAGTTGGGCGGACTGGTTTTTGATTTTGCCTTGCTCAATCGCGCACCATGCGCCGAGCACAATCGTCGCGATGGCCAAGATGGTGATGGTAAGATTTTTCATAATGGATTCTGATGGGTTGAATACTACCGCATAAGCAATCCGTCAATACAAGACTGGCAAACCTTTTTGCGGTTCCAATCGCGAATGCTGTCGCAAATCGCACTTTCCCGGCGAAGGCATTCGTCGAGCAGATTTGACACGGCATTTAATTCGGTGGTTTTGCCTGTGGCTTACTTTTGCGTTTCCAGACCAGAATTCCAATGAACACGGCATAGGCCAGCACCACGAGGAGGTTGAAAGTAAAAACTTCCGCTGGCGAAACGATGTGGGAAACGTCCGAACCTGCTCGCGCCAGGTATTGTTGGCGGTTGAAAAAGAACAGCGTCGTCAAGCCCATCAAAACCGGAAAATACACAAACCAGCTGGATCGGAGGGATTGGAAACGCGGCCGATTTCGCCATGCCAGAATGAACCGGAATAAAGCCAGAACAAAAAGGGTCGTCATTAGAACAGCGTGCCCCCAATGCTGTTTCCATGATTCCCGTGTAAGCACCCATGCGGCCATGACAATTGACAATGCCATAAACCTTACCACTTTGAATCTGTCTTTCGATTTGGCGCCGACCGAATCTGCTGTGGCGTCGGTGATTTTTCTGGGCATGGTCCATTCGGCTTCCACATAAGTGTTATCCTCGATTTGAATTTGCTGCCGACGACGAGTGTGCCAGTCGAATGTCAACATCCCATAGACACAAACGAAAAAAGCGAATGCGGCTGCCCAAAAATCACGGTGTATTGGCACGCGGAAGAAACCAAGTTTCAGGGCGGCAAAAAATACAGCAAACAAAAGCAGGCTTAAGAACCATCGCTTCCCGGAGAACATCCCACGAAGCATGAATTGCCGCTCACGCGGCGATTTGGAGTCGTCGAGTTGTGCTTTCATTGAGACGCAATAACCGCCAATCATTGCAAACAGACCACCCAGCGATCCGACCGTCATGACGCCCTTCGCCGCCGCGCCGCCTTTGGCAAGGGCGGCGCCCACCGTGGCCGCTTTTGCGGAAGCGGCGGCCATTGGCAAGGCCGCCAGCACGCCGAGCGTAAAATTTTTCCCCGGCGAAGTTTTCTCCAGCGCGCCTTCGACGAACGCGAGGACCTGTTCGTGCAACATTTTCCGCCCGCGCGAAAGCCGCTGTTTCACAACGTCCTCGGTCAGTTCCAGACTTTGCGCCACGGCTTCGATGGATTGGTGTTCGCGATAAAACAAAACCAGTGGTTCGCGGTAAATCTCGGGGATGCGTTCGAGCGCGCGCCAGAGAATCGCAGCCTCTTCGTTGCTGATGGCCTGTTCGAGCGGCTGGGGTTCGGGCGAATGCGATTCGGAAATTTCCTCCAGTGATTCCGCGTGATGAACCGGCTCGCGTCCCTGCCGGCGCAAAGAGTTGTTGATGAGATTGCGCGTGATGCCGCAAAGCCAGGCGCGTAATTTTTCCGGCTCGCGCAAACCAGCCAGTTGTTTCCACGCGGCGACAAACGTTTCCTGCGCCAGATCCTCGCTCTGGCTCAGGCTGCCGGTGGCGCTGTAAGCCAGCGAACAGACGAGCGATTGATAGCGCGACACAATTTGCCCGAAAGCGTCACGGTTTCCGGCCAGGCTTGCATCTACCAATTCGGCGTCGTTGCGGACGGCGGCTGACATGGCTTTGGTGGTCATCATATCAGACATGAGTGGCCAGCCGAACCGAAAAGGTGACAAGGTTTTTTTCGTAGCAGCGAACGTGAGTTCGCTCCGATTAAAATGAGCCGACTCACGTCGGCTGCTACAAGACTTTTTGAACAATTTCCTCCGGCGTGAAACCGTGAAGTTTCAAAACCTTATGCCGCGACTTGTGGCCGCGAACCAATTCAACGCGGCCACGGGCGCAATCCAGTTTTTCGGCCAGCAATTTGATCAACGCCTCGTTTGCCGCGGCGTCCACGGGCGGCGCGGTGACCTTGATCCGCAACTCGTTCCCAAGCGGTTCACCGATTTCATTGGCGGAGGCGCGCGGCTGCAGCTTTACCGACAATAAAACTCCGTCCGTCTGTTCGCGGAGAAAATTCGGGAGTGGCACGTTACGCAATCACGGATAAACCTTTTGATAGCTCACAAAGGCCACATTCCGGCTGTCCGGCGACCACGACGGGACGTTGATCGTCCCCTGCCCGCCAAATAAATGCGCCAGCACGCGTATTTTTTTGTCCGGGAGCGACATGAGCCGGATCGTCACATCCTTGTCCGCCGGATGGCCCTTCACATCCTTGGCATAGGAAAGAAAAACAATCCACCGGCCATTGGGCGACGGGTGCGCGAACCAGTTGCAGTATCCGTCGGACGTGACTTGTTCCTGGTCCGAACCGTCGGGTTTCATCCGCCAGATTTGCATCCGGCCGGTCCGTTCGGAATTGAAATAAATGTATTGTCCGTCCGGCGAATACTCCGGACCGTCGTCCAGGCCGGGCGCGGTGGTCAGGCGGGTTTCTTCGCCGCCCGCCGCCGGCATTGTGTAAATGTCGAACTCGGCGTTCCGCTCCGCGCAATAGGCGAGCGTCCTGCCGTCGGGCGACCAGCCGTGCCAATACGATGGCGCCAGCGGCGTGACCAGCCGCGGCGTGCCGCCGGAAACCGGCAGGACGTAAATGCGCGACTTGCCCCCCTCGGTTTGATCGCTGATGGCCAGTTGCGCCCCGTCGAACGAGAGGCCGTGGTCGTTGTTGCAATGAATCTGGCCGCCGGTGTCGAGGGCCTCCGGCGTGCCGCCGGTCACGGGCAACTTCCAAATCCGCCCTTTGCCGTTGAAGAGGAAAAACTTCCCGTCATGCGACCAGTTCGGCGCCTCGATGTGATCGCGCGTGTGATAAACCACGCTCCGGTCCGAGGACGTGACGGCGACTGTTTCAAGCGTGCTATCGAGGACTGAACGGGCATTGGTGGACGTGGAAAGCGGCGTGAGTTCGACGTTCGAGAAGACCGCCTGCTCGATGGCCTTGTTATCGTGCGCGCAAACACCCAGACCGACGTAAAATTTTCCCTTGAACGGAACCGACAGATAACCGCCGGCGGGCTTCAGGTCTCCACCCGCGGCGGCAAGCCACATTGAAATGTAATTACCGCGCTTTTCGATTCGCATCCGCGCGGGCGCGGAAATATTCGATTGAATTTCGTGCGTCGGGGCGTCCGCGGTTTCGCGGTATTGCAGCGCTGTCAGGCC
>JBEKEJ010000183.1:0-6075 GCA_050013895.1 Verrucomicrobiota bacterium | reverse complement strand
TGGCCGCGCGTCCAGTGGCGGTTTCAACAGCTTGATCAGGCGCAGGTTCTTCTTCTTTTCCAGAATTCCCCGCGCATCGGTTGTGAATTCCGGCGCCACAATGACTTCGCTGAAAATGCCCGCGATGGCCTCCGCGCACGCGCCGTCCAGCGGCTGGTTGACGGCGATGATGCCGCCGAACGGCGCCTGCCGGTCGGTCGCAAACGCCTTGTCCCACGCTTCGCGCAAATTCTTTCCCTGCCCGACGCCGCAGGGATTCATGTGCTTGAGAATTGCCAGTGTCGGCGGGTCGTTGGTGAATTCCGCAATCAAGCCGGCCGCCGCCGTCAAATCCAGAATGTTGTTGTAGGAAAGTTCCTTGCCGTGAAGTTGCCGGAAAAATTCCCTGAACCCGCCGTAAAGCGCCGCCGCTTGGTGCGGATTTTCACCGTAACGCAGCGGCTGTGCCAGCGGCGCGGAAATCGTGAGCAGTGGCACAGGCATCTTGCCTGTGAGACTCATAGTCTGTTCCACTTTGAATTCCTTTTGCAAATGCGATGAGATGGCCCCGTCATAAGCCGCCGTCCGCGCAAACACTTTCGCCGCCAGCGCGCGCCGCAATTCGAGCGTTGTGTTGCCGGTGTCGGAAATTTGCCGGGCCACCTCGTCGTAATCCAGCGGATCCACCACCACCGTTACGCTGTCATGATTTTTTGCCGCGCTGCGGAGTATGGAAGGCCCGCCGATGTCAATGTTCTCAATCGCTTCGTGCAGCGACACATTTGGTTTCGCCACTGTTTGCTCGAACGGATAAAGATTCACGACCACCAGGTCAATCGGCGGAATGCCGTGCGCCTTTACGGTTGCCTCGTGCGTTTCGTTGCCGCGAATGAACAGTAAACCGCCGTGGACTTTTGGATGGAGCGTTTTGACACGGCCGTCGAGCATTTCGGGAAAACCCGTGTGTTCGCTGATGTCCTTCACCGTGAGGCCGGCTTCGCGCAGCATTTTGGCCGTCCCGCCGGTGGATATCAGTTCGATGCCCGCCGCGGCGAGAATTTGCGCGAACGGCGCCAGGCCGGTCTTGTCGGAAACCGAAAGCAGCGCCCTTTGAATCTTTTTCATGCGCGACAGAAGGTTTCAGAATTGCGGCAAAATCGCAATTCAAACCGGCGGTGAAAAAATGAACCTCCGCAAAACCTGGAGCGCCGATCTCCGATCCGGCGTGGATTGGGGACCCGTGTCCCTGTCGCGTGAACGCGGCGTTCCTTATTTCGCCGCGGGCGGTTGCATCAGATCGGCACCGATGGCGCGTTCGAGCCGTGCCCGGGCGGTGTCGTAGTCGTGCAACGCCTGGATTTCCGTCGTGCGCGCCTGTGTCAGCGAAGTCTGGGCGTCCAGCACGTCCAATTGCGTGCCGGTGCCGGCCTCGGCGCGCGCCCCGGCTTCGCGCAACGCCTCCTCAGCCTCGGCCTGCACGGTCTTTTGCGAATCCAGAACCTCGCGGGACTCGATGAATTGGGAATACGCCGTGCGGACTTCAAGCTCGATCTGGCGTCCGGTGTCTTCCACGTCCGTTTTGGCCTTGTCGTAAAGCGCTTTGGCTTGGATGACTTTGCCACGCGTCAGCATCCCGTCAAAAATGTCCCAGCTCAATTGTCCACCAACGTTCCAGCCATGCAACGTATAACCCAGGTCGTTAGGGTCGGTGAATTGCGAGTTATTCCAGCCGTACCCGGCAAAGGCCTGAACCGTTGGTTTGTAACCGGCCCTGGCGTTCACAACGTTGAGCTGTTGCAACTGCGCCGTTTTGCGCAAGGCAATGAGTTCAGTGCGCCGTGACAGCGCCTGCTGGATGGCCGCGGGCAAATCCACTTGGTAGGGCGCGGCGTCCAGCGAGTCAGTCAGATTCAACGGAACGTCCTCCCAGATTTCGCGCGGCAGATTGTAACCGAGCAGGTTGGATAGATTATTTTTGGCGATGCGATAATTATTCCGCGCCTGGATCAGGTTCGGGCGTTCGTTGGCGACGGCGACCTCGGCGCGGAGCACGTTGAAATGCGGCACCGTGCCGGCATTGTAACGGCGTTGCTGGTCTTCGAGTTCCTTTTGCAGCAGATTGACCGAAGCTTCATGCACGGTGATTTGCTGCGCCGCCAGCAGCACGTCGTCATACGCCACACGAACGGCCAGCAACGTGTCTGCCACGGTGGTTTGAAATTGTGCCAATGCCTGCTGTTCAGTGGCGCTGGCTGCCTTGAGCGCCGCCACCAGTTTCCCGCCTTCGTAAATGGATTGGACGATTTGCACGCCTGCATTCCAGTTTTGGTGTGGGAGGGCCGGCGCACCCGCTATGGGAAAGTTTTCAATCGCATTCGGGTCGGTGTCTTTGTACTGGCCGGTCGCCTGCAGCTGCGGCAGGGCCACGGCGCGCGTCTGGACTACCACGCCGTGCGACGCTTCGAGATCGTTTTTGGCCTTGAGGATGGTGGCGTTTTGACGCAGCGCCAGGTTGAGACTTTCGGTCAGGGACAAGGGCCGTGTAATCCAACCGGGCAAAACGGTGTTCGTATTTTGCGCGGTAGTATGTCCGGCAAGACAGAGGAGCGCCCATGCGCAGACGAAAAACGTTTTCATACGGCCATGAACTTATCAATTTTGCCCCGCACGGTGCAAACTTGCAAATTTTCCCGGGTTTGGTTCATATCCCCGGATGCAACTGCGAAATGGCACGGCTTTGACCGGTGGAGTGGCGCTGGCCGCAATTTTAATCGCGGGCTGTGCTCCGGATTCATCGAGGGTTCTTCAAGGCTACATCGAGGGCGAATACGTCTATGTCGCCTCGCCGCTCGGCGGCGCACTCACGAATCTCGCCGTGGCGCGCGGCGATGAAGTCAAGGCCGGGCAATTGTTGTTTGAACTGGAGCGCGGCTCCGAAGCCGCCGCCGTCCGGCAGGCGGAAAAAAATCTCGCCCAGGCCCAATCCCAGTTGGACGACCTGAACAAGGGCAAACGTCCGACGGAAATCGCCTCGCTGAAAGCGCAATTGGACAGCGCCCAGGCCGATTTGAAACTGGCCGCCGCCGAATTCGAGCGGCGCGAGCAACTCGGTGGCGCTGACGTGGTTTCCAAGGAGGAATTGGACCAGGCCCGCGCCCGGCGCGATGCCGATCAGGCGCAGGTTGACCAACTGACGGCAGATCTGGAAACGGCAAAACTCGGCGGTCGGGAGGATGCCGTTCGCGCGGCAGGGGCAGCCGTCGAGTCGCAGAATGCTGCGTTGGACAAGGCGCGCTGGTCGTTTGACCAGAAGGCACAGTTCGCGCCCACGAATGCGTTTGTGCAGGATACGTTGTACCGCGCCGGCGAATGGGTGGCGGCAGGCAATCCGGTGGTGGAATTGTTGCCGCCGGCGAACATCAAGGTGCGCTTTTTTGTTCCGCAGGCGGTGCTGCCGCGTATCAGAACCGGCCAGACTGTCAGCGTGACTTTTGACGGCGGGCCGCGCGCGTATCCGGCCACGGTCAATTATATTTCCACGCAGGCCGAGTTTACGCCGCCGGTGATTTACAGCCGCGAGAACCGCGCCAAACTCGTTTTCATGATTGAGGCGAAATTTTCCCCGGCGGACGCGGCGGACCTTCGCCCCGGCCAGCCGGTGGATGTGGAGGTGAAATGAAACATCGAACGCTGAACGCCGAACATCGAACATCGAATGTTTTGCTGATTCGACATTCAGCGTTCGATGTTCGATGTTCGATGTTTTCGCTTTTATTTGGCTCAACGAGTTGTCATGAACCCGCCTGACCTGGTCATTGACGTTCAGGGCATCACGAAACGGTTCGGCAACCGCGCGGTCGTGAACAACATCCCCATGCAGGTGCGGCGCGGGGAGATTTACGGTTTCCTCGGCCCGAACGGCAGCGGCAAGACGACCTTTTTGCGAATGCTCTGTGGCCTGCTCAGGCCCGACGGCGGCAGCGGGCGTTGCCTGGGCTTCGACATTTGCCGTGAATCCGCCGAGATCAAGAAGCACATCGGCTATATGACGCAGCGGTTCAGTT
This sequence comes from Verrucomicrobiota bacterium, assembly GCA_050013895.1. Taxonomy (GTDB): domain Bacteria; phylum Verrucomicrobiota; class Verrucomicrobiia; order Limisphaerales; family UBA11358; genus UBA11358. The sequence continues at coordinate 2,032 of JBEKEJ010000183.1, read as the reverse complement.
TCTATGAGGACCTGACCATCGAGGAAAACCTGGATTTCATCGCGCGCATTTACGGCGTGCCGGAGCGCCCTGCGGCCGTCGAAAGAAGCCTGGAACGCCTCGGCATGACCGAGCGCCGAAGACAGCTCGCCGGTGAATTGTCCGGCGGCTGGAAGCAGCGGCTCGCGTTGTCCGCCTGCCTGATTCACGAGCCGCAACTGTTGTTGCTCGACGAGCCGACCGCGGGCGTGGACCCGAAGGCGCGCCGCGAATTTTGGGAGGAAATCCACAAGCTCGCCGCCGCCGGCCTGACCGTGCTCATCACGACGCATTACATGGATGAGGCCGAGCGCTGTCATCGTCTGGCCTACATCGCCTACGGCAATCTGCTCACCAGCGGCAGCGTCGGGGAGGTCGTGAAAACCGCCGGCCTGACCACGTGGGAAGTCGCCGGGCCGGATTTGCCCGCGATGGCCGAAAAAATCCGCGGCAAACCGGGAGTCGAACAGGTCGTCGCGTTCGGTTCGACGTTGCACGTGAGCGGGCGCAACGCGGAAAAATTGCGCGCCAGCGTCGGCCCGTGGATGACCGGTGAGTATCGCTGGCAACAAATCGAATCCGGGCTGGAGGACGTGTTCATCAGCCTGATGGAAGCGGCCAAGGACAATTTCTCGTGAACCATTTGATTCATTATGGCAGCCGGCGTGAGCCGGCTCGATCTGGTTTGTGCGAAAGAAGCCAATGTTCGTCTCGTGATTTACCCTATGCCGTTCGATTTGAGGACCGGCTGGCGACCATTCTCCCTATCCTGGGGGAGAGTGCCGGGGCGAGGCCGAGCGTTTCAACCATGAAGGTTTTCCCGTGAAACGGTTTGCCTTCAACTGGCGGCGGTTCTGGGCGGTCGTGGTGAAGGAATTCATCCAGATGCGGCGCGACCGGCTGACGTTTGGCATGATGGTCGGCATACCGATAGTTCAGTTGATTCTCTTTGGTTACGCCATCAATTCCGACCCGAAGCATCTGCCCACGGCCGTTTATTCGGCGGACAACAGCGTTTTTTCGCGGACCGTGGTGTGGGGGCTGCGCAACAGCAGTTACTTCGACATCACCCGCGAGCCGGGGACCGAGGCGGACATTCAGAAGTTGCTTGCCCGGGGCACGGTCCAGTTCGCGGTGGACATTCCGGTGGATTTTTCCCGGAAACTGTTGCGCGGCGAAAGACCGGACTTGCTGTTGGAAGCCGACGCCACCGATCCCTCGGCCGTTGGCTACGCCATTGCCGCCATCAACCTGTTGACGACCACCGTGTTGAACCGCGACCTTGCCGGACCGCTGGCAAAATTGCGGGGCGCCCCGCCACCGATCAATCTGGTGGTGCATCAGCATTACAACCCGGAAAATATCACCCAGTATAACATCGTGCCGGGGCTGATGGGCATCATGCTGACGATGACGATGATCATCATCACCGCGCTGGCCATCACGCGCGAACGCGAGCGCGGTACGATGGAAAACCTCCTCTCCACGCCGGCGCGCCCGGGTGAGGTGATGATCGGTAAAATCATTCCTTACATCACCGTCGGCTACATCCAGGTGTTCCTGATTCTACTGGCATCGAAGTTTCTATTCAACGTGCCGATCGTGGGGAGCGTGCCGCTGTTGCTGGCGCTGACGTTCTTGTTCATTGTGGCGAACCTCGCGGTGGGCATCACCTTTTCGACCATCGCCAAAAACCAGCTTCAGGCGGTGCAGATGGCGTTTTTCTTTTTCCTGCCGTCTTTGTTGTTGTCCGGCTACATGTTTCCGTTCCGCGGCATGCCGGGCTGGGCGCAGGACATCGGTGAATTGCTGCCGCTCACGCATTTCCTCCGCGTCGTGCGGGGAATCCTATTGAAAGGCAACGGTCTGGCCGAGGTCGCGCCCGACCTTTGGCCGATTGCGCTGTTCCTGGTCGTGATGCTCGCCATCGGCATCAAACGCTACCGCCAGACGCTGGATTAGAAACAGCGTCCGGCCAAACCTGGCGTCGTTTCAAAATTTTGGCGGTGTCCTA
>JBEKEJ010000182.1:0-6113 GCA_050013895.1 Verrucomicrobiota bacterium | reverse complement strand
TGCAATCGAGAGGGTTTCACTTTGATTGAGTTGCTGGTGGTCATCGTCATCATCGGGATTTTGGCGGCACTCCTGCTTCCGGTGTTGGCTCAAACGAAGCGTAGGGCACAACAAATTCAATGTGCAAACAATTTGCATCAACTAGGCAACGCTTTACATGTAGTTCTGTCAAATGACCACGGTTATCCTTTATACATCGAAAATAGATTTAGCAGTTGGATGCAGCAAATTGAAATCGAAGGGTTTGGTATTTCGCAACCCGCAACAAATTTTATGGAGGCGGGCGTGTGGTGCTGTCCGTCAGCGCATTGGCCGCCAGACTTTCCGACAAATGCGGCACGTATATCGTATGGATATAATGCTTATGGTGTTCTTCCGGTCGGAAATCGAACGAACTCGCTCGGTCTTTTTGGGCACTACGATTTGGTTTCGAGAACACGCAGGCCAATTGCTGAATCAGAAGTGGCCGTTCCAAGCGAGATGATGGCAATTGGCGACAATTTTCGTGGTGCTATTGCTCTAGTGCGTTCGGCTTCGTTAATCTCAGAAAGATGGAAGGCGCGTCATCAAGGCAAAGCTAACGTGCTGTTCTGCGACGGGCACGTTGATTCACCGATGTTACAGTTTCTTTTGGAAGACACCAGCGACGCCGCGTTGGTCCGCTGGAACCGCGACCACCAGCCGCATCGAGAGTTACTACAACCATGAACACTTTGCCTAATATGAGGATAGGCTGCACGGCAAATTTCAAAAGTTGAACCCTAGTGACTTTCACACCGCCGTTTCGATCTTCTCCGCTGCGCGCTGCTCGTAATCTTCCAATGACGGTAGTTTCATCAGGGCGCGTTTCGCATAGGCGCGATGCACGGCCTTGCTGTTGTGCCCCAAAGCCTCCTGCGCAAACCTTTCGGGGTAGCCTACGGTCTTGGCGCGTTCGGCCCAGGCGTAGCGGTAGCTGTGAAGCGTGACGCCTTTGATGTCGAGCTGGCGGCAACGCGAGGCGAATTCCGTGGCGCGGTCGCCGGCGCGCACACGCGACAGATGCGGAAACAATGCGCCTTCGCTCGGCAGGTCTTTGAACAGGTTTAGCGCCTCCGCGCCCAAATGCACCAGCACCGGCACGCCGGTTTTTTTGCGGGTGAAACTGACCGTGTTATTATTCCAGTCCACGTCCTCGCCCTTCAAGTTGGCAATGTCGCCCTGGCTCGCGCCCAAGTGCCAGCACAATTGATACAGCGTCTTGCGCTCCGGGTTCACCTCGGCGGCAATGATCCGTTGGTGTTCCTCAAGGGTGATGGCGCGTTTCTCCTTGAACTTCACGGCGGGCCATTGGCGCTTGGGGATGAGCGGCCACGGCAGCCAGTTCATGTCCACGCAGAAATTGTGCAAGCGGCGCAAAAAGACATTCGTCGAAATGGTTCCGGCGTGCATGGCGTTCAAGAGGGCTTCGCCCTTGGTCTCGATGATGACTTGCGGAAACAACGGTGCCAACGCGCGGTCTTTCGCGACGTTCAACCACCGAGCCTTGTTCGCGGCCTGCTTCGTGTCGGTGAGCGCCTCGATGGCGTTCCGCCAAGTGCGGGTGGTGACGCCATTGTCGGTGCCGGCCAGATACGCCTTGGCGATCTGAAGATTGAGCGACGGCTGGCGCAGTGATTGATTCTTGGCGAGGATGATCTGCTCGGCAGCGTCGCGGTCCTTGGTTTTCAAACTGAACCGCCGGCCGGTTTCGGAATCAACGCAATAGAACTGATTGCCGCGCTCGCCGCGGTGAATCAAACGGAAACGAGTTTTCATAGGCATGTGGTGCAGCCTACAAGAGTTGTAACCGTGTAGTTACGGTGTAATACCACTTTGAGCATGTAATTGCACTATTCTCGGTTGCGGTAGCGTTTACTTGTTCGACCAGCCAGGGGTGAGAGACCAACCTCCGCACGCATTCGGCATTTTCATAAAGTGGGCGCAGTTCTTCGCCGATGGCCTGCTCCATGTCGTCGAGCTTCTCCCACAGCACATTGCCAATCCGATCCTTGATCACATCACCAATGGACTCCGTCGGATTGAGTTCCGGACTGTACGGCGGCAACGACACCAAATGCACACGCTCCGGCACGGCATGCAACTCGGGTTTGGGGTGAAACCCCGCTTGATCCCAGATGACAATGTGTTCGGCGCCGGGGTCGCTCGCCGCCAGATGCGCCAAAAATAAACCGCTCATCTCCAAGCTCACTTCCGGCAGACACAAAAACTCCGCCGCATTTTTCCCGTCCACTTCCAACGCCGAATAGAGGTAACCCCATTCATATTTGGTTCGATAGGGCACCGTCGGACGCACCCCTCGCAGCGTCCAGCATTTGCGCACCACCGGGATCAACCCGTAACGGTGTTCATCGGCCACCCACAGGCGCACTGGTCTTCCACCAGCCACGTTCAAGCTCGCCAACCGTTCGCAGAGCGTTTGTTGGAAGGTTTCGACCTGCACCGCGTCTTTTTGCGCGTGGGTCTTGCGCGGCACTTTCAAGACCCCGCCCAATTTTCCCAGCCAGTAATACACCCCGGCCAGCTTCAGGCGGATCGTATGCCGCTCCCGCAGCCAGTGCTGAATCTCCTTGGCCCGCTTCCACCGACCCGATTGCAGTCCGGCCTGTAGTTCTTTGAGAGCGTCGCCTTGCACTTGCGGCACGGCCCCGCCACCGTGCTGACGCTTCAGCAGTCCCGCCACGCCGCCAGATTTGAGGGCGCTCATCCAGCCGAAAAACCGCCGCTGGCTCATGCCCAACTGCTCGGCAATCTGTGCACTGGTAAACTGCCCGCTGGCTGCCAGCCGCGCGGCTAGCAACCGTTGTTGACTCTTCACCTCCTGACAAGTCCGCAACGCAACGGCCACGTCCGCCGCCAAATCAGGCCGGTTCAAATGATATCGCTTTGGCATACCCATCGAGTTTGCCAACCCCATCAGAATAACGCAATCTCAAACTATAATTGGTATAACGGGCGTGTTGGCTTGGGCTGGCTTGATTAGGCCACCGTCTCAACTTTAGTGCCCGTTTTGGTGCCCGTTAAGGGTCTCTGCCGAGGTAAAACCTTGACGCAGAAGCGTTTCGATTTGGAGGCGAGGGTCGGAATCGAACCGACGGATGAGGCTTTTGCAGAGCCCTGCCTTACCACTTGGCTACCCCGCCACCCGGAAAGCTGAAGCTAATTTCGTTTTGCGCCCGAAGCAAGTTCAAGTTTCAACGCGAACAGTTCTCAATTTGCATGTCCCAACTCGCGCCGCCGTTTCCAAAGTTCCTTTGGTTTGAAAATTCCCAACGGCGTGATGATGCCCGTGATCAAGTCCGGCGGCGTCACGTCAAATCCCGGATTGCGAGCGCCACTCGTCGGGTTGGCCACGCGCACGTAAACCCGTCTGGCGGAGCTCGGACTTCGGAGCTCGAAGTTCGGAGTTGTCACCGTTCCCCACGCGCCGAGGACTTCGCTCTCGTTGCGCTCTTCAATCGGAATGTCCAAGCCGCGCTTCAAATGCCAATCAATCGTCGAGAGCGGAATGGCCACATAAAACGGAATGCCGTGCCGCTTCGCCAAAACCGCCTTGGTGTAAGTGCCAATTTTGTTCGTGACCTCGCCGGTGCGGCCAAGCGTGCGGTCGCTGCCGACGATGACCAGATCAATTTCGCCACGTTGCATCAGGTGTCCGGCGGCGTTGTCGGCGATGACCTGATGGGAAATCTTCTGCTGCGCGAGTTCCCAGGCGGTGAGCGTTGCCCCCTGGGAACGCGGCCGCGTTTCGTCGCAGAAGACATGAAATTCTTTGCCCTGCGCCTGCGCGGCGAACATCGGCGCGGTGGCTGTTCCGATGTCCACACACGCCAGCCAGCCGGCGTTGCAGTGGGTCAAGATTCGCATGCCGGAGCGAATGAGCTTTATGCCGTGCCGTCCGATGGCTTCACAATGGCGCACGCTCTCGTCGGCGAATTCCTCCGCGGCGGCCAAAGCGAGCGACTGTCGTTCCCCGACGGTCTTGCCGGCGCGCATCGCGGCGCGCACGGTGTTCATGGCATTGACGGGATCCACCGCCGTGGGTCGCGCGGCTTTGAGCGTCTGATAAACTGTTTCGATATGCCGGGAAAATTTCGCCAAATCGCGTTCCCGAAAGGCGAGCGCGCCCTGGGCCAGTCCGTAAGCGGCGGTGGCGGCAATGGCCGGCGCGCCGCGAACGACCATGTCGCGGATGGCCGCGGCGGTTTCGTGGTAACGGCGCGCTGCGACGATCTTGAATTCGTGCGGCAACAACCGCTGTTCGACCAGCAGGACGGCGTTGTGCGCGCGGTCAAAGGTGACGGTGCGGTAATGTCGGGTGCGACCGTGAACGGTGACGTTCATAAATTCGGCAACTCGTTCAATCGTTGGATCGTTGAACCGTTTTCTCGATTCAGTTATTCCGCTTCAACGAACCTTGACTTTCATCCGGCGGATTTTGTCCTCGATGTCGCGATAAACCGGCTGCTGGCGGAGTTTATGAAGGTCGGGGTCCTTGGCGAGCCAGTTGAAGTCGCGATAGCCGAGGCCCAGTGCCTTTTCCAGCGCAAGTGTGGCGCGGTCAAATTGTTCGGTGAGCGAATAGCTGCACGCCAGATTGTAAAAAACGAGGGCGTCGCGCGGCTGTAGGCGCGCGAGACGTTCATCCACCTTGAGTCCGTCGGCGTAACGACCGCGTTGCGTGTAATGATCGCCCAGCAATTGAAGCGCGTCCACGTAACCGGGCTCGCGGCGGACAAGGCCCTCGATGAATTGAATTTTGACGTCCAAGTCGCGCTGCTCGGAGCGCGTCATCTTTTTTCGGGTACTGCTTTTGACCGGCATACGTCGTAATGAAGTGTCCCGCAGCCAGCCGGCCAAGTCAAGCGCGGGGGGCGCGGAATTTTGCCCCGATTAGATGTAGCGGCGAGCCTGCGGCTCGAATGAATCGGCGCACAGCGCCGACACTACAACACAAATCTGGACACCAGCGGAGGCGGAAAACTTTTTGTGGAATCCGGAAGCGCGTTGCGTCAAAATTGCCGCCGACCGCTTTCGGCTTATGAATTGTTTCGTCACTGGCGCCTCCGGTTTCATTGGCTCAAACCTCGTCCAGGAACTGGCCGCGCGCGGCCATCGGGTGAAGGCGTTGTTGCGTCCGAACGCCGATCTCCGCGGGCTGGCGGGAGTTGAATTCAAGGGCGTAATTGGCGACGTGGGCAATCGGGAGTTGCTCAAGCGTGAAATCGAGGGGTGCGATTGGTGCTTTCACGTCGCGGCGAGTTATCAATTATGGCTCCGCGATTACGCGCCGATGTATGCGACCAACGTCGCAGGCACGCGCAACGTCGTCGAAACTGCCGCCGCCATGGGTTGTGAGCGCATTGTTTATACCAGCACCACCGGCTGCATCGCGCTGCCGAAAAGTGTGAACGGTAAAATTGTTCCAGCGGACGAAATGGACCCGGTTTCCGAAGCCCAGATGGGGAACCATTACAAGCGTTCGAAATGGCAGGCGGAGTGCGTGGCGATCGATTTGGCGAAAAAGGGGTTGCCGGTCATCATCGTGAATCCGAGCGCGCCCGTCGGCCCGCGCGACGTGAAACCCACGCCGACCGGCCAGATGATCGTGGATTTTCTTAACCGCAAGATGCCGGCGTATATTGACTCAGGCTTGAACTGGGTTCACGTGCGCGACGTGGCGGCAGCGCACATTCTTGCCGCGGAAAAAGGGAGAATCGGCGAGCGCTACATTCTCGGCAACGCGGGCGGCAACTGGAGCATCAAGGAAACTTTTGATGCACTGGCGAAAATCAGCGGCGTGCCTGCGCCGAAGATGAAAATGCCGCATTGGGTGGCGCTCGCGGCCGGACACGTGAGCGAAGGCATTGCGTGCGTCACCGGCAAACCGCCGCGTGTGCCGCTGGCCGGCGTGCGCATGGCCAAATACAAGATGTGGTTCAATCCGGCGAAGGCCATTCGCGAACTCGGCCTGCCGCAAACGCCGGTAACGGAGGCGTTGGCCGACGCGACAGCCTGGTTCCGCGCGAATGGGTATGTGAAAAGTTGAGTTGTTGCTGAATTTGCCAATTGCT
>JBEKEJ010000181.1:0-6128 GCA_050013895.1 Verrucomicrobiota bacterium | reverse complement strand
TGAGCACCTCATCGCCTTCCTGGCAGGTGGCGAGGATGACGTTGTAGCAGGAGTGCTTGCCGCCACAACTCACGATGATTTGCGACGGTTTGTAAGTGAGGCCGTTCTCGCGTTTGAACTTGTCGGCGATGGCCTGGCGCAATTCCGGGATGCCGCTCGACGGCGTGTACTTGGTGAACCCGGCGGCGAGCGCCTTGGCGGCGGCGTCCTTGATGAATTGCGGCGTGTCGAAGTCCGGCTCGCCGGCGCCGAAGCCGACGACATCCTCGCCCGCGGCCTGCATGGCCTTGGCCTTGGCGTCAATGGCGAGCGTGAGCGACGGTGACAACGACGCGGCGCGCTGAGAAATTTTATAGTTCATGTCAAAACAGCGGAAAGATTACGAGCGGGGCAGGGGAGCGCAAGAAAGGAATTGAAGTTTGCAGTCGCGGAGCGACGGATTAGCTGGGGACAACGTCCCCGGTAAAAAGGCCAGGAATAATTCGTCCCAGCGGGACGATGGAAAACGAACGATTGATTTCCGCCGTCCCGCCGGGACGGATTTAATTGGCGTGGTGAACCCAACACGGTGCTCCGGGCTGACTTCCGGTTGTCCCTGCCGGGACGGGAGAATGCGGCGCGGCGCTTCGAGAAGGAGGACGATTTATCATTTCGCCAGGTAATATCTCTCCGTGTATTCCTTGACCATGCGGTCGGTGGTGAATTGCGGCACGAGCGTGACCATCGCCCGGCGGATGCACTGGATCCATTTGCGCGGAATGCCCTTTTCACAACGGTCAAAAAACATGGGAATGACCTGCCCGGTCAGGGTCTGGTAGAGATTGGCGCTGTCCATGCGGTCCTGTTCCTCGATGTTGTCCGGCTGCGAATCCCCGCCGATGGCGAAACCGTTCGTGCCGTCGTAGCCTTCGCGCCACCAGCCGTCGAGGATGCTGAGATTGAGGCAGCCGTGACACCCGGCTTTCATGCCGCTGGTGCCGGAAGCCTCGAGCGGACGCCGCGGATTGTTCAACCAGACGTCGCAGCCGGAGACCATCTGCCGCGCGACATGGATGTCGTAATTCTCGACAAACACCAGTCGCCCGGCCAGTTCGCTGTATTTGCTCAAGTGAATGATTTGTTGAATGAACTGTTTGCCTTCGTCGTCGCGCGGATGCGCCTTGCCGGCGAAAACGAATTGAACGGGCCGCTGCTTGTCGTGAGCAAGATTCACGATGTTGTAGAACTGCTGGAAAATTAACGGCGCGCGTTTGTAAGTGGCGAAACGGCGCGCAAAGCCGATGGTCAAAGCGTCGGGGTTCAGCAAATGATCGAAGTGGATGTAATCGCTCTGGGCGGAGCGCTGGCTTTGGATCAACAAACGGCGCCGCACGAATTCAATCATCTCGCGCCGCAGATGATAACGCAGCGCCCACAACTCCTCGTCCGCGACGAACTCGGGGTTGGCCATTTTTTCCCAAAATTCGCACGAATGGACCGCCGCCGCCCAGTCTGCGCCGAATTTATCGCGGAAGAATGCCGTTTCGCCGTTGCGGCCATCCGTCAATTTCTCCCGCCAGAAATGGCGGACGGGACCTTTCATCCAGCCGAGCAGGTGAACGCCGTTGGTAATGTGGCCGATGGGGACTTTTTCAACCGCTGTGGCGGGATAAAGGTCCTGCCACATGTGGCGGCTGGTTTGCCCGTGCAACTCGCTCACGCCGTTCGCCGCGCGCGAAAGTTTCAGCGCCAGCACCGTCATGCAGAACGACTCCTCCGCGTTTTCAGGATGCACGCGGCCCAAAGCCATGATGTCCGCAAACGGCACGGGCCATTGCAGGTGATAACGCTGAAGCGCATAGTCCATCAACTCCAGGTTGAACCGGTCATGACCGGCCTCGACCGGCGTGTGGGTGGTAAATATGCACTCGCCCTTCGTCTGCGCCACGGCCTCCTGGAAATTCCTTCCCGCCGCCATTTTTTCGCGGGTCAATTCCAGCGTAAGAAACGCCGCATGGCCTTCATTTATGTGAAATACGGACGGATGGATGTCGAGGGCGCGGAGCAGCCGCAAGCCGCCGATGCCCAGCAAAATTTCCTGCATGATGCGCGTCGTGCCGTCGCCGGCATAGATGCGCGAGGTCAGTTCACGAATGTGTTGCGAATTCTCCGGCAGGTTCGCGTCGAGCAAATACACCGTGACACGGCCGGCGTTGACCCGCCAGGCCCGGAAGCGGACATGATCCATGCCGATTTCCACCTCGCAAACCACCGGCTGGCCGTCGGCGTTCAGGACGGGTTCGAGCGGCACATTCTGCGGATCAATCACCGAATAGTATTCGGTCTGCCAGTTGTTCGCGTCGATCGCCTGCTGAAAATAACCTTCGCGATAAAATAAACTGACGCCGACAAAACCGAGGCCGAGGTCGCGGGCGGTTTGGGGGTGGTCGCCGGCCAGATTGCCGCGGCCGCCCGCCGAAATCGGCAATGATTCGTGACAACCGAATTCCGCAGAGAAATAAGCGACGGGATGATCAAACAATTGGGGCGCGTGCTGGCGTCCCCACGTGTTTTTCTCGTTGAGATAGGCGTGAAAATTACGGAGCACGGCGCGCGCGTGGCGCTCGAAATCGGCCTCCTGCAGATGCACGCGCAACTCGTAGTCCGACACTTCGCGCAAAATGGCGACGGGGTTGTGATAAAGGTTCTGCCAGCCGCGCGGCGAAAGCTCCTGAAACAAATCCTGCGCCTCCTGGTCCCAGCACCACCACAGGTTGCGTGATAATTTGTGCAGTTCGGTGACCAGTTCGTCCAGTTCCGCGACCGTCAACGGCTTCCTTGTCATACGTCTTGAGTACTGAATTTCACCAGCGCCGACACTAACGAGGCGGACACCGCCGGGCAAATAAAATTTCAATCCGGGAAAAACCGCGCGCCGCCGATCGCCATCGCCTGCAGGGCGCCAGCCGGCAGTTCCCAAGAGGAAAGCCGCCTTCAGGTGGTAACAACCCGTCGCCTTTCCGTAGCGGCAGGCATCCTGCCTGCCGTAGAGCCAGGGCGCCCCGCCCGGCGGATAAAACGCTTGAACCCACCAATCGCGCTGGAACATTTCAGAATCGCACTCACCGGCCATCATTATTTTCCGGGCGGCGGGACGCCAGCCCTCTACGGCAGACGAGACGTCCGCCGCCACCACAGCAGCGGGGCCGCTTTTCCAATGGCAGATCAACACGTGCCAATATTAATCGGAACTGGCACAGTAGAACGCCGCCTTCAGGCGGCAGCAGCCCGTGTGCAACGAAATGCAGCCGCGTGAACGCGGCGTTCCATGCTGGTGAATTTCGTTTGGAAATGGCCGGGTTGCGTCTCCGGCCGGATGGCTGAAGCGAATTGATTTGCTCAAAACCGGTTCCTGAATACTTTTCCCGTGCGACCGCAATGACAAAACCGCATTCAACCGACGAAATCTCTTCGTTGCCCGCCGGCGTCACGCTGACCACGCTCGACAACGGCCTGACCCTCATCGTGCGCGAAGACCACAGCGCGCCCGTCGTTTCGGCGCAGGCGTGGGCCATGACCGGCAGCATCCACGAAGGCCGCTGGCTCGGCGCCGGCCTTTCGCACGTGCTCGAACACATGCTGTTCAAGGGCACGACCACCCGCCCCGGCAGCCGCATTGACCAGGAAGTGCAGGAGGCCGGCGGTTATATGAACGCCTACACCAGCTTCGACCGCACGGTCTATCACATTGACGTGCCGAACACCGGCGCGCGCACGGCGATTGATATTCTCTGCGACATCATGCAAAACGCGACGTTGCCGCCCGACGAACTCGCCAAGGAGATGGATGTCATCCGCCGCGAAATGGACATGGGCCAGGACGATCCGGGCCGCCGCGCAAGCCGCCGCCTCTTTGAAGTCGCCTACACCAAAAGTCCCTATCGCTTCACCATCATCGGTTACCCGGACATTTTCAACGAGGTCAAACCGGACGACATCCGCGGTTACTATCAGGAAAAATACGCGCCGAACAACGTGTTCTACGTTGTCGCCGGCGACGTGAAGAACGCGGACGTGGTCGCGCAGATCCGCGAGGCTTACGCGAAAACCAAATCGCGCGCGATGCCGCCCATGGTTCTGCCCGGCGAACCGAAACAAACCGCGCCGCGTGAAATCGTCGAGGAAGCGCCCATCGAGCTCGGTCATTTTCATTTTGCGTGGCATATTCCCGAACTCCGCCATCCCGAAGTTCCGACGCTTGACGTTCTCGCCGTGCTGCTTGGCAGCGGCCGCAGTTCGCGCCTCTTCCAGCAGGTGCGCGAGCGGCAGGGCCTCGTGCACCACGCCGACGCGTGGACTTACAGCCCCGGCAATCCCGGTTTGTTCGGCATGAGCGCCATTGTGGACGCGGACAAATTTGCCCCCGCGCGCGACGCGATGCTGGCTGAAGTCGAAAAAATCAAATCGCTCTCGGTTTCCGCCCATGAAGTGCAGAAGGCCGTGAAGCAATTCATTTCCGCCACGCTCGCCGCGCGCAAGACCATGGAAGGCCAGGCGCAAAATCTCGGGGGCAACTGGCTCGCGGCGAACGACCTGAATTTTTCCGAGCGTTATCTTGCCGCCGTCAAACGCGTGTCGCACGCCGACGTCCAGCGCGTCGCCCGTGAGTATCTCACGACGGAAAACCGCACGCTTTACGCGCTGTTGCCCGCCGGCGCCGCGCCGAAGCCCAAAACGGAAATTGAAACCAGCGCCGATCATCCCATCCGGAAGATTGAACTGCCGAACGGCCTGCGTTTGCTTGTGAAGGAAGACCATCGCCTGCCGTTCGTCGAGTTCCGCGCCGTATTCCAGGGCGGTGTGCTGGCCGAAACCGCGAAGAACAACGGCGTCACGATGTTGCTCGCCAAAATGCTGCTCAAGGGCACCAGAATCCGCAGCGCTGAAATGATTGCCACGGAAATTGAATCCGTCGGCGGCAGCCTTGACAGCTACGGCGGCAACAACAGCTTCGGCGTGAACGTGGAGGTGTTGAGCAGCGATTTCACCGTCGGCATGGATTTGCTCGCCGACGTTTTGCTGAACCCGACTTTTCCCGCCAAAGAATTGGACCGCGAACGCGAAGTGCAGATCGCCGACATCCGCGCGCGCAAGGATGATCTTCTCAAGAGCGCCGGTTTTGCCATGCGTCAGGCGATGTTCGGCAACACCGGTTACGGCCTCGATTCGCTCGGCACGGAGAAAACGGTGCAAAAGATTACCGCCGCCGACCTGAAATCCTACCACCAAAAACTCACCGCGCCGGACAATTGCGTCCTCGCCGTTTACGGCGACGTGAAGACGGGCGAAGTCAAAGCCGCCGTCGAAAAGGCTTTCGCCGGTTGGAAAGCGACCGGAAAGATTCAACATCCAACATCCAACATCCAACACCCAACATCCAATCGGGTGATAGAAACCCGCGACAAAAAACAAGCCGTGCTCGTCATCGGTTTCCCCGGCACGACGATGCGCGACGACGACCGTTACCCGCTGGAGTTGATTCAGGAATCGTGCAGCGATCTCGGTTCGCGGCTGTTCCTGCGCATTCGCGAGCAGCTCGGACTGGCCTATTACGTCGGCGCGCAGAATTTTGCCGGACTCGTTCCCGGTTACGTTGCTTTCTACGCCGGCACCGAACCATCGAAGGCGGGGCAGGTGGAGGCCGAATTGCTCAAGGAAGCCGGACTGTTGCGCACCGAAGGGTTGAGCGCCGAGGAACTCCAGCGCAGCAAGGCCAAAATCATCGGCCAGAAAAAAATCGCCCGGCAGGAGCTTGGCCATCTGGCCTCCATGACCGCCCTTGACGAGCTCTATGGCCTCGGTTACCGGCGCACGGAACTGGATGACGCGAAATACGAAGCCGTCACGCTCGAACATATCAAAGCCGTTGCGCAAAAATATCTGAAGCCGGACGCGCTGGTCGTGGCGGTGGTGAAGCCGGAGAAGGTCTGAAATTGGAGCGCCGGTCTCCGACCCGGCTCGTTGCCATTGATTGAATCACGCCGGGTCGGAGACCGGCGTTCCGGTAGGAATCAACAGCCGGCAAAATTTGTCCCGAAACTTTGCGCTCCCGAAGGCCCAGTCTTCCGGCGTGCGACACAACTTCGCCT
>JBEKEJ010000180.1:0-6137 GCA_050013895.1 Verrucomicrobiota bacterium | reverse complement strand
CTGCCAAAGTAACGACCCAACCGGTCCCGTAAACGCAAAGACAGTGAAATGGCAGCGAACAGTGGCCGTGGCGGGGGTGTTCAGCCTCGCTGGCGGCGCGGCGTTGTTTCTGATTTCATGCTCCACCACCTCGCCGATGGTGGCCGTGCCGCTCGATATTCCCGGCGCGCATTATGTGGGCAACAAGGCCTGCATGGATTGCCACGCGGGGATCGTCCGAAAGTTTCCGACCAGCCCCCACGCGCGGGTCCATTTTGAAAGCGCGGCCGTGGCCGGCGAGACCGGTTGCGAATCCTGCCACGGTCCGGGCAGCAAACACATCGAAGCCGGCGGCGGCGGAAAATTCATCATCAACCCCGGCCGGGATCCGTCTTCCTGTTTTCAATGTCATCTCGACGTTCAAGCCGAATTCAACCTGCCCCAGCATCACCCGGTCATCGAAGGACACATGAACTGCGTGCAATGCCACGATCCGCATGGCGGCGACATCCTCAAGCCGAAAGGCGGCCTGGCCATGGCCCGGCAAGACGAAAGCTGCGCCCAATGTCATCGCGAGCAGACGCGGCCGTTCGTCTTCGAGCATGAAGCCCTGCGCGAAGGCTGTGTCACCTGCCACAATCCGCACGGCTCGATCAACCAGAAAATGCTCGTCGCGAGCGATCCCAATCTCTGTCTGCGTTGCCATGCGCAGGTGCAGAGCATCGGCGGAGCCATTTATATCGGCAATACGGACCACACCCAGCTCCTGCAAATCGGGACCTGCTGGACGGCGGGCTGCCATACGGCCATCCATGGTTCCAATGTGGACCCGAGGCTCAGATATTGAATGCGCAAGCCCGGAATTTGAATGAACGCCATTTCATCCAATAAATTCAGGCCGCTTTCGCTGCTCTTTTTCCTGTTGCCAACGGCCTGCCTGCCTTCGTCCGCTGATGAAATCCAAACCAATCAACTTCCGGTGCCAGCCGGCGTGAAAATCGACTTTGACCGCGACATCCAGCCAATTTTTCAAACGATCTGTTTGCGCTGTCATGGGCCGGAAAAACCCAAAAGCCATTTCCGCCTCGACAATCGCGAGTCGGCGCTTCGGGGCGGCGACAACAACACCAACGACATTGTTCCGGGAGACAGTCTCAAAAGTTTTCTGGCGCATTACGTGGCGCGGGAGGTGCCCGACATGGAAATGCCGCCGATTGGCAAGGGCAATCCGCTCACGCCCCAACAGGTCGGACTGTTGCGCGCCTGGATTGACCAGGGCGCATTCTGGAACACAACCAATGTCCCTCCGCCGCTCATTCTCAACTTCGAGCCGGCGTTTCGCTGGATCGGGGTCCAGGGCGATAAATCCAAATTCCGGGAACTCGAAGGCCGGCGGGAGGGCCTGGCCGGCGGCGCCGAAGACGTTTTGTTCAGCCAGCAAACCGGTCCCAACGAAAAATTTTCACTCGAAGGACATTTTATCGTTCCCGACCAGGATTACCGCCTGAAGCTGGCGCTGGACGAAACGGACCAAGGCTTCGTCCATGCCGGTTTCGATGAATGGCGCAAATACTACGACGACAGGGGCGGATACGATCCGGCCGCGGCGCCGCCCTCATTCAATCTCAACCGGGATTTATACGTGGACAATGGGCGCATCTGGGTGGACCTTGGCCTGACCTTGCCGCGCTGGCCGCAAATTGTGCTGGGTTACGAATATCAGTTTAAGAATGGCAACAAGTCCATGCTCGATTGGGGCCAGGCGAACGGCGAAAACGTCAACATTGCACCCGCCACGAAGGCGATTGACGAACAGACGCACATCCTCAAGCTCGACGTGACGCACGATTTCAACCAGTGGCATCTGGAGGACAACGCGCGCGTCGAATTTTACACCGAAAGAAATCGCGGCGACGAAACCAACACCTTTAATGCCATTGGCGCCACCGAAACGCAGGACCGGTATCGCCACGTGCAGGGCATGAACACGCTGATGCTGGAAAAACCGGTCCGCGATTGGTGGTTTTTGTCCGGTGGCTTCTACTATTCGCGGCTCGAAGGCACCGACTTTTTCAACCAGACCAACGCGGTTTTCGGCGTCACCGGGAACAGCGGCGCGATCACCCTCAGGCGCGAATCCGAAATTTTTAGCGTGGCCAGCCTTTTCACCCCGCTCGATTATCTCAGCCTCTCGCTTGGCACGCAGAACGAATGGACCCGCGAAGAGGGTTTCGGCAACGCCCCCGATCTTGAATTCAGCATCCCGCTGGCCTTCGAGAGCGCCAACCTGGACAAGTTCAAGTCCAGTCAAAACGCGGACCTGCGGTTCACGAAAATTCCGTTCACGGTCCTTTTCGCCGGGGCGCAATTGGAACAGGAAAGCATTGACGAATTTCAACAACAGGAACCGACCGGCGTTTTAACTCGCCGGACCGACGCCACGAATGACCGCTACAATTTGAGGGCTGGCTTCAATACTTCACCCTGGCGCTGGTCCGCCCTGAGCGCGCAATATCAACGGCGATCCAGCGACACCGATTACCACCATCTCCAGGACGTCTGGGGAAACCCTTTCAACCCGCCGACCAACGGTTATCCGGCCTTTATTCTCGGGCGCAAAATCCTGACGGATGAGTTTGAAACCAAACTTGATTTGCGGCCGGCGCGCTGGCTCAAAGCCACGTTGACCTGTCAACTCACCACGACCGATTACTCGACGAAAACCGATCCCGCCGTTGACCCCATATCCAACCTCATGATTTCTCCCGGCGGCCAGATTCTGGCCGGCAAAAACGACGCCCAAACTTTTGGCGCGGGCGTTTCGCTCACCCCGCTGCGGCAACTCTATTTCTCCGGCGCTTTCACCTACAGCCAGTCACGCCTGACCACGGCCAGCCACGGCGATCCGTCGGTCGTGCCCTATGACGGCAACGTCTACA
This sequence comes from Verrucomicrobiota bacterium, assembly GCA_050013895.1. Lineage (GTDB taxonomy): Bacteria > Verrucomicrobiota > Verrucomicrobiia > Limisphaerales > UBA11358 > UBA11358. The sequence goes on along the minus strand of JBEKEJ010000180.1, from coordinate 3,219 downwards.
CCGTCATCGCCACTGCCAGTTACGCGTTGAACCCCAAGACCGCCCTGTTGGCCACCTACAACTTTTCGCGCGCCGACTACGGACAAAACAACCCCGCCGGGGTGCCGCTCGGCATTGATTTCACCCGCCATCAACTAATGGCCGGTCTCACCCGGCGGTTCAACCAACGCGTTTCCGGCTCCCTGCGTTACGGGTTTTCCCAATACTCGGAATCGAGCAGCGGCAACGTGAATAATTTCACCGCGCACGGAATTTTCGCCACCCTCGACTTCCGATGGCCCTGAACCCGCGCGGCGTTCCATGCCCGCCGCACAGTTCATGAGTCATCGGCAAACGGGCCAGCGTCCTGGACTGCGGCGGCCCGCCGCTTTTCCGTAGCGGCGGGCATCCTGCCTGCCGTAGAGCCGGGGCGTCCCGCCCGGCGGATAAAACACCGCACACCGCAAATCGCGCTGGAACATTCACGTTCTTTCCGGGCGGCGGGACGCCAGCCCTCCACGGCAGACGAGACGTCCGCCGCCACAACGCCTTCGCGACGAAACTGCGCGCCGTCGAAACGTCTTTTTGTATCGTAGCAGCCGACGTGAGTCGGCGCATTATGCCTCCCGGATTCTTGCCCGGATCAGAGCGGTCTCACGTCCACTGCCGCATTTTTGTCGGATTTCACTTAGCGGCAGCGATATACTTTCAAAAGAATGACAAGCGATCTGGATTTGCTGGGGCAATACGCGCGAAAGAATTTGCAGGACGCCTTCGCCGAAATCGTCCGGCGACATCTGAACCTGGTCTTTTCCGCCGCGCTGCGGCAGGTCCGCTCGCCGCAACTGGCCGAGGAAATCACGCAATCCGTCTTCGCCGACCTCGCGCGCAACGCCGGCAAAATTAGTGGCACAGGCGTCGCGCCTGTCAGTTCCCTGACGCCGTGGTTGTATCAGGTCACGCGCCGGACCGCGATTGACGTCATCCGCAAAGAATCGCGCCGGCAATTGCGCGAGCAAATCGCCGTGGAGATGAACAACATGAATGCAACCGAAAGCACCACAGGCGTCCCGCCTGTCTGGTCCGAGATCGAGCCGCTGCTCGACGAAGCCATGGACACGCTGGACGATGCCGACCGTGCCGCTGTCCTGCTCCGCTATTTTGAGAATAAATCCCTTCGCGAAGTCGGCGCGACACTGGGGACAACTGACGATGCCGCGCAAAAGCGCGTCAGCCGCGCCGTGGAACGGCTGCGCGACTATTTCTCCAAACGCAACGTGGCCATTGGCGCAAGCGGACTCGTGGTTTTGATTTCCGCCAACGCCGTCCAGGCCGCGCCGATTGGACTGGCCGCCACCATTTCCGCCGCCGCCGTTCTCGCCGGAACGGCCGTTTCCACTTCAACCGCAATTGCCGCCACCAAAGCCATTGCCATGACCACACTCCAAAAAACTCTCGTTACCGCGACGCTCGCCGCCGCGATTGGAACTGGAATTTACGAAGCGCATCAAGCCTCGCATCTGCGCGAGCAAAATCAAACACTCCAGCAACAGCAAGCGCCGCTGGCGGACCAACTCCAGCAATTGCAACGCGAGCGCGACGATGCGACGAACCGGCTGGGGTCATTGCTCGTGGAAAATGAGAGGTTGAAATCAAATCCCAATGCAACCGAGCTTCTGAAACTGCGTGGCGAAGTGACACGTTTGCACGCAGACGCAAATGAACCAGAAGAAACCACTACAAAATCATTGCTGGCCAAGGTTAACAAACTCAAACAGCGATTGGAAGAAACGCCGAACGCAAAAATACCAGAACTTCGATTTCTGACTGGTGCAGATTGGATTCACGTCGCCAGCCAATCCAGTCTGGATACAGAAAATGATCTTCGCTGTGCCATGAGCGCCACGCGGGACGCTGCGGAAAGGAAATTTGCAAAAAACATGTTGTATCCCGCTCTCCAAAAATATCAGCAAGCCAACGGTGGACAGTTTCCGACCGATCTCAGCCAACTGCAATCCTATTTCGACACGTTGGTGGATGATGCCGTTCTGGAGCGATGGGAAATTGCTTCAAGTAAAACAATCGCGGCATACATGGGAAATGGGGGGCCAATCATAACCGAAAAAACGACGGTGGACGAGCTATTGGATGACCGTGATATAATCAGTTCGGATGGCGCGAGCACCACGAGTTTCTTTATGTCAGAGAATTATGACGTTATCCAGCCGGTTATTAAGGCATTTGGCGCGGCAAACAATGGACAACACTGGACGAGTATTTCCCAACTGTTGCCTTACGCGGCCACACCAGAACAACAAGCTGCAATTCAGAATCGCATAGAGGCAACACAAGTGACAGGCCAAGCCTATTAGGCACACTGTGCGTTCCCTAGCGCCGTAGGCGCGGCATATTTGTAGCAACGCCCCGCCAAAAATCACAAGCTCCGTCAGGAGCGATATATTCCGACGATGTCGCTCCTGACGGAGCTTGAATTTCATCCACACCCGCGAGCTACAAAGATTCCGCGCCTACGGCGCTGAAATCGGTTCGTGTGCTTCGCATATTTCGTGGTTACAACGCCTTCGCCGCGATGCCACAGCGGAAATGCGCCGTCGAATCGTCTTTTCCCAACCGGCGCAAGCCGGTTGCAATTCCGCTCCCCTTGTCTTAATTTGTCTTACATGAGAAGCACATTGACCATCAGTTTGCCGGCGGCGTTGAAGCGCGATGTTTCGCGCACGGCCAAAAGCCGGGGCCTGACCGAAAGCGAATTTGTCCGCCGCGCGGTGCAACGCCAGATCTGGTCGGAAGCATTTGAGGAAACGCGCCGCAAAGTTCTTCCCCGGGCACGCGCCCAAGGCATTTACACCGATGCAGACGTGTTCAAAATAATTTCGTGAAACTGGTCGTTGACCCGAATGTCCTTGTCGCCGGACTCGCCGGCGAGGGTTTATGCCGCGACATCGTCAAGCGCCGCCTGCCCGCCTGTAAATTATTCACTTCCCGCGCATTGCTGGATGAACTAGCGGACAAATTGCGGGAAAAATTCGGCCTTGATCCCGGCGAATTGCCGTTGCTGGCAATTTACGCGAATGAAGCGACGGTCGTGAAACCAAAGCCGCTGGCCAAACCCGTTTGCCGCGATTCCGATGACGATGAAGTGCTGGCAACTGCGCTTGCCGCCAAAGCTGAAATGATTCTCACTGGCGACAAGGACCGGCTCACGCTGAAGGAATTTCA
>JBEKEJ010000179.1:0-6166 GCA_050013895.1 Verrucomicrobiota bacterium | reverse complement strand
TGAAAGTCCAGAGGAGCGCGGCCAACGCGCGCAATTTTTCGCAGTGCGACTCGATGCTGATCGGCGACAAATGCGGCGCGCACACGTTCCCCTACATCGAGGTGAAGAACAAGTCGTCGTCCGTCGAGCACGAAGCCTCGACGTCCAAGATCGGCGAGGACCAGATCTTTTACTGCAACCAGCGCGGGCTTTCGACGCAGGACGCCGTGAACCTGATCGTGAACGGCTTCTGCAAGGAGGTCTTCAAGGAACTGCCGATGGAATTTGCCGTCGAAGCGCAGAAACTTTTGGGCGTGAGTCTGGAAGGCAGTGTGGGGTAATATCTCCCTCTCGTCGTCGTTCTCGTTCTCGTCCTCGATTCGTCTGGCTTCGATTACGAGGACGAGAACGAGGACGAGGATGAAGATAAGACGAATCTGACAATGAGCAAACCTATACTTGAAATCAAAAATCTCAGCGCGGGCGTTGAGGGCAAGCAAATCCTCAAGGGCGTCAACCTGGTCATTTCCGCGGGCGAAGTTCATGCCGTCATGGGGCCGAACGGCTCCGGCAAAAGCACGCTGGCCGCCGTCCTCGCCGGGCGCGCCGGCTACGACGTGAGCGGCGGCGAAGTCACCTACAACGGCCACGACCTGCTCGATCTCGATCCCGAAGAACGGGCGCGCGAAGGGCTGTTCCTCGCCTTCCAGTACCCCGTCGAAATTCCCGGCGTGAACAGCACTTATTTCCTCAAGGCCGCGCTCAACGAAATTCGCAAATCAAAGGGCGAACCGGAACTGGACGCGATGGAGTTCCTCACCGTCGTGAAGGACAAGATGAAGCTGCTGGACCTTAACGAAGATCTGCTGAAGCGGTCGGTGAACGAAGGGTTTTCCGGCGGCGAGAAGAAGCGCAACGAAATCTTCCAGATGGCCGTGCTCGAACCCAAACTCGCCATCCTCGACGAAACGGATTCCGGACTCGACATTGACGCCCTCAAGATTGTTTCGCACGGCGTCAACCGGCTCAAACGCGCCGACAACGCCCAGCTCGTCATCACGCATTATCAGCGGCTGCTGAATTACATTGTGCCGGATTTTGTCCACGTGCTCGTGGACGGCCGCATTGTTCGCACCGGCGGCAAGGAGCTCGCGCTGGAACTCGAAGCCAAAGGTTACGACTGGATTCTCAAAGGCGAAGCGGCTAAAGCTTGAATCATGAATCTGGACGAAGCCCAACGGCAGCGCGTCACGGCTTGGATTCTGCAAGGCGCAAAACTTTCAGAAATTCAAACCCGGCTCGCTGCGGAGTTCAAACTGAAACTCACATACATGGAGGTGCGGCTGTTGGTGGATGATTTAAAGTTGACGCCGAAAGACCCGGAACCACCCAAGGCCGCGGCGCCAATTGGCGGCACACCGACAACGGGCGCAGCGCCGCCGCCCGCCGGCAAAAAAGCCTCCCCGCCACCCGCCCCGCCACCGCCAGCCACCGGCAACGTGTCCGTCACCGTCGATCAACTCACGCGGCCCGGCGCCGTCGTCAGCGGCAAGGTCACGTTCAGCGACAGCCAGTCGGCGGATTGGTATTTGGATCAGACGGGGCGGCTGGGCGTTGTGCCCGCGCAACCAGGTTACAAACCATCCGCGGCCGACGTGCAACAGTTTCAGGCCGCGCTGCAAAGCGAGCTGGCGCGCATGGGATTTTGAAATTCACATTTCCTCCTCGTCCTCGTTCTCGTCCTCGTAATCGATCGAGGACGAGGACGAGAAGGAGGACGATGCCCTTTCGATCCCGGTCCCATCGCAATCGGACGTCCTTCGTCTTGCCGCGACTCCGCGCGCTTGGCACACTGAAACGCAATGCGCGAACAATTCCGGGTCTGGATCGAAAGCCTCCAAACCTTTGGGCTAGAAGTCATCTCCGGCGAACGCCGCGACACAAAGGCGGCGTTGACGCGCGCGCTTTTGTTCGGCAGTTCCAAACTGTTTCAAGTGGGCGTCAAGATGCGCCACTGGCTTTACAACGTCCGCATCCTCCGCGACAAAACCCTCGGCGTGCAGGTCATCGCCATCGGCAATCTCACCGTCGGCGGCACGGGCAAAACGCCGGTCGTGGAGAAATTCGCGCGCGAACTCCGCGACGCCGGCCGCAATGTCGCCATCCTCTCGCGCGGCTACCGTTCCAAACCGGCGCCCCTCCACCAGTTGCTGCTGAACAAAATTCTGCTGCGCGAAGACCGGACGCCGCCGCGCGTTGTCTCCGACGGCAAATCGCTTTTGCTCGATTCCGAAATGGCCGGCGACGAACCTTACATGCTCGCGTCGAATCTCAAGGACGTCGTGGTGCTGGTGGACAAGGACCGCGTCAAGAGCGGGCTTTATGCGATTGAAAAATTCGGTTGCGACACGCTGCTGCTTGACGACGGTTTTCAATATTGGGATTTGCGCGGCCGGCGGCATGACGTCGTGCTCGTTGACCGCCAGCAGCCGTTCGGCAACGAGCATCTGCTCCCGCGCGGCACGCTGCGCGAACCTCCGTCGCACCTCGCGCGCGCCCACACGATCTTCATCACCAAGAGCGACGGCCAGACCGCCGAACTGCGCGCGCGGATTGCCCGGCTGAACCCCGAGGCCGCCATCATCGAATGCGTCCACCATCCGCTGTACCTCGAAGACGTGTTCACGGGCGAACGGCGCGAATTGGATTTTCTGCGCGGGCAAAAAGTCGCGTCGCTCAGCGGCATCGCGCAGCCGGAAAGTTTCGAGCACAGCCTCGTGAATCTCGGCGCGGAACTGGTCTATTCCAAGCGTTTTGCCGACCATCACCGCTTCACGCAGCAGGAGATCCTCAACGCCATCAACCGCGGCAAGAAACGCCAGGCCGGCACCATCATCACCACGCAAAAGGACGCCGTGCGCTTCCCGAAACTCGACCGGCGCGACCTGCCGATTTATTTCATGCGCGTCGAAATCCAGATTGTCAGCGGCGCAAACGACTTTCAGGACTGCGTCCGCAAAATCTGCTTCCGGTGAAAAAAATGAACGGAGTCATGGAGTATTGGAGAATTGGAACATTGGGAAAATCCCATCGCTCCATCACTCCATCGCCCCAACCCGCCCGCATTCGCGGTTAAGATGGAAACGCTGCTTTATTTTCTTGCGCGTGGAGTCGTTGCCTTTTTGCAGTCGCTGCCGCTCACCCTCGTCGCGCGCCTCGGTCGCGCCGGCGGCGGGCTGGCCTATTGGCTCGACGCGCGGCACCGGCGCGTGGCGTGGCAAAATCTGACCATGTGCTTTGGCCATGAAAAATCGCCGGCGGAAATCCGCGCCATCGCCCGGGAAAACTTCCGCCGCATCGGGGAAAGTTTCGCGTGCGCCGTCAAAACCGCCGCCATGAATTTTGAGGCCCTGCGCCCGCACGTTGAATTTGCCGGCATCGAACGTCTACCCGCGAAAATCGCCGGGCAGCCGCCCCCAAACGTCGTCGCCGCCATCGGCCACTTCGGGAACTTCGAACTGTGCGCGCGATTCGGACAATTCCGTCCGGACTACCAGTGCGCCACCACCTATCGGGCGCTGAAACACCCCGCCTTCGACCGCCTGCTGCAGGAATTGCGCGAGCGTTCGAGCTGTCTTTTCTTCGAGCGCCGCACCGATGGCCCGCTCCTGCGGGCGGCGATGCAACGGCGGGGGATCATTCTCGGATTCCTCACCGACCAGAGCGCCAATGGTTTTCGCGGGCCGTTTCTCGGCCACGATTGTTCGACCACGCTCGCGCCAGCGGTTTTCGCGTTGCGCTATCATTGCGAACTTTACACCGGCGTTTGCTACCGCGTCGCGCCGGCGAAATGGCGTTTGGAGCTCGGCGAAAAAATTCCGACGCACGAAAACGGCAAACCGCGTCCCTCGGAAGAAATCATGCGCGACGTGAACCGCGCGCTGGAAGATGCCGTCCGCCGCGACCCGGCGAACTGGTTCTGGGTCCACCGCCGATGGAAAGCGGCGCCGCCGGCGAAAACGAAGTTGAATGACGGAGGATAGAACATGGGAAGCCAGTCAAACCAGTCTCCACCCTTGCCGCGTCGAAGCGAAGCGGAGGGGGGCCGCAGAATTCTGATTCGCGGGACGAACTGGCTGGGGGATGCAGTTATGAGCACGCCCGCGCTTTTTCGGCTGCGCGAAAAGTTACCCGAGGCGCACATCGCGCTGCTCACACCGGGAAAATTGCGCGATTTGTGGCTTGAGCATCACGCCATCAATGAGACGATTTCATTTGAGCCTGATGAAAGCGTTTTTGCCGTCGGCAGAAAACTCCGCATGCGGAAATTTGATCTGGCGCTGGTGCTGCCGAACTCGCCCCGCTCGGCGATTGAAACCTGGCTGGCCCGAATTCCGCAGCGCATCGGCCACGCCCGTCCGTGGCGGAATGTTTTCCTGACGCAAACTGTCGCGCCCCGAGCGGACGCGGTAAAAATGCGGAAGCGCTCCACGGCAGAAATCAAAAAATTGATTTCCCATCTCCGATCTCCCATCTCCGATCTCCCAGCCACCGCCCACCAACTCCACGAGTACTTGCACCTTGTTGCCGCGTTGGGCGCAAATCCGGAGCCCATCGCGCCGCAGTTGTTCGTCGCGCCGGAAGAGGTTGAAGCCGTGAGGAACAAGTTCGGATTGGAGAAAATCGCGCAGCCGGTTTTCGGCCTGAATCCCGGCGCGGAATACGGCCCGGCCAAGCGCTGGCCGGCCGAACGATTCATCGCCGCCGCGCGCGAAATTCAGAACCGGACGAATTGTGTATGGCTGGTTGTTGGCGGCAAAGGTGACATGGAACTCGCCGGACGCATCAATTCCGAACTCCGAACTCCCGCCTTCGCCTTCGGCTCCGGCGCGGCAGGCCACAGTTCAGGCCGCGTCGAAGTGGAACGAAGACGGGCGAACTCCGAACTCCGAAATCTTGCCGGCAAAACCAGTCTCCGCGAACTGATGGCGTTGCTGAAGCTCTGCCGCGTGCTGCTCACCAACGACTCCGGCCCGATGCACGTGGCCGCCGCGCTGGGCACGCCGGTCGTCGCGCCGTTCGGCAGCACGTCACCGGAATTGACTGGACCGGGCCTGCCGGGCGATCCACGGCACCGCTTGCTGAAATCCGACGCGCCCTGCTCGCCGTGTTTTCGACGCGAATGTCCCATTGATTTCCGCTGCATGAATGGCATCACCAGCGATCAAGTGGTGGACGCAGTTTTGCAAGCCATCCGCTTTGACGGAGCGCCGGTCTCCGACCCGGCGCGTTGAGGTCCTTTCACCATCGCGCCGTTATGGAGGCCAGCGCTCCGACGCCTGACTTTTACGCCCTAAAAAACTTCAAAAAACCTGTTGACGCGCCGGGGCAACTGTCATATAGTCCTATGACAGTAAAAGACGGCCATGATGTTTCAGATTGATTTCAAGTCGGGCAAGCCGGTGTATTTGCAACTGGCGGACCAAGTGCGTTACGCGGCGGCGTCCGGTTCGTTGCGGCCCGGCGACCCGCTGCCGTCCATCCGCCCGCTCGCCGAGGAACTGCGCGTCAACCGCAACACCGTCGCCAAGGCCTACGCCGAACTGGAGAGCCAGGGCGTCATCGAAACCATTCCCGGCAAGGGCTGTTTTTTGAAGGAGAACAATTCACCGTTCACCCGGCAGGTCAAAAACAAGCTGCTGCTCACCGAGATTGATGAAGCCGTGGTCATGGCGCATCACCTGCAGGTGGACCGCGAACGGTTTCTGGCGCTGGTCAGGGAACGGCTCGACTACTTCGTGCGCAAATCGAAGGAAAAGAATGAACAGCTTTGAAATCACATCGTCGGCATCACCGGCGCAACGTCGTTCGGAGTTCCGCCTTCAGGCGGTCCGGGCAAATGCTGGCCGCACACCGCCTAAAGGTGGAACTCCAAACCTAAAATTGACATGAATCCCGAATCGCCCGTCATCGAAATCCAAAACCTCTCCCGCCGCTATGGCAAACTGGACGCCGTGAACAGCCTCACCTTGACCGTCCGCGCCGGAAAATGCTACGGCTTTTTCGGCCGCAACGGCGCGGGCAAGACCACGACCATCAAATGCCTGCTGAATCTGCTCCGCCCGAATTCCGGCGCCGCGCGTGTGTTCGGCCTCGACCCGCAACGCAACGAAGTGGCCGTGAAATC
>JBEKEJ010000178.1:0-6220 GCA_050013895.1 Verrucomicrobiota bacterium | reverse complement strand
CTGGAGCTGTGCGGGAGACGAAGCGTTGATGTGCCTGGAAACCTTCTGGCGCAATGGACGCTGGCATTTGCTCTTCCCGCATTCAACCCACGGCGACCCCTCTAAAAATTGAGATGCGCCCCCAATATCGGGGACCATGCGTTTACGATTTGCATTAGCCTAATCAGCGTTACAATCCCCAGCGGCGTTACCAGCATCGGATTACAGACGTTTGAAGACTGTGCCTGTCTGACCAGCGTCATGATCCCGAACTGTGTCACCAACATCGGGGACCAGGCGTTCGTTAGTTGCGTTAGCCTGACCAATATAACGATCCCCAGCAACTGCCGCACCATTGGGAAGCAGGCATTTTATGAATGCATAAGCCTGATCAGTGCCAGAATTTCCAGCGGAGTCACCAACATCGGGGATGAGGCGTTTGAGAATTGCTCCAGCCTGATCAATGTTACCATCCCCAGCAACGTTATCAGCATCGGTTATTTGGCCTTTCGTGACTGCACTAACCTGAGCAGCGTTACGTTCTCCAACGGCATCACCAGCATTGGTGTTGCGGCATTCTGGAACTGCACGCGGCTCACCGAGGTCACCATCCCCGGCAGTATCACTAACATGGGGGACGTGGCGTTCGAGGCTTGCTCCAGTCTGACTAACATTGTGATCTCCAGCGGCGTCACCAGCATTGGTTCCTATGCTTTCTTTCAATGCGCCAATCTAACCAGCGTCACGATTCCCAGCAGTGTCGTCAATATCGGAGCTCTTCCGTTCTCCGAGTGCACCAATCTGGTGGCGATTTTGGTGGATGCCGCCAACGCGGCCTATTGCAGCGTGGATGGGGTCTTGTTCAACAAGGACCAAACCGCGCTTATTCAATACCCCGCCGGCAAAGCTGGAGACTATGCCATCCCTGAAAGCATCACCAGCATCCCGGACCGGGTATTCGCCGAATCCACCCGCCTGACCAACGTCATTATCCCGAGCAGCGTGACCGGTATCGGACAAGCCGCGTTTCTTGATTGCATCAACCTGATGGGAATTTACTTCAGTGGCAACGCTTCCGTCTCAATCGATATGTGGGTTTTTTACAACGTTACCAATGCGACTGTCTATTATCTACCGGACACCACGGGCTGGGATACGACTTTCGCTGGGATTCCAACCGCGCTCTGGTTGCCCGCCGTGCAGACCAGCGACGGCAGCTTCGGCGTGCAGACCGATCAATTCGGTTTCAACATCAACTGGGCCAGCGGAAAGACGGTAGTGGTGGAAGCCTGCACGAATCTTTCCAATCCCGATTGGCAGCCGGTGCAAACCAATACGCTTACGACCGGCTCGGCCTATTTCAGCGATCCGCAGTGGACGAATTATCCCGGCCGCTTCTACCGCCTGCGTACGCCGTGAAAATGCTGTTCGCAAGGAGGTTTTGGAGACGCCCACGCGGAGTCCCTCCCATTCCTCGAATCGGTGCCGGACGTGGACGCCAAACTCAAAGCGCCAAACACGAAGGGTGAGAAGTTTGAGGGTGTAGTGAAGTCGGCGCAACAAGCCGCTATTTTGGTTTTGATTTGCTGATTTATCCGCGAATTGCGCGAATGGACACGAATTGGTTTTTCCTTCGGGCAAATTCGCGTCATTCGTGGATTCCAAAGTTGGCGAAGCAAGCGTCGGCGCTGGTGCCGGTTTATTGAAGTTTGGAGTTCCGGCTTTAGCCGGGCCGGGCCGCCTGAAGGCGGAACTCCAAACGGGCGTCGGTGCTGGCGCTGGTTTATCAAAATTGTAGGAGACGACGTCAGGAGTCTCTAATCTTTTAGAAATGAGTCTTGTCACCTCGACTCCCACAAAATTGGAGCCTCGTTACTTCGGTTGCTACGATTAGATATTGTGGGATTGACATTCGTGGGCACTACTTGCACTATGTCCAAAGATGTCCAAAGCGCATGATGTGAATTGGTCATCGCGAGCAGATGCAATTGGCAGTCAAAGATGTAGCCGGGTTACTTAATATCTCGGAAAAGACGGTTTATCGCTGGGTTGAGGAGCGGAAACTGCCGGGTTATCGGTTGAGTGGACAATACCGGTTCAACCGGGCCGAGCTGCTGGAATGGGCCACGGCCAATCGCATCAATGTTTCGCCGCGGATTTTTGAGGAACCGGAAGGGGGCTCTGGATCGCTTCCGGAATTGTCCGACGCCTTGGAGGTGGGGGGGATTTTCTATCGTCTGGCCGGCAAGGACAAGCCGGCCGTGCTCCGCAGCGTGGTCGAGGTGCTAAGATTGCCGGACATGGTGGACCGCGAGTTCCTGCTGCAAGTGTTGCTGGCGCGCGAGGCCTTGGAATCCACCGCCATCGGTGACGGCATCGCCATTCCGCACGTCCGCAATCCCATCGTATTGCACGTGCCGCAGCCGGTGGTGACGCTTTGCTTTCTGGAAGCGCCCGTGGATTTCGGGGCGTTGGATGGTCAGCCGGTGCACACGTTGTTCACGCTCATCAGCCCCACCGTCAAAGCGCACCTCCATTTGCTGTCACGCCTGGCATTCGCCTTGCGCAATCCCGATTTCAAGGCGCTCATTGTTCGGCAAGCTGGCCACGATGAAATTCTGGCCGCGACCAGAGCGATCAGTGACAGCCTGCGCCCGTCCTCCGTCGCACTGCGGAGGGTGGAGGCTTTGGCAGCGACTGCGAAGAAGGAGGCGGTTCAGTGACGTTGCTGGTGATAGCGATCGCCATCCTGCTCGCGGGTGCGATGGCCGTGTTGTTGCTGAGTCGGTCTGATCGAAATCTCTCGTGGTTGGGCGCGAGTTCGGTGGTTGTCGCGGCGGTGTTGGGCTGCATCCCGGCGATTCAGGTGTTATTGGGCGGCGCAACCGGGCAATTGCATTTTCCCTGGCCGGTGCCGTTTGGCGAATTCTTCATCGAACTCGATCCGCTGTCGGCGTGGTTTCTTTTGCCGACACTTTTACTCTCGGCGCTTTCTGCGCTTTACGGCGTGGGTTATTTGCAGCCGTGGCAGGGTCGCCGCTCGCTCGGGCCGATTTGGTTTTTTTACGGCCTGCTGGTGCTCGGCATGTTGCTGGTCCTGCTGGCGCGCAATGCCGTGCTGTTCCTGGTGGCGTGGGAATTGATGGCGCTGGCGTCGTTCTTCCTCGTGACGTTCGAGCATGAACGCGAGTCCGTGCGCGAGGCGGGGTGGATTTATTTTGTGGCCACGCATCTGGGCACGGCATTTCTGCTGGCATTCTTCCTGTTGCTGGCGCGGGAAACCGGCTCGATGAACTTCGACTTCTGGGCGGAGAAGGGTGTTCATACCGAAGGATTGGCGGGGATTCTTTTTTTGCTGGCGGTGGTTGGGTTTGGGACCAAGGCCGGTTTCATGCCGCTGCACGTGTGGTTGCCGGAGGCACATCCGGCCGCCCCGAGCCACGTTTCGGCGTTGATGTCGGGCGTGATGATCAAGACGGGAATTTACGGGTTGCTGCGCGCGTTCACATTTTTGGGTATGCCGCCATTGTGGTGGGGGTGGGGACTCATCGCCATTGGGCTGACATCAGGCGTGCTGGGCGTGTTGTTTGCATTGGCCCAGCACGACCTGAAGCGGCTGCTGGCGTATCACAGCGTCGAAAACATCGGCATTATCGCGCTCGGCCTGGGGGTCGGTTTGTTGGGCACGAACACCGGTTCGCCCGTGCTCATCGTGCTGGGATTCGGCGGCGCGTTGCTGCACGTGGTGAATCACGCCTTGTTCAAAGGTCTGTTGTTTCTCGGCGCGGGTGCGGTGTTGCACGGCACCGGGACGCTTGAAATTGACCACCTCGGCGGGTTGCTGAAACGGATGCCGTGGACGGCGGTGACTTTCCTTGTGGGCGCGGTCGCCATTTCTGGGCTTCCGCCGCTGAACGGTTTCGTGAGCGAATTCCTGATTTTCCTGGGCGCGTTCAAGGGCGGCGTTTCAGCCGGCGGGCCGATTGCCGTGCCGTTGCTCGCGCTGGTTGGCGGCCTGGCGCTGATTGGCGGATTGGCGGTGGCATGCTTCACCAAGGCATTTGGCATTGTCTTTGTCGGCGAACCGCGGAGCGAACACGTGTCGCGCGCGCATGAAGCGGGTTGGGCCATGCGGCTGCCGATGCTGGCGCTGGCGGCCGGGTGCGCGCTCATCGGCTTGTTTGCGCCGGTGGCCGTCGGAAGTTTACAGACGGTTTTGGAAAGCGTGACGGGACAGCGGCCTGAAGTTGTCGGTGAAAACCTGGCCGTGGCAACCGGGCCGCTGGCATTTGTCGTCATTGGGATCGGTGCTGTTCTATTGTTGCTGCTGGCATTCATTCTCTTGCGACGCGGTCTGCTGACAGGGCGGAGGGTGGAAACCGGCGTGACGTGGGGTTGCGGTTACGCGCAACCAACGGCGCGGATGCAATACACGGCCTCGTCGTTTGCCCAGCCGCTGATGGATTTGTTCCGGCCGGTGCTGGGCACGAAGAAAAGGATTACGCCACCGCGGGGCTTTTTCCCCGCCGAAGCGGCGTTGAAAACCGAGACCCCCGACATCTCTCACGAGGAAATGTACCGGCCGATGTTCGAGCGCGTCAACGAGTGGCTTTCGCAGTTGCGCTGGCTGCAACACGGCAAGGTCCAGCTTTACGTGCTTTACCTTGCCGTGACCTTGATTGTGCTGCTGGTCTGGGAATTTCGCTGAACCATGAACGCCCTTTCCTTCATCCCGTTGCTGCTGGCGCTGGTGTTGTCGCCGCTGTTGTTCGGCGTGATCAACCGCACCAAGGCGCTTTTCGCCGGACGGCGCGGCCCGCCGCTGCTGCAAACCTATTTCGATTTGTGGAAGCTGCTGCGAAAGGGCGCGGTTTACAGCCGGACGACGACCTGGATATTCCGCGCCGGGCCGATGATTGGCTTGGCGGCGACGCTGGTGGCGGCGGCGCTGGTGCCGCTGGGAAATTTTCCGGCGCTCGTCGCGTTCCCGGGGGATTTCCTGCTCTTCGCCGGTCTGCTCGGATTGATGCGGTTCTTCACGGTCATCGCGGCGCTCGACACCGGTTCGAGTTTCGAGGGCATGGGCGCGAGCCGCGAAGTGTTTTTTTCAGCGTTGACCGAACCGGCCTTGTTGGTCGCGCTGGCAACGCTGGCGCGGCAAACCGGGCAGCTTTCACTTTCGACGATGCTTGAGCCGGTGTCGGCCGCCCATTGGCTGCAGGCCGGCCCGGTGCTGGCGCTGGTGATCATCGCGTTGTTGATCGTATTGCTTGCCGAAAACGCGCGCATTCCGGTGGACGATCCGAACACTCACCTCGAATTGACGATGATTCACGAAGTGATGGTGCTCGACCACGGCGGACCGGACTTCGCGTTCATCCTCTACAGCGCGGCGCTCAAGTTGTGGCTGTTCGCGGCGCTGGTCATCGGAATGGTGTTGCCGGTCACGAACAACGCGCCGCTGGACCTGCTGCTGGCAACCGGCGGAATGTTCGGCGTGGCGATGATGGTGGGTGTGATCGAGTCCATCATGGCGCGGCTGCGTCTGGTCGTCGTGCCGCAACTGCTGGTCGGCGCGGCGGCGCTGGCGGCGATGGCGTTTCTGCTGGAACTGACGTTGAAATAGTCAAATCACATGCTGACCACCAATCTCATCCTCGTTCTCGTGGTGCTGACCAACCTGAAGCTGCTCGGCTCCAGCCGGCTAGGCGCTTCGATCCGCGTGGTGGCGGCGCAAGGCATGGTGCTCGGTCTGCTGCCGATCCTGGCGCACCTGCACGAAATGTCGCCGCATTTCGCGCTGCTGGCGGCGGGAACCATTGCGCTCAAAGGTATCGTGTTCCCGCGGCTGCTCTTTCGCGCCGTGCGCGAGGCGGAAGTGACCCGCGAAATCGAGCCTTACGTCGGCTATGTCGCGTCGCTCGTCGTGGGCGTGCTGGCGCTGGGCGTGTCGTTCTGGATGTGCACGCGGGTGCCGAAGCCGGAAGACATCGCCTCGCCGTGGCTGGCGCCGGTGGCGCTCTTTTCCATTTTCGCCGGGTTGTTTCTGATTGTCGCCCGCAAGCGCGCGTTGAACCAGGTGCTGGGGTTTCTCGTCCTGGAAAACGGCATCTACACGTTTGGCGTGGGGATTGTTGCGGAAACGCCGTTTCTGGTGGAACTGGGCGTTTTACTGGACGTGTTTGTGGCGGTGTTTGTGATGGGGATTGCGGTTTATCACATCAACCGCGAATTCGACCAC
>JBEKEJ010000177.1:0-6221 GCA_050013895.1 Verrucomicrobiota bacterium | reverse complement strand
GCTGTCTCCGCCCGCGTCCAGCGGGCGGAACGAATTGTGCGAGAGTGGACGCGTGCCTCGGATCGGTTCCGCGCCTGAACGACGCGGTGACGGTGCAGCGCGCCGTCCCTACCAATTTCGGTTTTCGGGTGGAACTGGCGCAAGAGCGGCACAGGCCTCCGGCCCGCTTGCAATGATGGTTTCACAAGCGGAGACGAACGTGCTAGATTTGAAACCAGTTGGATGATGCCCAATATGCGCTTTGTTCTTTGTTTGTGGTTCGCCGTGCTTTGTTTGAGCTCAAGCGCGGCGGACACTAATTTGCTCGTCTGGCACAAGGCCGCTGACCGCGTGGACGCCGACATCCACGGCGAATCTCTCTGGCCGCTGTTGGAAACCATCGCGCGGGAAACCGGCTGGAACATTTTTGTCGAGCCGAGCGCGGCGCGCAACGCGTCCGCGAAATTTAACGACCTGCCGTCCGATGACGCCCTGCGGATGTTGCTCGGGAAATTGAATTTCGCCCTCGTGCCGGGGACCAACGGACCGACGCGTCTCTACGTTTTTACCACTCGCAGGGAAAACGCCACCCAGCCGGTGCGCGCGGCCAACGCGCCGCCCAAACACGTTCCCAATGAACTGCTCGTGAAGGTCAAACCGGGCACGGACATGGACGCGCTGGCGAAAATGCTCGGCGCAAAAATCATCGGGCGCGACGACAAACTGGGCGTTTACCGTCTGCAATTCGCCGATGCCGGCGCCACCGACGCCGCGCTCGCCAAGTTGAAAAACAACTCCGACGTTCTGGCCGTGGATTACAATTATTATTTCGACCCGCCCGTCGCGCCGCAGTCCCTTGCGAACCCGCCCGTCGGCCCCGTTTCCCTCAAGCTCGATCCAACGACTGATGCCAGCGACCCTTGCCATGTTACGGTTGGCTTGATTGACACGCCCTTGCAATCACTTGGCAGCCAGCTCGATCCATTTGTTGTGAAATCAATTTCCGTGGCAGGCGACGCCAAGCCGGATCCCGCCACCCCCACGCACGCCACCGGCATGCTCTACGATCTTTTGTATTCAGCTTCCCAGGCGGCGCACGGAAGCAGTTCCTTGAGGGTGGTGCACGTGGATGTCTATGGTCCGAACCCAATGACGACAAGCTGGGACGTGGCGCTGGGCGTCCAGGCGGCGGTCAACAATGGCGCGAACGTCCTGAACCTGAGCCTCGGCGGCGGCGGCGACAGCTCGGTGCTCGATGCGGTGGTCAAACAGGCCATCGCCGACGGCATCATTGTCTTTGCGGCGGCGGGCAACGAACCGGTGAACTCGGCAACTTATCCGGCGGCGATTCCCGGGGTCAACGCCGTCACCGCCACGCAAAACGGCAAACTCGCGCCGTATGCAGATTTTGGAAGTTTCGTCTCCCTGGCGCTGCCGGGCGCGAATGTGGTGTATTACGGCAACCAGGCCTATGTGTTCCAGGGAACCTCTGTTTCCACGGCCCTGGCTACTGGTGTGGCGGCCGGAACGAAAGCAGCCGATTGCTTGCCCTGGGCCCAAATCCAGTCCGCCATGCAACAGAGATTTGCCGTGCCGGCGAAATGAAAATCGGAGATGGGAGATGGGAGTTCGAAGCCGGAGGATGGGGGAATTTCAAATCCGTATAGCGAACTCCGATCTCCGAACTCCGATCTCCGCATCAGTGCGTTTGGCACCCGATTTTGCCGAAGGCGACGACGTAGGCGAGGAAGGCGATGATAAACAGCCACGGTTTGCCGGCGAGCAGGAGCAGGATGCCCCAGCTCAGAACCAGGCCAATCACTAAATAAACCAAAACCGCCAGCGCAAGTTTCATTGATGCTGATTATAATGCCTTTTCAGTCGCACGCAAGAGTTGTAGCGTCGAGCCTGTGGCTCGAAATCGGCGCTCAACGCTGACGCTACAATTGGTAAACAGTTCTTGCTTTTCCCAAACCCACATTATACCAGCCGAACACGTTGTAATTTTCTTGCATTTCAGAAGGGAGAAATATACAATGTGGTGATTCTGAGGGGCAGCCATGAAACTTCAATGCGCTCTTTCGGCAGCAGCCATTTTGGCGCTGCAAACCATTCATTCTCCAGCGGCGGTGCTTTATGTTGATTTGAACAGCACCAATCCTGCGCCGCCCTACGCCGATTGGAGCACTGCCGCGACCAACATTCAGAATGCCATTGACGCTGCAATTCCAGGCGACCAAATCCTTGTGACCGATGGTGTTTACCAGACTGGCGGGCGGGTGGTTTACGGTTCGCTGACAAATCGCGTGGTCATCAACAAAGCCGTCACCGTACAAAGCGTCAATGGGCCGGCATCGACAATTATTCAAGGCTATCAAATGCCAGGCTCAATCGACGGCGACAGTGCTGTTCGTTGTGTTTATTTGACCAATGCAGCTGTGTTAGCCGGTTTCACCATTGCGAATGGAGCGGTATTGGATTCCGGAGATGTCATCCATGAAAGTGCCGGTGGCGGGGTATGGTGTGAAGACAGCAGCGCCGTCGTCTCCAATTGTGTGTTGACCGGCAACTCTGGATATTATCTTGGTGGCGGAGCCTATTCTGGCACTCTGAATAATTGCGTTCTATGGAGCAATTCATCTCAATCCGGAGGAGGTGCTTATTCCAGTGTGTTGAACAACTGTGTGCTCACCAATAATGCGGCCGGGTTCGGCGGTGGTAGTGGCGGTGGGGCGGCTTCCTGCACACTAAATAGCTGTATTCTGATCAATAATAACGGTGGTGGTAGTGGTGGAGGAGCCAGTTACAGTATTCTGAACAATTGTGTTTTAACAGGGAACTTTGTGGACACTGGTGGTGGTGGCGCGTTGGGCTGCACGTTGAACAACTGCACTTTGACCGCAAACACCGCATGGGAAGAAGGCGCTGGTGCAGACGCAAGCACCCTCAATAATTGCATCTCGTATTACAATTTTGGTGACAATTACACGGGCTCGACCCTCAATTATTGTTGCACCACGCCAAATGCAGGTCCCGGTAACATCACCAACGAGCCGCTCTTTGTTAACTCCGCTTACGGCGACTTTCACTTGCAACCCGATTCTCCATGTATCAATGCCGGCAATAATGCTTACGTTTCGGCCACCAACGATCTCGATGGGAACCCGCGTATCGTGGGCGGTTTCGTTGACATGGGGGTATATGAACTTCAATCAATAACCACTCGTGTGCTTTATGTGAACGTTAATAATACAAATCCTGTGCCTCCTTATTCGAATTGGCCGAGCGCAGCAATTGCCATCCAAGATGCTGTTGATGTGGCGATAGCCGGCGATCAAATTTTCGTTACGAACGGCGTTTACCAGACAGGCGGGCGTGTAGTGTCTGGTTCGCTGACAAATCGTGTTGCGGTTGACAAAGCCCTGACGGTACAGAGCGTCAATGGCCCGACAGTAACAATCATTCAAGGTTATCAGACACCCGGAATAGTCAACGATGATAATGCTATCCGTTGCGTTTATCTGGCTGAAAACGCAGTATTGAGCGGCTTCACTTTAACCAATGGCGCCACGCGGGACTCGGGAGATTTTACAACAGAGCAATGTGGCGGCGGGGTCTTCGGCCAGTCCACTAGCGCGATCGTTTCCAACTGTGTTATGGTGGCCAATGTTGCATACAATTGCGGCGGTGGAGCGATTCAGGTAACGCTTAACAATTGCGTACTAACCGGCAATTCGTCTCCTTACGGCGGTGGCGGGGGAGCCTACGAATCCACTGTGAATGACTCTCTCCTGATTGGGAATCAGTCATACGGGAATGGAGGTGGTGCATTTTACTGCAATTTGAATAACTGTACCGTTGTAAATAACAGTGGTGGTGGAGTGCATGTCGGGACATTCAACAACTGCATCCTGTATTACAATGATTACAATTATCTGGGGGACAAGTTTGGAGGCACGGTATTTAATTATTGTTGCACGACGCCGCAAGACGAAAATAGTTCTCGCCGTGCGGTGTTTGGTATGGGCAACATCACTAATAGCGAACCTGCTTTTATCAATTGGACGAATTGTGATTTTCGCCTCCAGTCCAACTCACTTTGTATCAATTCCGGCGATAACGATTACGTGTCAGGAATAAGCGATTTGGACGGCAACCCGCGCACTGTTGGCGGCACGGTGGATATTGGTGCTTACGAATTTCAGTCGCCTTCATCCGTGCTTTCCTATGCGTGGCTCCAGCAATACGGTCTGACGAACAATGGTTCGGTGGATTATGTGGACTCCGACCACGACGGCTTGAACAACTGGCAGGAATGGAAAGCCGGGACTGATCCCACCGATTCATTGTCGGTTCTGGAAATGCTGGCTCCGGCTTCAACCAATAATCCATCGGGCTTGGTCGTAAGCTGGCAAAGCGTGAACACGCGAACGTATTATCTCCAATGCAGCACCAATCTCGCCACGCAACCGGCATTTTCAACCATCCAAAGCAACATTGTCGGTCAAGGCGATACGACGAGCTACACGGATACCAATGCCGTCGGTTCCGGTCCTTATTTCTATCGCGTCGGCGTGCAGTGATGAGGCGGCTAATGGGTTGATCCGTCTTCGCCTTGCTACGACGCGACAAAGATATTCTTTGTGCTTATTGCGTTTTTTTGCGGCCACAGAATCCGCGTTCATCCGCGTCCATTCCGCCTTCGTTTCCACCACTACGGCGCGACAAGCAGTGGTTCAAACAGCACCTCACCCCGGCCCTCTCCCCAGCGCGGAGAGGGAGAATTAATCGCTATCGCTCTTTCAATTCGCGATTTGACAAAAAAGATTTTCTTCGCATGTTTGCCGCGCCCGGTGTAAAAGCCCGGCACGCAAATGGGCAAAACACTCATCATCGCGGAGAAACCGTCCGTCGCCGGCGACATCGCCAAGGCGCTCGGCGGGTTCAAGAAAGCGGATGACTACTACGAAAGCGAGCACTACGTCATTTCGTCGGCGGTCGGTCATTTGCTCACCATCGTGCCGCCGGAAGGCGTCGAGGCCGCGCGCGGCAAGTGGACGTTCAAATGTCTCCCGGTCATCCCGCCGTATTTCGATTTGCAGCCGATTGAAAAATCCGAGAACCGGCTGAAGGTCCTGAAAAGACTCATCAAACGTGCCGACGTGGACGCGCTGGTGAACGCCTGTGACGCCGGGCGCGAAGGCGAATTGATCTTCCGCAACATCGTCAAGCACACAAAGGCCAGGCAACCCATCAAGCGCCTGTGGCTGCAATCCATGACACCGGCGGCCATCCGCGAAGGGTTCGAGCGGCTGCGCGATGACAAGGACATGCTGCCGCTGGCCGATGCCGCCTACAGCCGGTCGGAGGCCGACTGGCTGGTCGGCATCAACGGCACGCGCGCGATGACGGCGTTCAACTCGAAGTCCGGCGGCTTTTTCAAGACGACGGTCGGCCGGGTCCAGACGCCGACGCTGGCCATCCTGGTCGAGCGCGAGGCGAAGATCAAAAAGTTTGTTTCGCGCGATTTCTGGGAGGTCATCGGCACGTTCGATGCCGCCGTCGGCCAATACACCGGGCGCTGGTTCGACGAGAAATTTTCCAAGCCCGACGGCAAGGACGGCGACGACCAGCTCAAACCCGAACGCATCTGGGAAAAGAACACGGCTGAGGCCATTCGCGACAAATGCCTGGGCAAACCGGGCATTGTCACTGAGGAAAGCAAGCCCACCACGTCGCTGTCGCCGTTGCTCTATGATTTGACCAGCTTGCAGCGCGACGCGAACTCGCGGTTCGGGTTCAGCGCTAAGAACACGCTCGGCCTGGCGCAGGCGCTTTACGAACGCCACAAGGTGCTGACGTATCCGCGGACCGATTCGCGCGCGTTGCCGGAGGATTACCTCAGCACGGTCAAAAATGCGCTGAAAATGCTCGGCGAGACCCGTTACGCGGCATTTGCCGAAACGATCCTCAACAATAACTGGGTGCATCCGAACAAACGCATTTTCAACAACGCCAAGGTCTCCGACCACTTCGCCATCACCCCGACCACGCAACTGCCGAGGGGATTGAGCGAGCCGGAACAAAAGCTTTACGACCTGGTGACGAAGCGGTTTCTCGCCATTTTTTATCCAGCGGCGGAATTTTTGGAGACGATCCGCGTCACGCGCGTCGAGGGCGAGCCGTTCAAGAGCGCCGGCAAGGTCATCGTCAAACCCGGCTGGCTGACCGTCTATGGCAGG
>JBEKEJ010000176.1:0-6278 GCA_050013895.1 Verrucomicrobiota bacterium | reverse complement strand
TGTCGGAAAATTTCTGGCGTCGTGGCTGTTCCTCGCGCTGGCGCTGGCGCTGACCTTCCCGCTGGTCATGACGGTGAACTATCTCGGCCACCCGGACAATGGCGTGATTCTCTGCAGTTACTGAAACTGCGCGATTTGAAGGTTGTCCAGACCGCGCAGGTGGGCCCGTCGCAGTGGGCGCGCTTGGACCTGGCCGCGCCAGGACCGGGAGAAAATGCCGCGACACTGCTGGAATTTTTTGACGCCGGTGGAAAGCCGCTGCGCACACTGTGGCTCGGCAAATCACATCAGCATCAGGGCGCGCAGACGTCGGCGGCGCCGGATGCCGGGGACCAGGGCTGGCCGGACGGCCGTTACCTGCGGACGGCCACCAATGCCGACATGGTCGCCGTGATTGCCGACCCGTTGACCGAAGTAAGTCCCGACGCCGGCCAGTGGCTCGACAAAACCTTTTTCAAAGTGGAAAAGCCTCAGACCGTTTCCGTGACTTATCCGAACGCGACGAATTCCTGGGAACTTGTCAGCGAAACCAACGGCTGGAAACTGGCCGACGCCAAACCGGACGAAAAGCTCGATGGGGTGCAAGCGTCGGAAACGGCGGATTCGCTTTCCTCGCCCACCTTCACCGATGTCGCGACGGGACTGACACCGCAATCGCCCGAATTGGACCACCCGACCCGGATTGGAATCAACACGGCGGACGGATTCACCTACGCGATCAACGTGGGTGGCAGGACCAACGACAATTATATCATGACCATCGCGGTGTCCGCCACGCTGGCGAAGACCAATGCGCCGGATGCAGGCAAATCGCTGGCGGACAAACTCGCGCAGGAAAGCAAGCTCGCTCAGTGGATCTATTTGGTGCCGAACTGGACGCTGGATCCGCTGCTCAAAACGCGCACACAACTTCTGGCGGCCAGGCCGGCGGAGACTGAAACCAACGCGCCGGTCGCCCCGGCTTCACGGTAAGCAGCGTTTGCAAGACACCCAATTTGTCTTAGCGGCGTCCTGCCGGAGCACCGCAAATCCAAGGAAATTGAAAAGTGCGGCTCTCCGCCGGGAGCCGCTGCGACTGTTTTGCGGAAGTTCGGGTCAGCGCGGCAAAGATTGGTAGCGGCGGATGTCTCGTCTGCCGTGGAGGGCTGGCGTCCCGCCGCCCGGAAAGATTGATGGCAGATGCGTGCGATTCTGAAAGGTTCCAGCGCGGTTTGTGGGCGTGGGCGTTTTATCCGCCGGGCGGGACGCCCCGGCTCTACGGCAGGCAGGCTGCCCGTCCACCCTCCGCAGTAGTTTCCTGCTACGGAGGACGGGCCGCTACGGAAAGGCGACAGAGTGCGCCAATGTCAACATGACCTGCCATAGGCTGTTAAAATTTTGCGTGAATGGTCGGAGCATGATTTACTGAGTGACGGATGGCCGACACAAAATCGAGTTCCCGCAGCCCGTGGTTTTGGGTTCCGACGCTCTACGTCGCGCAGGGGTTGCCCTATGCGCTGGTGATGTCGGTGTCGGTGGTGCTCTACAAGAATCTCGGAGTTTCCAACGCGGCCAATGCGTTCTGGACAAGCTGGCTGGGATTGCCCTGGGTCATCAAGCCGCTCTGGAGTCCGGTGGTGGACATCTTGAAAACACGCCGCCAGTGGATTTGGGCCGCGCAATTTTTCATCGGCGCGTTGCTCGCGTCAGTCGCACTCGCCATTCCCGCGCCGCATTTTTTCCAACTGACGCTGGTCCTTTTCTGGCTGGTGGCGTTCAGCTCGGCCACCCACGACATCGCAGCGGACGGTTTTTACATGCTGGCGACAACGGAGCACGAACAGTCCTTTTTCATCGGCATCCGCACCGTGTTTTACCGCGTCGCTTCAATCTGCGCCCAAGGCGGCCTTGTCATCCTCGCTGGAAGAATTTACCGGCGGACCGGCGATTATGCGGTTGCGTGGTGCATGCCGTTCGCGCTGGTTGCCGGAATCCTTCTGCTGCTGGGCGCGTATCATTTTTTCGTCCTGCCGAAATCGGCGCGCGACCAGGCCGGCGACCCCGGTCCGCGAAAGAATTTCCCGGGCGAATTTTTGAAGACCTTTGGAACATTTTTTCAAAAGCCAGGCATCATCGCCATGCTGTGCTTCCTCCTGCTCTACCGGCTCGGCGAGGCGCAATTGCTGAAAATGGCGCAATTGTTCATGCTGGACACGCGCGAAGCCGGCGGCTTGGGCCTGGCCACGGACCAGGTCGGGCTGATTTATGGCACGGTTGGCGTGATCATTTTCATGCTCGGCGCACTGCTCGGCGGATTTGTCGTGGCGCGGCACGGCCTGAAATTCTGGCTCTGGCCGATGCTGCTGGCAATTCATCTGCCGGACGCGGTGTTCATCTGGCTGGCGTACGCGCAACCGGAAAACCTGTTTGTAATCGGCTCGGGCGTGGCGGTTGAGCAATTCGGTTACGGCTTTGGTTTCATGGCATTCATGCTTTACATGATTTACATCGCGCGCGGCGAACACGCCACGGCGCACTACGCGATTTGCACGGGCTTCATGGCTTTGGGACTCAATGTGCCGGCAGCCTGGAGCGGCTGGCTGCAACAGCAGTTGGGCTACCCGCACTTCTTCGTCTGGGTGATTCTGGCGACAGTTCCCAGTTTTATGGCCGCGCTGCGCATTCCGCTCGACGCGGAATTTGGAAAAAGGAATGGGAAATGATTTGCATTGAACGCGCCAGTCTTTCCAGAATCCAACTTCACAATGAAATCAAACTGTTTCAACCGTTTTGACCGGGCGCCAATGGTCGTGTTGGTGGCGGGCGCGGCGCTGGCGGGATTATTGCCGGGTGCGAATGCCGCAGCTTCTCCTGGTTTTACCAACAACCCGCCCCAGTCTACACCGCGCCGGCCCAGCATCATGTTGATTGTTGCCGACGGCCTCGGTTACGGCGATTTGAGCTGTTACGGTCAGACAAAATTCCAGACGCCGAATCTGGACCAGCTTGCCGCCGAAGGCGTCCGTTTCACGAACTATTACGCCGGCGACACCGCGAGTTCGCCGGCGCGCGCGGCTCTGCTGCTCGGCAGGGATCCGAATCATTTGCGGCAGCGGGCCGATGCGGACGTGCCGCTGGCGCCCGGCGAACTCACCGTCGGGCAACTCCTGAAACAAACCGGCTACCACACTGGTTTGATTGGCGAATGGGATTTGGGCGGCGATGCCACCGGCGGCGCGCCCTGGCGGAAGGGATTTGATGAATTCGCCGGTTATCTTGATCCGAACGACGCAACAAATTATTACGCTGATTACGTCTGGCGTTACGCGCCGCAGAGCCTTCTGACGACGAACAACCAGCGGGAAGACTTCATCGGCAAGGAAACGCTCTATCCCAACACCGGCGGCCAACGAGCGCAATACATTCCCGACCTGCTAACGAAAGCCGCGCTGAATTTCGTCAAGAACAACCAGCCCGACCAATTCAACCTTTACCGCCCGTTTTTCCTGTTGTTGAACTACACCATTCCGGCTGCCGGCAACGGACCGGTGCCGACGGACGCGCCCTATTCCGAGGAACCGTGGCCGCAGCAGCAGAAGAACAAGGCCGCCATCATTTCGCGGCTCGACGGCTATGTCGGGCAGTTGCGGGAGCAGTTGCAAAACCTCGGCTTGACGAACAACGTGGTGATTTTCTTCACCAGCGACACCGGACCGCAAAAAGGCGGCGGTGTGGATCCGAATTTCTTCCAGAGCATCACCGCATCCAACAGCTTGCGTGTCCCGATGATCGTCCGCTGGCCGGATAACATTCCCGCCGGCCGGGTCAGCGCCTATGCGTGGACGGCGTCGGATTTTCTGCCGACGGCGGCGGACATCGCGCGGACCAAGAGCCCGGCGGGTCTTGACGGCCGCTCGGTTTTGCCGGTGCTGTTGGGCCAGACGCAAACCAACCGGCACAATTTTCCGAGGAAGTAGGAATCATTGGCGGGCGCCGCCGGCCGGCGGTGGCCTGTTCACATTGCGTTCCTGCTCGACTTTTCGGACCTCGCGAAGCATCCACAAAATCGCCAGCGTTACAAACAGCAGAAACGCCGCCAGCACAAACCACGGCCAGCGGTAACGGCGCGAGTTTTCATCGGATTCATTCATCTTGATCCTGATCGTCATCCGGATCTTAATCCGTTCCCGAGGCGATTACGATCAAGAACCAGATCAAGCTTACGAAGAAATTCCATCGCGTGAAAACTCGACCCGCGGCAATTTTCCGTTAAGTTCTCCGCGTCGCGACCATGCACGAAGCCGAATCACCGGAAAATCTGCCGTTGCCGCCGGCGAACACTGACGGCGACCATCCATATGCCCTTTTTCGGAACCGCGACTTCCGGCTTTACCTCTCCGGACGGCTCGCGGCGGTGCTCGGCCAGCAGATGCTCACTGTCGCCGTAGGCTGGGAGCTGTACGAACGCACCGGCTCGCCGCTCGCGCTGGGCATCGTCGGCCTCGTGGAAATGATCGCAATGGTCTGTTGCACGCTGCCCGCCGGACATCTCGCCGACAATCTCAACCGCAAGCACATCATCCTCACCGGGCTGCTCGTCAGCTCCGGCGCCAGTCTCGGCCTCGCGCTCATTTCGTGGCGGCATGCGCCGGTCACGTGGATTTATGCGTGCCTGTTCATCGCCGCGGTGGCGCGGACATTTCTATGGCCGGCGAGTTCCGCCTTTCTCCCCAGCCTGGTGCCGCGCGAACAGTTTCCGCGCGCGGTGACGTGGAACAGCGGGGCGTTTCAGCTTTCCTCCGTGGCCGGTCCGGCGCTCGGCGGCGGGCTCATCGCCTTGCTGCACCAATACAGCGGTCACCCGGCGGCTTTCATCTACGCGCTGAATTTTCTGGCGGCGATGACCTGCTTTCTCTGCATGAAATCCGTCCGCGCGCACCACGTCGTGACCAATCCCGAACCGATGTCGCTCAAGAGCTTCGCCACGGGGTTCCGGTTCATTTTCGCGCAACGGCTCATCCTCGGCCTGATCACGCTGGACATGTTCGCCGTGTTCCTCGGCGGCGCGACGGCGCTGCTGCCGGTATATGCGAAGGACATCCTGAATTCCGGCGCGGACGGGTTGGGAGTGTTGCAGGCCGCGTTGCCGCTGGGTTCGGTCGCCTGCGCACTGTTCCTGACGCACCGTCCGCCGATGCAAAAGGCCGGGCGGGCGCTGCTGTGGTGCGTGGCGGTGTTCGGGCTGGCAACGATTGGGTTTGGGCTTTCGCAATGGTTCTGGTTCTCGTTCGCGATGCTGTTCACGTGCGGTGCGGTGGACAATGTGAGCGTGGTGGTGCGGCACACGTCGGTGCAACTGCTCACGCCGGACGAAAAACGCGGGCGCGTCTCGGCGGTCAACAGCCTGTTCATCGGCACGTCGAACGAGCTGGGCGGCTTCGAGTCCGGCTTCGTGGCGTATCTGTTCGGCGCGGCGATGCACCATTCCAACGCGACCGGCGCGACGGTTTCAGTCGTGAGCGGCGGCATGGGGACGATTCTCGTGGTGCTGGTTGTGGCGTGGCTCTGGCCGGAAATCCGGCGCTACGGCAAAATGGCGTGATACTTTCGTCCTCGTCGTCGTTCTAGTGCTCGCTATCTAAGGAATTAAAAATCGAGGACGAGGACGAGAAGGAGAACGAGGACGATTTATCCGGATAAATCAGCGTTAATCCGTGTAATTCGCGTCTCCACGAACGCCGGAGGTTCCCCGTGCGCCAGGCGCACTTCAACTTGACGCGGCGGGCAAAGAGGCTTTTCATTCGGGCATGAGAAAAATTTCGCTTTGGCTTTTTATTCTGGCTTTCACCACGGTGGCGGCGCGCGCCCAGGACGCCGAGTTGACCGAGCGCATCAACAAGGTGGAAGGGTACGTGCAGGATTTGCAGGCGGCGCAGCTCGCGCAGGGGAAACACATCGAGGCGCTGACAAAGGAAATTGCCGACCTGCGCGACAAATTGAACCAGCCCGCCGCCAACAACTACGCCGGCGCGGATGATTTGAAAAAGCTGGCCGAACAGGTCCAGGAACTGGCCAAGAAACAGCAGGCCGACAATGACCAGGTTGTGAAGACGCTCGATAAACTCGGCAAAATCAGCGCCAGTCCGGCTGTGAGTCACAAACCACCACCAAGCGTTGAGCCGGCAACTCCGGCGGACAACCCAACCCCCGGCGGGCCGCAGAAGGGGTATTACTACACGATTAAGGACAAAGACACGGTGATAGCGATTGCCAAGGCGTATCGCGCGCAGAACATCAAA
>JBEKEJ010000175.1:0-6294 GCA_050013895.1 Verrucomicrobiota bacterium | reverse complement strand
CCGGCAGCATCACGTCGAGAATGATCAAATCCGGCCGCTGCGCATGGGCCCTTTTTATGGCCTCCGCGCCGTCCACGGCCGTGATGACGGCGTAACCCGCCTGTTTCAGGTTGAACTCGACCAGTTCCACCGCTTCGGGTTCGTCATCCACCACTAAAATTCGCGGCTTCACTCCCGCTTGCATACCACGCGCCCCATCGTCACACAATTTCAATTCGGTGACAACCACGTTACGATTCGGTGACAATTCAATTTACGATTTACCATTTACGATTTACGATTTGCGCATGGCTCAATTATTGGCGCGTCAATCGTCAATCGTAAATCATCAATCATAAATCACATGTCAGTCCCGGTCATCAACCTTGCCCAGATGCGCGAATGGGAACGCGCCACCTGGGCCGCCGGCCAGACCGAAGCGGCGGTCATCCGGCGCGTCGGCGAAAAAATTGCGGAACGCGCGCTGCAACTCACATGCGCCGGCGACGCCATTTTGATTCTGGCCGGCAGGGGCCACAACGGTGACGACGCCCGCGCCGCGCAAGAACATTTGCGCGACCGGCGGGTGGAAATTCTCGGCGCGACCGACCCGGAAACGGCGCTGACTGACTTTCAGCGCAGGACCGGCGTCGCGCCTGTCTCCGACTCTTCCGTTTCAAATGGAGACAGGCTGGAAGCCTGTCCCGCGTTGCTCATTGACGGCTTGTTCGGCATCGGCTTGAACCGTCCGCTCGACGATGGCTGGAAGAAATTCATCATGGCGGTCAATCAATCAAAAATTCCTGTGCTGGCCGTGGACGTGCCGTCCGGCCTGAACGCGGACACCGGCGAAGCGCAGGGCGCGGCCATCGAAGCCGCCATCACATTGACGGTTGGCGCGCCAAAAACCGGTTTGCTGGCACAAGGCGCCTGGCCGTTTGTCGGGCGGCTTGAAGTGGCGACCGATGTCGGACTGGTTCCTTGTCCGCACAGAACCGGGCTGAATTGGACTTTGCCGGAGGATTTCGCCGGGTTCCCGCCACGCCGTGCGGTTGCGGCCCACAAAGGTTCGTTCGGGCATCTGGCGCTGGTCGCGGGCAGTTTTGGATATCATGGCGCCGCGATCCTGGCCGCGCGCGGCGCGCAACGCGCACAACCCGGTCTCATCACGTTGTTCACGCCGGAGGACGTTTATCTCCCGGTGGCATCGCAATTGCAGGCGGTCATGGTCAATTTATGGAAGCCGGAAACAATATCATTCGACGACATCAGCGCGATTTTAATCGGTCCCGGTCTGGCCGCGACGAATTTGCCGGATAACCTGAAAGCCACCACGCGGCGGCTTTGGCGTGATGCGGAATGGCCGGTCATCGTGGACGCGAGCGCGCTGGACTGGCTCGCGCCGCATATCCTGGCCAAAGAGCGGATCCGCGTCATCACGCCGCATCCGGGCGAGGCGGCGCGTCTGCTCAACGCGACGGCGCAGCAGGTGCAGGCGGACCGCGTGAAGGCCGTGCGCGAACTTTCGCGGCGCTTCGGCAGTTGCTGGGTGGTGCTCAAGGGACATCAAACGCTCATCGGCCGGAGCGAAGGTGACCTGTTTGTAAACCCGTCCGGCAATCCGCATCTGGCGCAGGGCGGCAGCGGTGACGTGCTCGCGGGTTTCATCGCCGGTTTGCTCGCGCAACCGGCGTTGCAAACGGACGTTGGCCGGACGCTTCGTTACGCCGTCTGGCAACACGGGCGCGCGGCGGACCAATTGCAAACCGCGCGCGCAAATTGGGTCGTGGACGATTTGCCGGGCGAACTCGGCAACCTCGCGCAGAAAAACATCATTGCCGCCGGACAGACTGGCGCCGGTCGGTAACCGCCGGCGCGTCCACGGCGGAGAATCAGGGTTGACAGCCGCGTTGAAATGAGTGATTATTTGTTCAAACATTCTAATCTTTACTGCTATGACTGCCAAATCGACGTTGAACGGCCCGACCCTGCGGCTCAATTTCAGGAGTCCCCTGCCGCTGCACGCGCAGACGGAGCATTTGCTGCGCGAATTGATCAAGCGGCCGGAAAACTGCAACGGCGGGCTGCTGCCGGATGAGGTGTCGCTGTCGCGGACGCTGGGGATCAGCCGGAACACATTGCGGGCGGCCATCGCCAGGCTCGTGGCCGAGGGACGCCTGGAACGCAGGGCGGGTGTGGGCACGCGCGTCGTGGAGCCGCGAGTGAAATCCGGCGTTGGCGCCTGGCACAGCTTCACCCGCGAAATGGAGGCCAAGGGAATCACGGTGGAAACTTTCTCAATCAAAGTGAGTCTGTTGCCTGCCCCCTTGGAGCTCGCCAGGGCGCTCCAAGTGCCCGTTGACACCGAGATCCTCCGCGTTGACCGGGTGCGCGGTTGGGATGGACAACCCGAAGTCCATTTCCGATCCTATCTTCATCCCCGCCTGGGATTGACGAAGAAGAGCGATTTCCTCCAGCCGCTCTACGATCTCATCCAACAGCAATCCAGCATCGTCGCCGACCAGTCCCTGGAGGAATTCACCGCGGTGGCAGCGGACAGGCATCTGGCCCGGTTGCTGGCGGTTCCGGCGGGAACGCCGTTGTTGCGCCGGGAGCGCAGGGTGCTCGACGCCGGACGGCGGCCGATTGAAATCGCGGTGGTGCATTACCGCTGCGACCGTTTCCGGCTGACGTTGAGCCTTCGCCAGGAATGAGCCTGGGCAAACCATCGGCACACGCATGAATGTTCTGGCCTGCGATCTCGGCGGCACGCGAATGAAGATCGGCGTGGTGCGCGACGGCCGCCTGCTGGCGCAAACCACCGAGTCATCCCATTCCAAAGCCGGCCTCGCGCCCGGCCTGCCCGTGCTCAAGGCCGCGTGGCTGCGCCTGTTAAGCGAACTGCATTTGACGACGCGCGACTGCGCCGGAATTGCCGTCGCCTTCCCCAGCCTGGTGGACCCGAAGTCGGGGCGCGTGCTCGCCGAATACGGCAAATTCGCCGACGCGATGGAGCTTGATCTTCGCGCGTGGGCAAAACAGGAATTCAATCTGCCATTTGCCATCGAGAACGACGCGCGGATGGCGCTGGTCGGCGAATGGCAACATGGCGCGGGCCGCGGTTGGGACAACGTGGTGATGATCACGCTCGGCACGGGCCTGGGCACGTCGGCGATCATTGAGGGCCGGTTGCTGCGCGGCAAACACGGCCAGGCCGGCGTGCTCGGCGGCCATGGCACGGTGCGTTACGGCGGACGCGCGTGCAGTTGCGGCAACATCGGCTGCGCCGAAGCCGAGGCGTCCACGGCGTTTCTCTCCGATATCGCGGCAGGTTTGACCGAGTGGGATGGCAGTTCGTTGCGCAAAGTGGCAACGCTGAACTATGCCGCGGTTTTCAAACACGCCGCCGCGGGCGATGTCTGCGCGCGGAAGCTCCGCGAACACAGTCTGCGCGTCTGGGGAACGCTCGCGGTGAATCTCATTCACGCATACGATCCGGAGATCCTCATCCTCGGCGGCGGCATCATGGCCAGCGCCGACGTGATCCTGCCCGCGGTGAGCGGGCACGTTGATCGTTACGCCCACACGCCGTGGGGCAAAGTGCGCGTGGTCGCCGGCGAACTCGGCGACCAGGCCGCGCTCGTCGCCGCCAACTGGCTTTTCCAGGAACAATTTCCGAAGCCATGAACCTAGCGTCGAACCAACCGGCAACCGCGCCGTCATACGGGTTCGCAAGAGAACCCGACGTTTTAGACTGCGGTGACAAGCGAAGCGCGACACCGCTTTTGAAAATGACGCGCGGAAAGCGGGAATGGTTTAACGCTCGCCCTCACCCCGGCCCTCTCCCCCCTGGGAGAGGGAGAATCATTCGCCGTCTCTTTGAAAAAGAACGCGGCTGGATTCGCCGGACAGCCGTTCGCAAAACCCGAATCAAACGACGGCTGCTCCCTCTCCTGGAGGAGAGGGCCGGGGTGAGGGCGGTCGTCCCACTAAATTCCAGCTCAAAGTTTTTAACGTGAGAAAATCCAACTACGACAGATCCCCATTCATCAAGGTGCCGGATCGTGCGAACGCTTGCGTAACTGGCTGGCCCGAAATTGCACAGCGATTGCAGCAATCCATCGCCCAGCGCAGCGCGAAGAAAACCGTGCTCGTCGTCGAGTGCTACACCGGCGTGGATGAAGCAGCGGTGCTGGCCGGATTAAAATCGCGTCTCAAGCCCGCGCTCGCCGTTCACGCCGCCGACGCAATGCTGTCGCCGGAAGAAGCGGACGCGCTCGTCGAGCCGTTTCTGGGCGGGGACGACCCGGTGTTCGGGTTTCTTTCCGGGCTGACGCTGCCGCAATTTTTCAACCCGGAACGGCTTCGCTCTGTCCGTTCTCGGGTTGCACGGGCGAGCGGGGGTTTGATTCTCATCGTCGGCTGCGGCGCGTCGTTGATTGCCAATGCTGACATACTGGTTTACGCCGACCTCGCGCGCTGGGAGGCGCAGAAGCGTTTTCGGCGGAACAAGATCAGCAATCTCGGCGTCGAAAACCGCGCGCTCGCCGCAAACCTGCAATACAAGCGCGCATTCTTCGTGGACTGGCGCGTGTGCGACCGCTGGAAACGTCCGCTCATCGCGAAGTGGGATTTTGTCCTCGACACGAACAACCCGGCGACGCCGAGGCTCGCCGACGGCGAAGCGGTGCGGGCCGGGTTGCGCCAGGCGGTGAAGCAGCCGTTCCGCATCGTGCCGTTCTTTGATCCGGCGCCGTGGGGCGGCCAGTGGCTGAAGCGGGTCTGCGATCTCGACCGGAGCGCGAAGAACTACGGCTGGTGCTTCGATTGCGTGCCGGAGGAAAACAGCCTGCTGCTCGGCTTCGGCGCCACGCGGTTCGAGATCCCGGCGATTGATCTTGTGTTTGCGCAACCGCGCGCGTTGCTCGGCGACGCGGTTCACGCGCGATTCGGAGACGAGTTTCCGATTCGCTTTGACTTTCTCGACACGATGGGCGGCGGGAATCTGTCGTTCCAGGTTCACCCGCTTACGGAATACATTCAGCAACATTTCGGCATGCACTACACGCAGGACGAAAGCTATTACCTGGTCGATGCCGAACGGGGCGCGAGCGTGTATCTCGGCTTGCGCGATGGCGTGGATGCGGCGGCGATGGCATGCGATCTCGAAACCGCCCAGGCGGGCGGCGCGCCATTCCCGGCGGACAAATACGCAAACCGGTTCCCGGCAAGGAAGCACGATCATTTTCTGATTCCCGCCGGCACCGTGCATTGCAGCGGAGCGGAATCACTGGTCCTGGAAATCAGCGCCACGCCCTACATTTTCACGTTCAAGATGTGGGATTGGGGACGGCTGGATCTCGACGGCCGGCCGCGACCGATTCATCTCAATCACGGATTGGCCAATGTCCAATGGGAGCGCACCGCGGACTGGACGAAGCGCAATCTGATCAATCGCGTCGAACCACTTGGCCGCGGCAACGGCTGGCGCGAGGAACGCACCGGCTTGCACCAGCGCGAGTTCATTGAGACGCGACGGCATTGGTTCACCCGGGCCGTTCCTCACGACACGGACGGCGGGGTGAATGTATTGAACCTCGTCGAAGGCGGGGAAGCGGTGGTCGAAAGTCCGACGAGCGCCTTTGAACCATTCATCGTCCATTACGCGGAGACGTTCATCGTGCCGGCAGCGGTCGGCAAATACACCATTCGCCCGCACGGCGTGTCCGTCGGCCATGAATGCGTGACGATGAAAGCCCGCGTCCGAACCTGAGATTTATGCTCAACACTGAAAAACTCCTCTCCCACTTCAACCGATTGACCGGCGAAATTTCCGGCGCGCCGGCGGTGAAACGTCATCTGCACGACCTGCGCGGCTGTTTCGCTGACGCGCAGGCCTTCGCGGCGGCGGCCGCGGCGGGCAATCCCCTGCTCTACTCCGTCGCGGCAGTGGAACCCGCCGGCGGCGCGGGCGATCTGCACTATGGCAT
This sequence comes from Verrucomicrobiota bacterium, assembly GCA_050013895.1. Lineage (GTDB taxonomy): Bacteria > Verrucomicrobiota > Verrucomicrobiia > Limisphaerales > UBA11358 > UBA11358. Next base: position 325 of record JBEKEJ010000175.1, on the reverse strand, counting down.
CGGGCGGCTCATGCCGGGAAAGATCGGCGACGAGTATTTCATGACGAAGGGCCATCTGCATTCGTGGCGCGAGGCGGGGGAATTCTACATCGGCCTCACCGGCGAAGGCGTGATGTTGCTCGAAGACGAGGCCAGCGGCGAAAGCCGGATCGTGCCGCTGCGTCCGGACGGCGCGGTTTATGTGCCGGGCCACACCGCGCACCGCACCGTGAATGTGGGCCGGACGCCGCTGACCTACCTCGGCGTTTATCCGGCGAAGGCGGGACACGATTACAGCTCCGTGGCCAAAAAGAATTTCCGGTGTATGGTCGTGGAGCGCAACGGC
>JBEKEJ010000174.1:0-6363 GCA_050013895.1 Verrucomicrobiota bacterium | reverse complement strand
CTTCCGCGCCCGGCTCGACTTTTTCTTTTTTGGCCGTGAGCGGCAATTCGGGTTCGGTCTCCGGCAAAGGCTTGTTTTTGGGACGCGAATTGAACGAGTTGATGTTGCGGACTCCGACCCGCGCAAAAATCTGGTAACGCTTTTCCATTTCGTTCACCACCCAGCGTAACGCGAGGATGACCTTTTTGGGATCGGTGATGACCGGCACGACGAGGTGCGGCAATGTGTTGTAATGCTGCAGTTCGACCACCTTGGGATCAATCATCACGAAGCGGAGCTGGTCGGGCGAAAAGCGATACAGCAGCGAGGTGATGATGGCGTTGATGCAAACGGACTTGCCCGAGCCGGTGCTGCCCGCAATGAGCAGGTGCGGCATCTCCGAAAGATCGGCGACGATCGGATGGCCGTAAACGTCCTTGCCCAGCGCGATCGGAATCTTCGCCTTGCTGTTGCGCCATTCCTCGGACTCGAACAGATCGCGCACGATAACCGTCGTCTTGGTGGGATTAGGCACCTCGACGCCCACGGAGCTTTTGCCGGGCACGGGCGCGAGGATGTGAATGCGCTCGGCCTTGAGCGCGGCGGCGATGTTGTTGGAAAGCGCGGTGATTTTTTCCAGCTTCACGCCCGGCGCAGGATGCAATTCGTAGCGGGTGATGGTCGGGCCTTTGGTGATGTCGCCGAGCGAAACCTCGATCTCGAACTGCGCGAGCGTCTGCTGCATGAGCCGCGCATTGGCCATCAATTCCTCCTTCGACTCGGTGGGCTTCACGGTCGTGTCGGGGTATTGCAGAAAATCCAGCGGCGGCAACTGGTAATTGCCGATGATGGGCGTCGCGGCGACGGTGATCGGCTTCGGCCTTTTGGGCCGCGTCTTCGGTTTCGCCGGCGCCGATCCGTCCGCGAGATGAACCACCGGTTCAGCGGGTTTCTCCGGCCCGGTTTTTTCCGGTTCCCCGGATTTTGTTTCCGCAGATTTTTCCGTTTCCGGTTTTTTGCCGAGAATGTCCCCCGTGGTGGCCGCAGCCACATCGCGCGGAGCGGCGGCTTCGCCTTCCGTGGCGGATGCGGGTTCCCGGGATGTTTCCGGCGGCGAAGTTTTCCTGCCGCGCGCGGGTTTGGCCGCTGGCACGCTCAAATCGCGCACGGTCGGCTCCGGCACCGGCTGCAAATCCGCGCCGAGACCGGAGCGGGCGACCTCTTCCTGCAATTTCCTCGCCTGTCTTTCAAGTTCGCGCGCGCGGCGGTCGAGGGCGGTTTCCCCGGCGATTGCGCCTTCGGCGGCTTCCGGTCTTTCATACCAGCCGCGCAACCAGTCGCCGAGGCGGAAATCGGTCAGGAACAGCAGGCTGATGAGACACAACGTCGCATAAACTATCGTCGCCCCGATTGTCCCGAGCAGCGAGAAACCGAAATCGTAATTAGCGGTCTGGCCGTAAGTCAAAAAGCCGAGCCAGCCCCCCGCGCTCAGCGTGCCGATTTTCTCGTGAAACGATCCGCGGGCGGCATCGTTGTCCATGAGGTAAAGCAGCCCGGTGATCGAAACGAGCAGCATGGCCGACCACAGCAGCGACCAGCGGAGCCGTTTGCGCAGGTAACCCAGAAAATTCAACAGGTAGGCGGCGCCAAACAGCGCGAGCAGCGGAGGCACGAGAAAGGCGGCAACGCCGAGCGGCAAGAAAAACATCCACGCCAGATACGCCCCGCCGACGCCGATCCAGTTGTGAAAGGGCGACGACTTGTCCGCAGCTTTGAAGAGAAACCGGATGTCGTGGCTGTCAAAGGACCATTGCGCGACCAGCAGCAGCAGCGCCGCGGCCAGCAGCGCGACGCCGATGATGTCGTTGAAGCCATTGCTCGAATCCGCTGGCGTCTTGCGTGACATGGCGGCAAGTTAGCGAAATTGCGCGGCGACTTCAAAGTTGAAATTGCCCCCGCCCGTTCCGGCGTTGCCGGACCGCCTTCTTCCCGTTCGACTGCCCGCGCCTAGACGCAACTTTGCACCGCCGCCAAACCCGGAAAAAGGCCTCGGAAAGGAATGCCGCATTCAGGCAACGTGGCAGAAATGGAACCTCTGCCGCCTGAAGCCGGCGTTCCTTGGCGCTGGCGTGAAGCCGCGTTCCGCGGGGTGTGCGGCAGAATTTTTCGTACCGCATATTTCAAAATCTGCTGTATCGCCGAATTGCATTCGGCAGGACGTGGGAATCTCGTCGCTGGCCGGATGGGTGAGGGCTGGCGGATTACAAATCCGCGATGCCGCAGGATGCCATCCTGTGCTACGAACCGAAGAACTTTGTCGCGCGCCCCATTTCCCGCGCCAATTCGCTCTTGCCAACCTGCGGCGGGGCTGTCAGGCTTAAACTACCAATGCGCGGTTAGCTCAGTTGGCAGAGCACTACCTCGACACGGTAGGGGTCACAAGTTCAAGTCTTGTACCGCGCACCAGTCTTCGCTTGAAGTGAAGAGTCTCGGTGATTTTGTCCGGAATGGCGGAAATAGCCGGAATTAGCCGGAATAAGGCCAAAATCAAGCACTTACGCAGAGAATGAGAGCGTTTGGAATGTCCGGTTTAGTGGGGGGGGTGTCCGGTTTGTCAGTTCCAAGAAAAAAGCCGCGTAACCCATTGATGCAACGCGTTTGGAACTGAGAAACCGGACATAATCACCGCCAACCAAAGAGGGTGGAACCTGGAACCTCTCAAAAGCCACTTTTCGTGGCATGGCCGCAGCAGCGCACCCACGCCACACGCCGGTTTAAGCCGCTGCCAAGAGCCGTTTAACCGGCTCTAAAACCGCCTTGAAAATGGCGCGGGGATTAGTGCGAATGCTGAAGCAGGCGTCGCACACGTCCGAAACGTCCGGCGAAAAATAAACCAAACCAGCAGTCCTTACAATGCACACCAGGCATTGCTGCCAAGTGGCGGTCCTGCTGGGTAGTGTCCTAATTTGATTGTTCTAATGTCGGCGCTGTGCGCCGATTTCGAGCCACAGGCTCGACTCTACAGCAAAATAGGACACTACCTCCTGCTGGCTGGCGTAACCATGATATGCCGAGACATTGCCCGGGTCAACATCAATTCGGTTGCCTTTGTGTAGCAGGATGGTTGCTGCCCCTCCCCTGCAAAAAACGCCGGCCAGGATGCTGCCGGGCCGGCGCGGAATGGTGATGGGTGGCCATTTTCCTAGCGACAAGCGCTTATTAATTGTCCGCGCTGGCTGGTGCAAAAAATGAACTGATCAATGCGCGCTGCTTTGAACGATTTGTAGTATTCAGCCTGGGAAGCGAATCTGACAAGAATCTCAACCTGGCAACAAGGGAGGTCCGGGCCTCAGTTGAGTATGAGCTTATTTCGCGCAAAAACTCATCACCAATGCCGGAGATGGTGGTCCATTGGATAAACTTCATTATAAAGCGAATGCGGCGGAGCATCCGCACCCTTTTGCCCGGGGAGGAAGCCAAAAAATCCCTCAAGTGGTATAAGACTTGTTTGTGGTCATACAGGGAGAGTTGCGGCGGCATTTTAAGCGCGGGGCTATCCACTGGATACTTGCACAAACGAACGATTTTGAATTCCGTTGGCACGGGCGGTAGTTGGATTTTGGCTTGTGGCGACGGGAGTTTTGTGGCACCATTTCGTTGGACTCGATTTGATTTCATAGCATTGATCTCCATTTTGGGTCTTGGCTCTGGCGGTGTTACAGCACTGCCAGGGCTTTTTACTTTTTCGGTTTGTGCCCTAGTTGTTCGTCAGCCCAAGCACGAAGTTTCAGGGCGTATTCGCCGCCCGGCTCCTGGCCGGACAGCCATTCCGAAACGCGCGGTGGATCAACTTTCATAAAGCGAGCGAGCGCTGCCTTCATGCCCGGCCTGGCAGTCGCGCGTTTAAGATCGTCTCTCAGCTTTTGCGTTTCGGACTTCACACCCCCAATATTACTCTTTGAAGTAACAGCGTCAAATTCTTTTTTTATGGGAATTCCAGGAAGTTTACCAATCTGGCAGCGCGTAAAGGCGTCATTCCAGAACAACCTTGCGGTGGCTGGAAGGTTGGGGAGGCTGCCGATTTCTGTCCAAATTGACCGCAGGTTATCCAAAGGTACATCGCGAAGCAGATAGCCCAAAACAGCATCAATTGCCAGTGCGTCTGGAAGTTCATCAAGCACGGCCACTATTCGTTGGAATCGCTTTTCTGACCAATCTGGCAGGGCAATTCGCGTCGGCGAGTCCTTTGTTACGTCCCAGAAAGGATCTCCATCTCCGGTGCGGAGCCATCCGCGCGTTACTCGAAAAGTAGCAACCACACTTGCGATGAACCGGTCTGAAGGATTCCGGGCCTTTCCCCTTTCAAGTTTGCTGATATAACCCGAGTCGTAGCCAGTTCTGTCAGCAAATTCTTGAAGCGTCAATCCCTTGGATTCGCGGAGCCACCGCAACCGCCCAGAGACCGATTTGGCATTATGCAAAATAGTTGTTGCATTTGCAGTTGCTTTCATTATCTTTGGGGCGTGATATTAACACGACAGGGCAACGGGCCGAAAGAAAATCAGCAACGCGACAGGTCCCAGGTTACAGCGTGGCCTGATTTTTTTTGGCCTTGGGCGGATTAACTAATGAGCGCGTCACTCAAAAGTTGCGAGGCGGACATGGTGAGGATCAAATTGATCCGGCGCGGTTGGTCGCTTGCAGACATTGCCCGGCGCTGCGGGCTTTCGGAGCGTTCGTTCGCAACACAACTATCAGGTTCTTTCCCGAACATCGCGGCCCGCGCCAAAGTTGAAATGGCTTTTGATTATTCCGTTGCTCTTTGGGATTCCGCTGGAGCGTTGGCAGCCAGGAAATTGTGCCGCGACAGGTTTGGTGCCGATCCAGCACTTTTGAGTTTGTCGGCACTCCGACAACTGGCGGCGCAAATTGCGCTACCGGGCTGGAAAGATCACGCGCTCAAAAAGGATTTACTCCCGGCAGTGATCACCCATCTAACTGCGATCAAAACGCGAGATGCAACGACCGCAAAACACAAAACCACGATACGCTAAAACGATCAACCATGACCCCAAAATTAACATGAGCAAACCATCTACGCTCGAATCGCTGCTGGCAGCATTCGATAGAACAGAACAACTCCGGGCCGACACGGAAGGGCTGAAGCCCCGGCTGGAGAATGAAATCAACCAAGCGCTGGCCACTGGCGACGTGCTCGATGAGAGCTTGGCCGCTGGACTTCAAACAAAGCGCGGACAACTTGAATTGATTGGCCCAAAGCTGGCTCAAATTTCAGCCAAAGCTGATGAACTGGTCGCCGCGATACAGGACGCCTTTCAGAGCCGTTATGTAGCCTTCACTCGTGAAATACGCTTGTTGCAGGACGCGACCTTGAAACGAATATTGTCCCTGTTTTATCAGCTGGGAGTTGGGGCGGAAGATGCTGAATCAATCGCACTCCAAGGCGTTTGGGGACGGACCAAAATGGCAAAATTGCTGACCGACTTGGACAGTGCGATCAGGTTCCAGGTTTCGCAACGGAACATAGTCGGCGCCGCCCGCGAACTCCTGCGGCGGGAGGAGGAGCTGGCGGCAATAAAAAAGCTGCCTGAAAATAAAGAGGCACTTCCAACCCTTGAGCAAAAATCATGAGCATCCAGATTCTGAACCGCGATTTTAAGCATCCGGCCGATGGCTGGTATCAAATCGAGGCCAAGGGAGACCATCCCAACCGCGCCGCGGGCGTGGTGCAGGTGATTGACGACGCGGCCGCCAATTCCATCGTCAATCGCTTCAATGCCGACGCCGACGCGAATAAATTGCGCCACGGTCACGAAATGCTCATTGACCATGAACATTTCAGCGACCAACTGGACAAGGAGACGCGGGCCTATGGTTGGCTTCAGGAATTAAAAAATCGCGCCGATGGGATTTACGGACGCATCCACTGGACTGCAACCGGCAAGAAAGCCGTTGATGGCGGCGATTACCGTTTCTTTTCCACTGAGTATGATCCAGAGGACCTACAATTAATCAATCGTGAAGGCGGCAAAGCAAAACTGCTGCGCCCCTTACGGTTGGCTGGCCTGACGCTCACCAATATGAACAACAATCGCGGCCAGAAGCCGATCACTGTCTCAAATCGTTCCGGTGAGGTATCAGGAGCCGCCCTTCCCTTTGAAAAATCAACCATAAAAACCGCGCCCCAAAGTTCCCGCTTTCCATGCGTAGGCATTTTCGGCGCCATGGTGGCCATTGTGAAGAATCGCACCGGTTCGGATTATTCGAGCACGTTCAACCGAATGTTGCCAGACAATCGGGATTTGTTGCGTGGACAAATTGATACCACTAACCACACCGGGCCGCTTCTGCGCCTGCTCAACC
>JBEKEJ010000173.1:0-6370 GCA_050013895.1 Verrucomicrobiota bacterium | reverse complement strand
TTTATGATTCAAAAACACATCGCGAAATGACGGCGCATTGAACACGGATTGCGCGCGGTTGTCAGCAATTTTCGAAAGCTGCGGCGGTTTTATCCCAAATCCTCAGCGAATTTTTGGCAAGGTTCTTGCCTGACAGATCAATGCCCATCAAGTCGGGATCGTGTTCGCCGGCAGGAAACACCTCCTCAAAAGCTTCACCCGGACTTTTAAAATCACGTCTGCAAACCAACAACTTGCACAGTTCGCCAAGGATTCGGATTAAATCGTTGAACGGTTGAACCGGTTTCCGGCCGGCAGCTTGACCGGAAACCCGGCTTGGAGAAATTTAGTCCGTTTCAGCCCACGCTCGTCCACAGAAGCCGTCCCGCAAAAGGTAATGTAAAAAAAGTACATTAAATTTGAGATAGCGCGATCCCAAGCGGCGCGGTTCGGAACAAAGGCGGAAAAGCCACGTCAAACCCGCGCGCTGCATCCATCGCGGCGCATCGGGCTTCAAGCCCGCGTTCACATCAAAGGCGAAACCGACGGCCAGCAGAATGCCGCGCCGGATTTGATCCTTGTGTTGGTAAATCCACGCCTGCTGTTTCGGCGTGCCAAGCCCCAGCCAGATGAAATCAGGCGACAGCCGGTTGATCTCTTCGACAATTTCCATTTCCTGTTCCGGCTTAAAATAACCATTGCGCGCGCCCACGATTTGAATCGCCGGATTATGACTCAAGAAAAATTCTTTGAGCTGTTTTACGCATGAATCCGATCCGCCCAAAAAATAATGCGTGAATGGTGCGGGACTGGATAACATGCATTCGCGCATGAACGTCGGGCCGTAAATACGGTCGCGCAGCCTTGGCCGCTGGCAATTCAAGCACCAAATCAACGGCATCGCGTCGGGAATAAAATAATCGAAACGGCTTGTGATTTTGCGAAATTCGGGGTCGTGCCGGCGCAGGGTCACGATGTGCGTATTGGTGAAATCCACCGCGAATGGGCGCGGCCCGCGACATTTTTCCTGAAGATCGGCGGCCAACGCGGAATACGTCGTCCGCTGCAACCGGGTTCCCAAAACGCCAGATGAATTCATGCGGTGAATTCAAAATTCCGCCCGGACCATTTTCTCCAGAATTTGATCCAGCGGACACTTGATCTTCCAGTTTGGAAAGTGGCTTTTGAGCTTGGTCAGATCGCTGATATAGCAGATATGGTCGCCGGCTCGCGGTTTGTCAACGTATTTCCAGTTCACCTTTTTGCCCAGCAGAGATTCAACCTTCGCAATACATTCAAGAATCGAAGCGCTGTTTTCCCGCCCGCCGCCCAGATTATAGACTTCGCCGGGACGCGGTTGCCTGGTGAATTTAACGAATGCCGCCAACACATCCGAACTGTGAATTTGATCGCGGACTTGCTTGCCCTTGTATCCAATAACCGTGTAAGCCTCGCCCGCCTTTGCCACTTTGACCAGATAAGAAAGGAATCCATGCAGTTGCACGCCGGAATGATGTTCTCCCGTCAAGCAGCCGCCGCGAAAAATGCCGACGTTCATGCCAAAATACCGGCCATATTCCTGCGCCACGACGTCCGCCGCGGTTTTGCTCGCACCAAACAAACTATGCAGCGTGCGGTCAATGCGGCAATCTTCACGAATGCCATTGTAGTCCTCCGCGCGCGCGTAGTCCCAGCGCGTGGGAAGTTCCTTCAACGGCAATTCATTGGGCGCGTCCCCATAAACCTTGTTCGTGGACATAAAAATAAAAATCGCGTCGGGGTTGTTCAGACGGGTGGCCTCCAATAAATTCACCGTCCCCACGGCATTAACATCAAAATCAACCAACGGAATCTCCTTAGCCTTGTCGTGCGATGGTTGCGCGGCGCAGTGAACAATCACATCGAATTTTTTTTTCTTGAACAGATCCAGGATTTTTTGCCGGTCACGGATGTCCAGTTCATGATGGCGGAAACGGCGGGTGGCGTTGCGCAACCGTTCCAGATTCCAGCGCGTGTCGCCTTGCGGCCCGAAAAACTCACGCCGGAGGTTATTATCAATGCCATGAACTTCATGCCCTTCACCATCATAATAACCTACCGCTTCCGAGCCAATCAAACCGCTCGAACCTGTGATGAGAATCTTCATTGCACTGAAAATAATGAAGCGTGACATTGCCGTCAAAAATAAAATAGATTCCCCGGTGCCACTGTTTGTTTGACCGGTCGGTTTAGGATAAACATCGATGAAACTGCTCGTTTTCGCCCACGTGCCACCGCCGTACCACGGCCAGAGCTACATGGTTCAACTGATGCTCAATGGTTTCGGTGGCGACCGGCGCAGGCGGAAACATGAAGCGTTGAATCCTTTCGGCGTTGAGTGTTATCACATCAACGCAAGATTTTCGCGTGGGCTCGAAGATATCGGCGCACTTCAGAGCATCAAACTGGCGCGGCTTTTCCTGCATTGTCTCGAAGCGATCTGGTGCCGGTTTCGCCACGGCGTGGAAAACTTTTATTACGTCCCGGCGCCCGGCAAACGTGTTGCGCTCTATCGTGACTGGCTGGTGATGCTCATTTGCCGCCCATTTTTCAAAAAAGTCATTTTGCACTGGCATGCCGCCGGTCTCGCCAAATGGCTGGAGACGTCCGTGCAAATCCAGACCCGCGCCATCACCTATCGCCTGTTTAATCCCGTGGACCTCAGCGTCGTTCTGTCCCAATACAACTTTGCCGACGCCGAGAAACTCTTGTCCCACCACATTTGTGTCGTGAACAATGGCATTCCGGACCCCTGCCGGGATTTCGCGCAATCGATCCTGCCGCGCCGCCGCGCACGCTTTGCCGCTCGCGCCAAACTGTTTGCGGGCGAAGAACTGCACCCGCGCGAAATCGAAATCGCCGGCGGCGACCCGCAACTCGTGAGGGTCCTGTTCCTCGCCCATTGCACCCGCGAAAAAGGGTTGTTCGCGACGATGGCGGCGGTCGTCGCCGCCAACCGCGAACTGGCCGCGCGCCGGGTGCCTGTCCGCATGAAGCTGTGTGCTGCCGGCAATTTTGTCACCGCAGCTGAACGGGTGGAATTCGAACGCCAGATGAAGATTCCGGAATTTGCCGAAGCCGTCGCCTATCTCGGGTTTGTTTCGGGGGAAGAAAAAAGAACCACGCTGTGCAAGGCCGATTTATTTTGTTTTCCTACCTGCTACATCGGCGAAAACCAGCCGGTGAACCTGATTGAGGCGATGGCTTTTGGCTTGCCCATCGTCACGACACGCTGGCGTTCACTGCCCGAAATGCTGCCGGCGAACTCCCCCGGCCTCGTCGCCAACCAGTCACCCGATGAAATCGCCACGGCGTTGCTGGCCGTGCTCATGCACGAAACCGGCGAGAACCTGCGGAAAAACTTTTTGAGCCAGTTCACGCTTGAGCATCACCTGACCGACCTGGCCGAAGCCATTTGCAGTGTGGAGAGCTTGAAGCCAAAGCCGTCGGCGAAACCCGCGCTGGAAACTTCATGATTGGCCGAGCAAATTCGTTGCGGAATTGACGGTTGCGGTTACTCTCAACGCGTTGAAAATTGGCATTCTCCAACTGAATTCGACCGTTGGTGATTTTGCGGCCAACCGGCAAAAGCTTGCCGCCGGGTATGACCAAGCCCGCGCGCTCGGCGCGGAATTCGTCATCGCGCCGGAACTGTTTCTATGCGGCTATCCACCGCGCGACCTGCTCCTGCGCGCCGATTTCATTGAAACCAGCCTCACCGCGCTCGCCGATGCCGCCAAGAACACCGGCCCCGTTCCGCTTTGCGTCGGGTACGTGGACAAAAACGCCGAACGTCCCGGCCGGGCCGTCCGCAATTCCGCCGCCGTCCTGCAAAATGGAAAAATCGTCTGGCGCACGCACAAAAGCCTGCTGCCGACCTACGACGTGTTCGACGAGGACCGCTATTTCGAACCGGCCGAGACCATCTCACCGTTTGTGTTCAATGGACGCAAGCTGGGCATCACGATCTGCGAAGACATCTGGAACGACGCGGATTTCTGGCCGGAACGGCTCTACCGGCGCGATCCCATCAAGGAACTGATTTCGCACGGCGCGGAAATCATCCTGAACATTTCCGCGTCGCCGTGGCACGATGGCAAGGAAAGAACCCGCCTGGCAATGCTCCAGCGCGTTGCGCGCGATGAGCGTGTGCCGCTGGCGCAGGTCAATCTCGTCGGCGCAAACGACGAATTGATTTTTGACGGCCACAGCGTCGCGTTGAATCGCCACGGCGAACCGCTGGCGTTGGGGAAGGGGTTTGCCGAGGACGTTTTCATTGCCGACCTGGATGCCGACTTGGCGCCGGCAAAAATTGAATGGCCCGTCCGCGAGCAACAAATTTTTTCGGCGCTCTCGCTGGGCATCCGCGATTATGTCCGGAAATGCGGTTTTAAATCGGTCATTGTCGGCCTGTCCGGCGGCATTGATTCGGCGCTCACGGCGGTGCTTGCGGCTGACGCACTCGGCCCCGACAAAGTGCTGGGCGTTTCTATGCCCGCGCGTTATTCGAGCGCAGGCAGCTTGCGCGACGCCGGGGCGCTCGCGAAGAATCTCGGCATCCGTTACGAGGTCCTGCCGATTGAACCGGTTTTTCAATCGGTCGAAAAACAACTGGAGAAGGTTTTTGCCGGCGCCAGGCCAAATGAAGCCGAGGAAAATGTCCAGTCGCGGTTGCGCGGCGTGACTCTGATGGCGCTGTCGAACAAATTCGGCGCGCTGGTGTTGACGACCGGCAATAAATCGGAGATGGCCGTCGGTTATTGCACGCTTTATGGCGACATGTGCGGCGCGCTGGCCGTCATCGCGGACGTTTTCAAGACGGACATCTACAAGATCGCGCGCTGGGTAAACTCCGACTATGCGTCGCGAGCGGGCCGCGGGCGCGAAATCATTCCCGCCGCTTCCATTTCAAAGCCGCCGAGCGCGGAGCTGCGGCCCAACCAGAAGGACCAGGATTCGCTGCCCCCTTACGAAACGCTTGACGCGATCCTTGACCTTTACGTGGTGAAAAATTCGAGCAAAGAGGAAATCATCCGCCGCGGCTTTGACGCCGGCGTGGTCAACGATGTGATCAACAAAATCAATTTCAGCGAATACAAACGCCGGCAGGCCGCGCCGGGATTGAAGGTGTCGGCGCGCGCCTTCGGCATGGGCCGGCGCATTCCCATCGCGCAACGATTCCGTGCAAGAATTTGAAGTCATGAGATTTTCCATCGTCACGCCGAGCTGTCGCAACTCGAACTGGCTCTTGGTGTCATACGGACCACGGCCTTTACACCAACCATCGGGCAAAGAGCAGGTTTGACCTGCCCGCTGATGTTTGATAATCTTGCGGCTGGCAAGCATTTCACAGGAAAACGACATGTTTAAAGACAAAATACTGTTGATTACGGGCGGCACAGGGTCATTCGGGAATGCCGTCGTCCGGCGGTTCCTGCACACGGATATCGGCGAGATTCGCATTTTCAGCCGCGACGAAAAAAAACAGGACGACATGCGGAATGAACTCCACCATCCCAAACTGAAGTTCTACATTGGTGATGTGCGTGAGTTTAAAAGCATCAGCGGCGCGATGCGAGGCGTGGATTATGTGTTTAACGCCGCCGCGCTGAAGCAGGTTCCCTCCTGCGAATTCTATCCCATCGAGGCCGTTTATACCAACATTCTGGGCACGGAAAACACGCTCAATGCCGCCATCGCCAACGGGGTCAAGAACGTAATCGTGCTCAGCACCGACAAGGCGGTTTATCCCATCAACGCCATGGGCATGTCGAAGGCCCTGATGGAGAAGGTCGCCGTGGCCAGGTCCCGCGATCTGAAGAAAAATGAAACCACCATCTGTGTGACTCGTTACGGCAACGTCATGGCGTCGCGAGGATCGGTGATCCCGCTGTTCGTCAGCCAGATCAAGTCCAACAAACCGATCACGATCACCGATCCGGACATGACCCGGTTCATGATGTCGCTGGATGACGCCGTGGACTTGGTGCTGTTTGCCTTCAAGAACGGCCGGGGGGGCGACTCGTTTGTGCAAAAAGCGCCGGCGGCCACCATCGGCCAGCTCGCGCGGGTGTTAAAGAACATATTCAAGGCGGAGACCGAAGTCCGCATCATCGGCACGCGGCATGGCGAAAAAAAACATGAGAGCCTGCTAAATCGGGAGGAAATGGTTCGAGCCGAGGATTTGGGTGGATACTATCGCATCAGTTCCGACACCCGGGACCTGAACTATGCCCTCTATTTCGAGCAGGGGGAAAAGAAGATCGCCACTTTTGAGGACTACACCTCCGCCAACACACACCAACTCAGCGACGACGAACTGAAAGCGATGCTGCGCAAACTGGATTTTATC
>JBEKEJ010000172.1:0-6548 GCA_050013895.1 Verrucomicrobiota bacterium | reverse complement strand
GGTGGATTTGAAGGAGAACGTGAACGCGCGGGTCACGGCGCAGTTGCTGCGCGACACATGGGTGGTCGGGCCGCTGGTCAGCACGGCGCTGTGGCCGGTGAGCAAATTGTTCGAATATCACGTCACCGGCACGCTGAGGAATCCGAAGCCCGAACCGGTTTATGTCCCCAAATTGCTGCTGATGCCGCTGCACCCGCTCCGGAGCCTGGGGGAATTGTTGCCGGGCGGCGATCTTTTCCCCGGCCCGCCGCCGGAGAAATGAACCGGGCGGCCGCCGGGGAATTTTCAAAACGGCCAACTGACGCCGACCGAAAAGTAGATTTGTCCTCCCAAATCCAATCGCCCCTCCCGGCCGCCGCCGCTGATGGTGGCGTCGCTCATCGGCATGTATTGCGCGCTGAGGTAAATGTCACCGTTGTCCACCACGTGATACATCACTGCTGCGTTCACGTAGCCGCCAAGAACCAGATCGGTCGCGCTCATCTGTCCCCTGTTACGGGCGCTGACGCGGCCGGCGGTGATGATCTCATCGTATTTGTAACTGCCGGACACAATGCCGATGGCGGGGCCGGCACCCAGCGACATGCCGACGTGGTCTGTCAAATCCCAATAAAACGACGGTCCTAATCTCAGGGTATAGAGCGTCACGTCCAATGTATGCGAACCGGCCACGGATCCAGAGTAGTTGGTTGTCGTTACCGGCAGATTGTACGTGCTGGAAATGGTCGGTTCACCATCCCGGTCGAAGCCCCCCTGGTAAGGCGCGGTTGGCACAACAATGCCACCAGGGTTGAAAGCAGACGCAGTGCTGAAAGTGTAAGTTGACTGGCTGGCTGAGGCCGATGCGGGATGGTTGTCCGTGATGCTGATGGGCAGCAAGCCAAAGCCCAATTCCCAGCCGACGCGGGCGTGTTTCCAATACCACAAATTGTCGCCGTAGGCCATGTCGAATCCGGCAAATGCCGAACCGCTTTCGGTGGCGCTGCCGGAAGCGGCGAATGAGGAGGCGGCGTGCATGGTCAGGGTGTGCGCCGCCGGGTCGTACTGGGACGCGTTCCGGTAACCCCAGTAGCCCGTCTGGCCGAAGGCGTTTCCAGTATTGTCCGCCCGCACATAGCCGTCGTCAAAAATCCCGCGGCCCGGATCGTTGCCGGAAAGGGGAAACGCAGAGCCGTTCATGCTGAAATGGGCGCTGATGTTCATTCCGACCAGTGCGCCGATGCGAAAATGGCGCGTCCAGTCATCCGCGTCGCTGGGGATTCTGATAAAAGCGCTCGAGTCGGGGTTGCCATAAACTTCCGGCTGGGCCGAAGCGTGCACCGCCAGGCCGGCCAGACAACCGGCCAGACACCACCAAACAAACGTGGCGGCTTTCGGCAGAAAGCCGGACGATTTGTCCGTTCCAAGAGTGCGGCGCTCTGCCGAGTCGCCGCTGCGGCGAATCAGGCGTTGTGCCGGGGTCTTAAAATAATGAAATCGCGCCTGCATGGCATCAGGGATTCAGGAACACGCGATAAAAGCGTGAACCGGTGTTCGTGGGCGCGCTCACCGTCGTGGGCGGGCCGTAATCAATCCATTGCACTTCATTGGCCGGCGCCACCACGGATGGCGGCGCCATCATGGCGTTGGAAAACAAGACGTTGTCGCTGTAAACCACCGTGTAGGTCCGGTTGGTGACGGCCGGCCATTCGATCAGCATATTGCCGTTGAACAGCCGGACGATGCGCGTGAGGTTGAGGTTCGTGCTCGTTGTGGTTGCGATCGGCGGAGACCAGTCGGAAACCGGCACGGCAAAGGCGTGCAACTGACCGTTGGTGAATGGAAAATAAGCGCCCGCGGAATATTGCAGCAGCATATTCACGCTCTGATTCGCATTCAGCGCGGCATTATACACCACGAACGGAGCGCCGTTATTGGTGCCGACGGCGTTGAACAAGCGGTTGGTCAAACCGGTCACGACCACCCGCACGGCCGGAACGTCATTGGTGTCGGGGTTCATCACGGCAATGGACTGCTCCACCAGCCCGTTTTGCGGGTTGTAACCCTGCGCCGAGTTGGTGACGGCGACGAGTTGGCCGGGAAGATAAGTGATGACGGTGATGTTGGTGCTGGCCGAGTTGTTGGCGGGGTTGGTGTCGAGCAAAGCCGGCGCGCCGATGGACGCGGAAAACGTCAGTACGCCGGCATTGGTCGGCTGGACGGTGAACTGCAGATTCGCGTAGCCGCCATTCGTCAGCGTGCCCAGGTTAAAGATCAAATTGCTGCCGGCGGTGAAGAAGCTCTGGTTCGTCGGGGAAACGCCTTTCAATCCCACACCGGGCGGCAAGGCATTGGTGAGAGCGACACTGCTTGCGGCATTCGGGCCGGAATTGGTTGCCGTCACCCCATAGGTCATCCAATCGTTGGTGATGACGGCCTGGGCAGGTTCGCTGATGGTCACGCCGAGGTCAATCTGCGGCGCTGCAGCGTTGGTAACCTGTGCAACCAGGTTGGTGGTGAAATTGGTCAGGCCTGAAGCAAACACCGAAACTGTATTGGTGAATAATCCGGCTTGTGTCGGCTCGGCCTGCACAGTCATTTGTGCCGGCGCACCGCTGGCGAGCGTGGTGCTGAACGAAAAACCATTTGCATTGGTGAACGTGTTGCCCGAGTTCAAGGTAAATGCAGCGCCCAGGAGCTGGGCGGTGGCCGGGAACGTGTTCGTCACGAAGACCGGGAAGAATCCCGTCGTCAAATTGGTCACGCTGATGGTATAAGTCACCGAATTGCTCACCAGGATGGAACTTGCGGAACTGGTGACGGAAACTCCGAGCTGTGCGCTGGCCCGCGAACCGGGAGCCATCAACCCAGCCACCAACAGCACGACCATTCGGGTTTGGAGAAAAATTTTCATGCCACGAAGAGAAACCCCGGATTTCATGCCGGCGGCAAGCCTGGCAAAATTCCCCCAAGGTTGCAAGTTTTCATGGTCGGTTCAATCCCGCCTGTCCGGTTCTTCGCGCACAACCCGCCGCGCCTTTTTCCGCGTCCGGCGCGGAACGTCACGGCTCGGGCGACGCGGCAGAATTGGTGTTCAGCGGCCCAACCGGCGGCGGGCCGAAAAAGCCGTTGTCCTGGCTTTGAGGCGCGACCGAATTCGTCGCCGGCACGTTATAAAAGCCGCGGTTGCTGCCTTCGATCCGGCTGTGCCTCAGTTCCGCCTTGCGCTCGGCCTCCACCTGTTTGCGCTCGGCGGCCACGTCTTCCGCCTCGACGGCAGAGACGCCCGGCAGCCGTCGTTCCTCCGCGACGGCCTGGGCGGCAGCGAGTTCGGGCGTCTTCAAGACGGTGGGCCGCATGAGCACGATCAGTTCCTCGCGTTGCTTCTTGTCGCTGCGCTGGGTGAACAGGTTGCCCAGCAGCGGGATGTCCATTAACAGCGGCACGCCGGAACGGCTGGTGGATTTGTTGGATTTGATGAAGCCGCCCAGCATGATGGTGTCGCGGTCCCTGACGGCGACTTCGGACGACAGCGTGCGCTTGATGGTGTTGGGCACGTCGCCGATGTTCTGAATGGTCGTGAAGCCGTTGAGATCGTCAATCTCCTGCTGGATGTCCATGACCACCAGGCCATCGGGATTGATGAAGGGGGTCACGTCAAGTTCCACGCCGACGGACAATTGCGAGTAGCTGGATTGGTTGCCATAGCCGTAATTGCCATAGCCGGTGATGTAAGGCACGGTGTCGCCGACAAAGAACTGCGCCGGCTTGGCCTGCGAGGTCTGGATGCGCGGGCGTTGGATGATGCTGGCGTGGCTGTCCTGCGCCGCCGCCGTCAACGCCACGTCCCAGTTCGGGCCAATGTTTCCGAAATAACTCAAGCCACCCGGGAGGTTGTTGCCGAAGACGTTGTTCGACAAACTGCCGCCAGTAAGAAGGCTGAACAGATTAAGGAAGGGCGAGCCCGATGAGCTGTTGTTTATGCCGCCCGCACCGGCGGTCGTACCGCTGGTGACGTTCGCAGCGTTGCCGGAGAAAGTCTTTGGACTCTGCGCCGCGGAAATCCCGAAATTAAGGGTGTTGGGGCCCGTCGAATAGTCTATGATGGCCGATTCGATGAGGACCTGGGACAGCAACACGTCCAGCTTGCTGATGATGTTCGTGATGGTGACCATGTCCGGTCGCGTGGCGAAAACCAGCAGCGCATTGGCGCGCTGATCGGCAATGATCTTGGTCTGGCCAAAAAGTTGGATTTGGTCCTGCTGGCCGCCGGCGCCACCGCTGCTGCGGTTGATGATGGCTTGCAACCGCTGTTGGAAACTGGTTCCAGTCGTTGGCGTGCCGCCGGGATTGGCCTGCGCGCCCAACGTCCGCGGCTGGTTAGCGGCGCCGCCCGGAAAGGCGCCGCCCATTCCGGTGGCGCCCATCGCGCCGCCGGCTCGCGAGTTTATGCCGCTGATGGGCGCGGCCGCGCTCGAACCGCCAACGCTCACGGTCGCGCCGCTGCCGCCGAGGCTGCCCAGGGCGTTGGCGATGTCTTCCGCCATCGCATATTTGATGGGTATGACTTCGGAGATGTATTCCGCCGGCACGCTCACGTCAATGCGGTCAATCATTTCCAGCATCCGTTTCACGTTTTCAGCGTAGTCGCGGAGGACGAGGATGCCGTTGTTGTCAATCGCCAGAATTGAGTTCTGCAATTTGGCGAACGGCGTGAGGATCTGCACCATTTCGCTGGGCTTCACGTATTTCAACTGCGCAATGTGCGTCACGTATGACCCCAACTCCGGCAAGTTGGTCGTGGCCGAATAATCCAGCCGCCCGGCCGCGGAATTCGCGTCGGTTGACGGCAGTGCCTTGACAAATTTGTCGCCAATGTTGACGAGGGAGATGCCGTTGAGCGCGAGCACCGCCTGCAACGCCTGAATGGCCTCGCTGCGGGTCAAGTCCGACTGGGTGTGCAGCACAATGGACGCATTCGGCAGTCCCGCCCGCAACACCGTGCGCCCGACCAAATCCGCGTAGATATCCAGCACTTGATTTGCATCCACTCCCTGAAAATTGTAACGGTAACCGGGAACTTCGGTTTCTACCGCTGCGCTTGAGGCGGGTGCGGGCGCCGCGGTGTTGCTCGGCGCCGCGGTGGCGGGCGGTGTCGCGGGGGCCATCGGATTGGCCGCTCCCGCCGAAGTCGCCGGAGCAGCTGGCGCAGGCGTGCCTGGAATCGCCGGGCGCACCGGGAGGCCGTTGGTTCCCATCGGGAACCGCGGTCCGGGGAACGGTGTCGGCGCAACGTTGGCGGCCGGAGGCAGTTGCGCCCGAAGATCAAAGCCGGTTAAAAATAATATCAGGGCGAGTGTGGTCGTTTTCATAATGTTCCGGTTGCAATTTTTCATGGCTTGCCGCGCCGAAGCGACTTGCCGCGTCGAAGCAAAGCGGAGATGGGAGCGAAGGCGGGTCGTTTTCATTTTGCTTTGGCGGTTGCAGATTTCGAACCGGCCGGGGCGGCCGGGTTCTTTTGATAGCTGGCGACGAGCGTGATCCCTGCGCTAAGATGTTGATGCGCGGCGTCGGGCTGGAGTTCCAGGTCGCGCACGCGGATCATCGAAGCGCCGGAGCCGAGTTTGTACAGGAAGTCCACCAGTTGCTCGTCCGCGGCGGTGACATTGATGGTTTGAATCTGCTCGACGAAAAACGCGTCGTTCGTGTGCGTCAATTGCCGCGAGGTGTTGACGATGGCGACGCCGCTTTGTGCGGATTGCGACTGGATGGCGCGCGTAAAATTGATGGCCTGGTCTTCCGGCGCGACAATGTCGCCCTGGCTTTCAAAATTCTTCACCTTCGCCTGATAATCGGGAATTTGCGCCACGGCCGCCTGGTAAAGCTTCAATTTCTTTTGCGCCTCGCCCCGCCGGCCTTGTAAATTGCCCCAGTCTGAAAAGTGCGGCCAGACCAGCCACCCGTTCAGCACGACAATCAGAGCCACCAACCCGCCGACGGCCAGCCGGCGCTCCAACGGGCGCAATTGCAGGAAATATTTTTTCATCAGGGCTCCGCCTCCGCACGCTGCAATTCCAGGCCGAAATTCCACGTCACCTTGTTGCCAGCCTGGTGAATGACCAGTTGCTCGCTGCTGTTGGGATTGGAATTGAACATCGCCTGGCCGTTCGGCAGCTTTGCCTTCCTCACCTGGTCATAAAAACCTTCCTTGTCGGTGATCAGGCCAAGCTGGTCCGACCCGCAAGTCCCGCTGAGGGTAAGCTTGCTCCCGTTGGCGAAGCTGAACCGTTGCAGTGAGATGCCTTCGGGCAATTGCTCGGCGATGACTTTCCAGCAGTCCAATGCGGCGTATTTCAACTCCTGCCGTTCCTGGAGCACCCCGTAGCGCGCCTTGAGCCGAATCGCATTGGTGTAACTGCCGCTGATGTCCGCGACCGCCCGCTCAACCTTGTGCGTTTGCATGGCCAGAAAACCGGTCGCGCAAAAGTAAATCACCACGCCAATCGCATATAAAATCCCCGTGGCTCCGAGACCGTGCAGCCACAAACGATCCACAAATTGCTGATGAT
>JBEKEJ010000171.1:0-6555 GCA_050013895.1 Verrucomicrobiota bacterium | reverse complement strand
GTCTCCGTGATGACGGTTTCCAAGGCGCTGCGCGACGCACCCGACGTATCGGCGGCGACGCGGTCGCGCATCAAGCTGCTGGCGCAACAAATGGGCTACGTTCCCGACTCGACCGCGCAGGGCTTGCGCTCGCGCACGACCAAGCTGTTCGGCGTCGTCATTCCATCCATCACCAACCCCGTTTTCGCGCGGGTGTTTTTCGCCATTGAGGAAAAGGCTCACGAGCTGGGCTACGACCTCCTGCTCGCCCACACCCAAAACCTGCCGGAACGAGAGGAGTTTTGCATCCGGCGGCTGCTGTCGCGCCGCGTGGATGGTTTGTTCATCTCGCCGGTTTATCGTATGGACCCGGAGGCCCGCATCTATCAAGAACTGCTCGTGCGCCGGACGCCGACCGTTTTGCTCGGCCCGCCCGCGTCGTTCTGCAAAACGTTCGTGAGCATTGAAATCGAGGAATTGATCGCCAGTTACACCATCACGCAACATTTGTTGAAGCTTGGCCACAAACGCATCGCCTATTTCACCGGCCCATCCGCCTCGCCGTGGTCGCAGGAACGGCTGGAAGGCTATCGCCGCGCGTTGCGCGAGGCCAACCTGGAAGTGGACGACCGGCTCATCTTTCAAGCCGGCAGCACGATTGAAGACGGAGCCAAGGCCACGCTGCAAATGCTCAACGAATCGTCCAACGCCACCGCCGTCCAGGCGGTGAACGACCTCGTCGCCGTCGGCTGCGCCGAAACCCTGCTCGCGCAGGGTCTGCGGATACCAGAGGACATCTCGGTCGCCGGGTTCGGCAATGTCATGGTCGCCGAACATTTTCGCGTGCCGATGACGACGATTCGCCAGCCGAAATTCCGGTTGGGCGTCGCCGCGGTGGAAGCGATGATGCAACTGCTGAACGGCCAGCGTCCGGAACTCAAACGCCTGACTGCCGAATTCATCGAACGCAAAAGCACCGCCCCGCCAAAAGCCCCGGCCGGTTGACCCTGAAAAAGAAATTGATGGGGAGCGCACCCGCCCCGGGTGCGGTTTTCCGCGCCCTCGCGGAAAACATCGGACGCAGCGAAACTTCCAGAACACCGGCGCCCGTCACGCGCGCAAGAGGCTGGACGCGAGGCGCGTCCAGCAACACCCGGGGCGGGTGTGCTCCCCAACTTCGGTTTTCGGGTTGAACGGAACCGGTCCTTTCAGCCCCGCATTTGGAGATGGATGGCAAAGAAATCGTCCAGCCGGGCGACTCGCACCCGCACGTCCGGGCCGCGGGCTTCCACGCGACATTTGCCCTGCGCCCGCAACACTTGATGAGCGGCCAGTTCACGCCCGGCAAGATGCAACTTCACTTCCAGGTCGAACACCGGCAACAAACGCCGCACCGGCCGGACCGGTTCCGCAGTGGTGTTGACCAGCGACATGATATATTGGCCCGGCGATGAGAGCGATTGTGTTAAGCCCACGTGCACGCTTTCCGGCGCGGTGCTTTCCACAGGCAGTGGCGAACCGGCCAGTAATCTGACGCCGCGCAACAGGAGGTTCCGCGCGTCCGGATGCCCGACGTCGTAACTGATCTGATCCGGCTGGTTGGCAAAATAGAGCACGTTGCCCTTTCCGTAGCGGTGCCCGACCACGGTGGGAAATTCGCGCGACCAGGCTTCGACCCAGGCTTTTTCGGGCGGCTGGTTGTGCCCCTCCGGCACGTGCGTGCAAATCACCTCCGCGTCCGGCACCGGACGGCACAGGAGTGTGTGGCCGGCGTTGAACAACAGTTCCGTCGCTCCGCTGTCAGGGGCCACCAAGGGATGCTTCGGCTGTAAAATGTATTGGTAGCAATCCTGGCGGGTGTCGGCAATTTTGTCCGTGAAGCTGCAACCAAACACGTCCGCCAAGCCGAAGTCGGCCCGCGTCGCGCCGTCAACGTCGTTCAGGCTCGTCGCAAACGTCGCGAGCAGATTGCCGCCGTCCCGGACGAAACCCCTGAGCTGGTCCGTTTCCGCCCGCGTCAGGCACCGGACGTTGGGCAGGATGACCACGCGATACCGGCGCAGGCGCTGGGGACTGAGCTGGTCGTCGGGAATGAAATCATACGGGATGTGCCCCTCCACCAGAACGCGCTCCACCCCTTTGATGCCGGCATCAAAACGGTCCCCTTCCGCCGACGGACGGCGATAAAACAAACGGGTCGGGCGGGAATAATAAACGCCGGCGGCCGCCACCGGCACATGTTGCGCGAGGAGCTTTTGGTGCCGACGGACAAACTGGCAGGCCTCGACGTCGTTGAAGGCGTTCCGGCGGTCGCTCGTGGCGTCGGGATACGACCCGGTGAAATTGGTGTTCCAGAAACGGCCGCCCGCCGCGAGCGCCTCCCAAAGATAGATCCGCAGGTCCACCGGCGGGTCCATGATGTAGCGGTGGAGCGTGCCGTTCTCGCCGTAAAGAACGACCGCCTCCTTCTCCGGCGCCATGGATTTCATGAACCGCGCGACGGTGCCGGCATAATTCAATTCCGCAAACCGCGTGGGCTCGGTGCTTTCAATGGGAAACGCGACCCCGACCATGAAATCGAAATGGTCCCGCGCGTTGTAAAGATCAATGCCGGAATTGATGCGGCCGCCGGGATTAAACATGCTGAAGACCTCGGCGGCATAGGCCTTGTCGTCGCTAAACGCCTTCACCGCCGCCTGCATCCGCGCCATGTATTGGTCGGCGGTCGAGGCCTTCCAGACCATGTAACGATCCAGCGCCGCCGGGGACGCAGACGCAGGGTCCGGCACCGGCGCTCCGGCGGCCTGCTGGTAACTTTCACGACAACGGGCGCAATAGCAGATGGAATCAACGCCGACGCTGTTGTGCCAGATGCCGTCCAACGGGTAATGCGTAAACAGGTAACGGATGAACTCCTGCGCGTGTTCGTTCCGGTAATAACCGGTGTAACACGAGGCGTAAAGCCGCGGACGGGTGTAATCCAGTTGCAACGGATCTCCCGCCGCGTCCAGACTGAACCAGTCGGGATGTTGCCGGAACACCTGCTCTTCGACCCCGCGAAAATCCACCCGCGCCACGACGCGCAGTCCCGCCGCGCGGCAGGCTGTGGTGATCTCGTGCAGGATGTCACGATCGCCCATGAAAGGATTGAGATTCGCGGCCGGCAGCGGGTTTTGGAAGAAATCCACAATGCCGCCCGCGTTGACGATGAGCGTGTTGTAGCCGGTCTTCTTGATGTAACCGACCACCGCCGCGACATCGTAATTCCGGGCATCCGTTTCCCGCAGCACGGTTTGCAGGATGCACAGTGGCTGCCGGTACCAGGGCAACGACGCAGCCGGCGCGGCAGCCGGAGCATCACTTGCGTGGAGCAGGAGCGGCGACAACATTACGCCGCCGCCGAACACGGCGCTGCAACGCAGAAAATGCCGGCGGTTCATCGGCGGTGGCGGGAAGGGGTCACGGTCGTCCGGGTTCGGAACTTTGGGCATGAACGGGATTCTGCCGCGCGAAGCCAAAGACGCAAACTGAAATTCATTTCAGTTACTGCTTGGTCACCAGGTTAGCCGTATCCATGCATTAGGACAGGCGTCGCGCTTGTCTCTAAAATTCATGAAACCTCGGTTTCCAGCTGAAGGGTCGCGGCCACGAATTCCCACCCATTATTGAAACCCACAGAATTAAGTAACGGGCCGCGGGCTTCAGCCCGCATCATCTTCCGCAGTAACCAGACGCTGAAATTGCCTAGCCCGCTTTCATTTCGCTCGTCCAAGTGGCGTGAACGCCGCGCTCCGTTTCCAACCATGATTCGCGACCCGCTTGCGCGAGAATCAATAGTGAGTGCCATTGATGAAGATGGAGACAGGCGCGACGCCTGTCCTACGCCCCGATCGCGTCCTTGACCCGGCCTTTGACTGCGGGGACACGGCTGTATCCACGAGAACTGAGTTAACCAGTTTGACTGCAACAAGATTCAGCGCTTGACAAAGTGCTCATTTAATGGACTGATTTGAGTAAGGTGAACTTGCTAAAACACTTATTCGGTCGTCACCTGGATTCACAGAACGCGTCATCCTTGTTTTTCAGTTGGCCCGGGCAATCCGGCACCAGGTATCAATACGAGATTCATCCCATTGACACTGCTTTCAAGCCGCTGCCCGGCAATTACATTTATGCCCAACAATCCGAGGATGGTGGTTGGATTCCGCTCTACATTGCGCAAACCCGCGACCTGCACCAGCGGCTTGAGGGTCACGTGACGCTGGCCGACGCCATTGCGAATGGCGCCACGCATGTCCATATCCATTATTCCACCACGGGTCAGGCTGCCCGTTGCACGGAAGAACATGATCTCGTTCTCCGCTGGCAGCCTGCGTGCAATGACGCGATCGAAAGCTGACCTGGTGACAGTTGGAAACCTGACCAATCAAGCGGGGATTGGCTCTGTGGGAGTGTATTGAGCACGCGAAAAGTCCATGTTGGGAACTTTTACAGATGCCATCTTTAATAGAGCATGCAGTGTGAAGCACTGCAAGCCGACTGCCTCAATACCAACTACCTCACCCCTTGAATCCAAATCAACGGCCACTAGCATGTGTTCAGACTCTTGGGGAATAGTTTTTGCAACCGCCGCCCTCTTAAACCGCACATAAACAGCTCTTGCCTGAGAATCCACCTCGATGACAGGCGGATTCGTGCCTTTAACAATAAAACGATGTTGCTCAGTCTTCATAATACGCCGTGGCTAACCAACAATCATTTTGTTTGATTTCACCAATCACTGTTAAAATACGATTCCCATCGCTTTTTGTAAAGCGTTTAAGCGCGCCGCTATGCGTGCCTTGCTGCAATTTCTTTTCATCTGTGGCGTAACGAACGACGTTTTTCACATATTCCAAAGAGATCTTCCGCTCTGCAAGACGTAAGGCCATGTGGCGTGATACGTGAAATTTCAGGTTTGTGTGTATTTTTGAAATGCGAGCAAGGACATGAAAATTTGGAATTTTGAAGAAGTCAAGTCTTCGTCCCTTGATGCTCTCAGCCCTCATCTCTGACCAAGGCTACGTCGGAGCACGCGATTAAACCAAGAGTCCGTGTTTGAACATCAAACCAACTGCAGCGGCTCGAATTGGCGGCCGAGAATCGGCACGCTCTTCACTTTCAGCCAGCTTTCCAGGACGCCGGCATAGACGTTGCGGAAATCCACGTTGTATTTGATGTCGCCCTCGAATAAATCCTGCGGCGCGAGGCTCGGATAGGTCCCCAGCAAACCGGCCTTCACCTTGTTGCCGACAATGAACATCGGCGCCGCTGCGCCGTGGTCGGTGCCGCCATTGGCGTTTTCGGCGACGCGCCGGCCGAATTCACTGAACGTCATCACCAGCACGCGCGGCAAATTGCCCTGCGCCTTCAAATCATCCACAAACGCCCTCACCGAATTGCCCAGTTCCGCGAGCAGGCGCTGTTGCGTGGGGATTTGATTTGTGTGCGTGTCGTAACCGCCCTGTGAGACGTAATAAATCCGCGTCGCCAGGCCGCCGCCGATGAGCTTGGCGACGAGCTTGAGCGAATTGCCGAGCTGC
Source organism: Verrucomicrobiota bacterium (assembly GCA_050013895.1). Taxonomy (GTDB): domain Bacteria; phylum Verrucomicrobiota; class Verrucomicrobiia; order Limisphaerales; family UBA11358; genus UBA11358. The sequence goes on along the minus strand of JBEKEJ010000171.1, from coordinate 994 downwards.
GACGCCGGATAGGTCGACTGGTTCTGGACGCGCGCGGCGATGTTGCGCACTTCTTCGGAGCTGACCTGCGCGTCGAGCGCGGTGCGTTCGATGAAGTCCACCGCCTTGCCGCCCTGCATCGGCATTCCCGCCGCCAATGCGCCGATGCTGCCGCCGGAATTTTCATCCGGCGCAGGACCGGACATTTCCGCTTCATTCATTTTTTCGTAAGCTGCCTCGGTCAGGTCCTCGCCTCCCGGTCCGCGCCGGCCGTTGGCCATGAAGCGATAGCTTTGCGGATTGTTGAAGCAGATGCCCGTGGGCTTCTTCGCAAAAAATGCTTCCGGCAATTGGTTGCCGATGGTCACGCCCACGGTCGGGTCGGCGCCAGCACAGCAATTGTCGAAATAACGTCCGAGCCAGCCGTATTTCTCCACCTCGTTGGTATCGCTGGCGGTCTGCCAGATTTCCGTCGAGCGGAAATGCGAGCGGTTCGGGTTGGGATAACCGACACCCTGCACCACGGCCAGGTTCCCGGCGTCGAACAAATCCTTGAACCCGGTCATCGCATTGTGCAGGCCGATCTCGCCGTTCAATTGCAAAATCTGTTGCACGGTCAGCCCGAGTTTGGGGCGCGCCCGGTGGTAGAAATCATTTGCATAAGGCACCACGGTGTTGAGCCCGTCGTTGCCGCCGGCCATTTGCAGCACGACGAGGATGGTGGCGTCCTTGCCGGTGATGATTTGCGTGGCGGAATCCGCCGCCTCGCTTTGCAACGCGGCGAAGGTGTTGGCGAGAAATGCCGGCACCGTCCACGATAGCGCGCTGCCGAGCACCGTGGTCCGCAGGAATTCGCGGCGGGTTTGGAGGGAGATTTCGTTCTTCATAAATTTCAATCGTTCTCGTCGTCGTCCTCGTCCTCGTAATCGAATCCCAAATTCCTAGGACGAGAACGAGAAGGAGAACGAGGACGAATTGTTTTCACGTCACCTGATATTGCGGTGTGGCCATGACG